>JAQSWG010000039.1 GCA_029266735.1 Ornithinibacter sp.
CGCAGCGACGGGCCGACCTCGTCGACGTCGAGCTCGACGACGGTGCGCTTCTCGCCCTCCTTCGTCTCGTACGACCGCGACTTCAGCCGCCCGGTGACGATGACGCGCGTGCCCCGGTGGAGGGACTCGGCGATGTTCTCGGCCGCGTCACGCCAGATCGAGCAGCGCATGAAAAGGGTCTCGCCGTCCTTCCACTCGTTGGCCTGCCGGTCGAACGTGCGCGGCGTGGACGCCACGGTGAAGTTCGCGACGGCAGCCCCCGAGGGGGTGAACCGGAGCTCGGGATCGGCGGTGAGGTTGCCGACGATCGTGATGGTGGTGTCGCCTGCCATGGGTGAGTGGCTCCTTCTTCAGCCGTGCCGACGTGGTGCGGTGGATGGACCGCTCAGGCGCCGGGGCGCATGAGCTTGGTCCGCATGACCGACTCGTTGAGGCCGAGCTGGCGGTCCAGCTCCTTGGCCGTCGCCGGCTCGGAGGTGAAGTTGACGACGGCGTAGATGCCCTCGGACTTCTTCCTGATCTCGTAGGCGAGGCGACGGCGGCCCCAGATGTCGACGGTGTCGACGGTCCCGCCATCGGTGGTCACGACCTTGAGGAACCGCTCGAGCGACGGCTGGACCGTCCGGTCGTCGAGCTCCGGGTCGAGGATGACCATGAGTTCGTACTGACGCATGCGTTAACCCGCCTCCTCTGGTCTGTGGCGGTCACGGTCCTTCCGTGACAGGAGGGTATGCATTGCCGCCGACACGGCCCGTGGACTTTTCCACAGGGCGTCGTGAGGGCAACCACGCAAGGGTACCGGCCGCCTCGGCATCCACCCAACTCGCGCCGCTCGCTGTGCCGCGCACCTCCTCGCCAGGGGTCCCGCTACTGGGAGCAGGGCCTCGCTCGCCTGCCGCCACCCACGCGCGGCTCGCGACCCAGCCCACCGCGAGGAGCCGCAGGGACAGCGCGAGGGCGTACCACCCGGCGGGCAGACCGTGCTGTGGGTCGGCGGCCGCCGCCAGGTAGGCGGAGAGCGCCACCGCGTGGACGGCCTCCGCCCCGGCCCACACGAGGTGGTCACGCCAGCCCAGGCCCACGAGGGCGAGGAACGGCAGCAGCCAGAGCGCGGACTGCGGTGGCAGAGAGGGGCTGGTGACCAGCACCACCGCCAGGCCCACGACCACCACGGCACCGATGACGGGGCGGGGCCACCGGCGGACGCGGACCACCACGAGGGCCGCCGCCGCCACCCATCCGAGGGCCGCTCCGGCGACCACGAGCCTCGCGTCCGCGGGGTGACCGGCGAGCGTGGCGAGGTACCACGGCGACCCCGGGCCGGCGCCATCGGTGAGCCAGGCGGCATACGGCCGGGTGAGCGTGTCGACGTCGAGGAGGGACACCGACGCCGCGAGGCCGGCGACCGTCACCCCCGCTGCGACGAGCAGGCGTCTCACGGCGGGCACGGCGCCCGGCCCCGGGAGCAGGGCCAGCACGGGCAGCACCACGGCCGCGAGCGCGCCGCCGAGCACTGCCAGGCCGATGAGGGCACCGGCCAGGCGGGCCCGGTCGCGGGTCCACGCCCAGACACCGGTCACGGCGATCACGATGGGCACCAGGTCGGCCGAGAGCAGGACGGTGAGGGCCACCACGGGGGAGAGCGCCACGACGACGGGATCTGCCGCCGGGTGCCGCCGAACGGTTCCCACCACGACCACCAGGGCGACGAGCAGCACCGACGCGAGCAGCATCCACAGGACGAGGAACCAGCGCTGCTCGCCCGTGCCGGCACCCGGCGAGAAGCCGGCGAGCGCCGCGGTGACGGCGCCGGTCAGCACGGGCTCGTCGAGCCGGACGTCCCCCGACAGGTATGCCGTGAGCCCCCGCCCCAGGTCGGCCGCCGGCAAGGACTCCACGAGTGGGGAGCCGCACTGGCGCCACAGCGGCGTCCCGCCACGCCAGCCACCAGCGAGACACCCTGCCTGGCGCAGGGCCGCGAGCGACAACGGCACGGCGAGCAGGAGCACCACCGGGGCCAGCGGGGCCAGCGGCCCGGCATCCGGTCGGCGCAGGCGCCGACCCGCGGGCCCACCGACCGCCGTCGTCAGGCCCGCGGGCAGCACCGGCTCCGGCGCGTCGTTCGCGCGTCGCACGGACATCTCCCCCGGTCAGCCGCCCGGTGGCGGTGGGCCGCCGCCCTTGGACGAGGTCTCGGTGGGCGTCGCGGTGGGCTCCGGAGTCGGCGGGCCCGGACTCGGGTTGCCGTTGCTCTTCGTCTCCGTCGGCGCCGGCGGGCCCCGCGTCGGCGGCGGCGCCGAGGTCGGCGGCTGCGACGTCGTGGGGGCCTGTGTCGACGGAGGGCGGGTGGTGGTCGGCGGCGGCGGGTCGGCGTCCTTGTTGATGTTCGCCGGCTTGGGGAACTGCTCGACGTCGGTGCCTTCCAGCGCTTCCTTCATGTATGCCGTCCAGATCCGCGCCGGGAACGTCCCTCCGGTGATGTCGCCGGCATTCGGCAGGTTCTCCATCTGGAGCTCCTCGCCGTCCTTCCCGCTCCGGTAGAGGCCGACGGCCGCCTGGAGCTGCGGCACGTAGCCGTCGAACCACGCCGACCGGAAGCTCTCGGACGTGCCGGTCTTGCCGGCGGCCGGGCGGCCGAGGTTCTCACCCACGTACCGCGCGGTCCCGCCCTCGACGGGGTACGTCATGGCGTCGATGACGTCGGCCATGAGGTCCTTGTCGAAGACCTGCTGGGTCTTCGGCTCGGCGGTGATCGTCGGCACGTTCTCGTCCTGGAACCGGATCTCCTTGACGATGTAGGGATCGGACCGGACGCCCTGGGCGGCGATCGTGGCGAAGGCGCTGGCCATGTCCATCACGGTGACGTAGTCGGTGCCGAGGACGTTCGCGACGTTGGGCTCGAGCTTCGAGCGGACCCCGGCGTCCTGGGCGGCCTTCATCGTGTTCTTCGGGTCGGCGAGGATGTTGAGCTCGGCGTAGACGGTGTTGACCGAGCGACCGGTGGCCCGCCGGAGGTCGATCCTGCCGAAGGACTCGTCGCCGAAGTTCTTGACGCGGCCGCGACGGGCCGCGGCGGTGTCCGCCTCCGGGTCGGCGAACTCCTCGAAGTAGCGCGGGCTGGCGCCGTCGAAGCGGGACTTCAGGCTCACGTCGCCGGACTGCAGGGCGGCGATGAGGGTGAAGATCTTGAACGTCGAGCCGGCCTGCATCTTGTCCTGGGTCGCGGCGTTCTGCTGGCGCTTGGCGTAGTCCTCGCCCCCGTAGACCGCAACGATGGCGCCGTCACCGGGCGTGATCGACGCCATGCCGACGTGGACCGACGGGGTGTCCTCGGGACGCTCCTCCTTGACGGCATTCTGCATCGCGACCTGCTTCGGGCGTTCGACCGTCGAGACGACGCGGAGCCCGCCGCGGTCGATGTCGGTCGCGGTGAGGTCGTGCTTCGCGACGAGCTCGTTCTTCACCATCTCGACGATGTACCCGGTGGGGCCGCTCTGCTTGCGCTGGGTGTACTTGACGAACGTATCGGGGAACGTGGCCGCAGCCCGCTCCTCCGAGCTGAGCCAACCGTTCTCGACCATGGCATCGAGGATGAACCCGGACCGCTGCTGCGCGTTCGCCTGCTGCGCCTCGCCCAGACCCGGGTCGTAGAGGGACGGGCCGCGGATGACGGAGGCGAGGAACGCGCTCTCGGCGACGGTGAGCTTCGAGACGTCCTTGTTGAAGTAGGCCTTGGCGGCTGTCTGGATGCCGTACGCGCCGCGGCCGTAGTAGATGGTGTTGAGGTAGTTCTCGAGGATCTCGTCCTTGGACTGCTGCCGGTCGATCTTCACCGCGATGAGGATCTCGCGGGCCTTGCGCTCCAGCGTGCGGTCGGCGGTGAGGAAGTAGTTCTTGACGTACTGCTGGGTGATCGTCGACCCGCCCTGCGTCGCCTGGCCGCCCTTGACCGCCACCCAGACCGCTCGGGCGATCCCCGTCGGCGAGACCCCGTTGTTCTGGTAGAAGTCCTGGTCCTCCCCGGCGAGCATCGCCTTCTGCATGTGGTCGGGCACCGTGTCCAGAGGCACCGACTCGCGGTTGCCCTCGGCGTCCGACAGCCGCGCCATCTCGGTCTTGCCGTCGGCGTAGTAGACGATCGAGGCCTGAGCAGTGGCGATCTCGTTGGGCTCGGGCAGGTCCGTCATCGCGTAGGCCACGCCCACCCCGAGGACGCCGAGCACGAAGAGACCGAGCAGCGTCCACAGGCCCCCCCGCAGCCAGCGCCGGCCGCGCGACGGCTCGCCCGGCTCTGCTGGCCCCGAGGTCCCAGGGGCTCCCGACGCTCCGCCCCCTCGGGAGGGAGAGCCGGTCGTGGTGGCAGACCGGGCCGCGCGAGCGCGCGCTGCCTTGACCTCGGCGCGGGTGAGGGGTTGCGGTGAACTCATGCTGCTTCCGGGACAGAGGGGGAGGGCGTTCGAGGGCCTGTGTGGCAGGGATGTGCGCGCACGACCGCACTCCAGTATGACCGGCTTCCTTGACGAAACCTGAATGCCGCCGCCGGACGGACGGCGATGGCGACCGGCCTCGATGTATCGAACCGATATATCCGTGTTAGCGTCGTTCCTGACAAACGACGCGTTTGTCCGTCCGGTCCCAGAGCCAGGAGGTGGTCCCGTGGTCAGCCGTCGTGCACGCCTGCTGGAGTTCGCCATCCTCGGGCTCCTCCACGAGGGAGCGACCCACGGCTACGAGCTGCGACGACGCCTCAACACCGCGCTCGGCCCGTTCCGTGCCCTGTCCTACGGCACGCTCTACCCCGCCCTCAAGGGTCTTCTCGACCGCGGCCTCATCGCCCAGACGAGTGATCCCGCCGGGCCGTCGGGCCGACGTCAGCGCGTCGTCTACGAGCTCACCGCCGCCGGCAAGGAGCACTTCGCCGGTCTCGTGGCCCGCGCGGATGCGTCGGCGTGGGACGACGACGGGTTCGACGTCCGCTTCGCCTTCTTCGCCCGCACCGAGCAGGAGGTGAGGCTCCGGATCCTCGAGGGTCGGCGGTCACGCCTCCAGGAGGACCTCGACCGCGTGCGCGAGGCGGCCACCCGCAGCCGCGAGCGGATCGACGCCTACACCTCCGCCCTCCAGCGCCACGGCGAAGAGACCACCGAGCGCGAGGTGCGCTGGCTCAGTGAGCTCATCGACGCCGAGCGCCGCCACCCCACGGACCCCGGCCCCCAGCCGTAGGTGCCGGGCGCGCCGCCCCGGCGTACCGGCATACCCGACCACCCACCCACCCCGACCTCCCAGGAGAAGCACATGGGTTCCATCCGCGTCGCCATCGTCGGCGTCGGCAACTGCGCGTCCTCGCTCGTCCAGGGCGTGCACTACTACCGCGACGCCGACCCCACCACCGTCGTGCCCGGCCTCATGCACGTCACCTTCGGCGAGTACCACGTCCGGGACGTCGAGTTCGTCGCGGCGTTCGACGTCGACGACAAGAAGGTCGGCAAGGACCTCTCGGAGGCGATCAACGCCTCCGAGAACAACACCATCAAGATCGCCGACGTCCCGACCACGGGCGTCACCGTGCAGCGCGGCACCACCCTCGACGGCCTGGGCAAGTACTACCGCCAGACCATCGACGAGTCGGGTGCCGAGCCGGTCGACGTCGTCGCGGCCCTTCGCGACGCCGAGGTCGACGTCCTCGTCTCCTACCTCCCGGTGGGCTCCGAGCAGGCGGACAAGTTCTACGCGCAGTGCGCCATCGACGCGGGCGTCGCCTTCGTCAACGCGCTGCCGGTGTTCATCGCCTCCGATCCCGAGTGGGCGGCGAAGTTCGAGGAGGCCGGGGTGCCGGTCATCGGTGACGACATCAAGAGCCAGGTCGGTGCCACCATCACGCACCGCGTCATGGCCAAGCTCTTCGAGGACCGTGGCGTGCAGCTGGACCGCACCTACCAGCTCAACGTCGGCGGCAACATGGACTTCAAGAACATGCTCGAGCGCGAGCGGCTGGAGTCCAAGAAGATCTCCAAGACCCAGGCGGTGACCTCGAACCTCACCGGGGCGCTCGCGGGCAAGACCGAGGACCGCAACGTCCACATCGGCCCGTCCGACTACGTGGCCTGGCTCGACGACCGCAAGTGGGCCTACGTGCGCCTCGAGGGTCGCGCGTTCGGCGACGTCCCGCTGAACCTCGAGTACAAGCTCGAGGTGTGGGACTCCCCCAACTCGGCGGGCATCATCATCGACGCCATCCGCGCGGCGAAGCTCGCCAAGGACCGCGGCGTCGGCGGTGCCCTGCTCTCGGCGTCGTCCTACCTCATGAAGTCCCCGCCCGAGCAGCGCCCGGACGACCTGGGTCGCGCCAAGCTCGAGGCCTTCATCCGCGGCGAGGAAGAGCGCTGACCGTCCGCTGACGCGTCACGTCCGGCGGGCGGCATCCGGAATGTGCGGATGCCGTCAGCCGGCGTCGGCCGGTGCGTCGTCGACGGCCACCACGACGACCGTGACGTTGTCGTGCCCACCGGCGTCCACCGCGGCAGCCACCAGCTGCTCGGCCGCGACCTGCGGGTCGTCGTGCTCGGCGACGAGCCGTTGGATGTCGCGGTCCTCGAGCTCTCCGTTGAGACCGTCGCTGCACACGACGAACCGCTCCCCCGCCGTGGGCGGCATGAGCCAGACGTCCACCTCGGGCGCGGGGTCGGAGCCCATCGACCGGGTGACGACGTTGCGCAGCGGGTGGTGGGCGACCTCGCGGGGTTCGATCACGCCGGAGTCGAGGAGCGTCTGCACCTCGGAGTGGTCGCGGGTCACCGGCACCAGGCGGCCGTCGGTGAAGCGGTAGACGCGCGAGTCGCCGACGTTGAAGACCAGCCAGTCCGACCGCACCCCGTCCTCGAGCAGGGCCAGCCCGGTCGCCGTGGTGCCCATGCCCCCCTGCTCCGGGTGGCTGGCCTGCGAGTCGAGCATCCGCTGGTTGGCCTCGTGGAGTGCGCCGGCGACGTCCTCCGGGCGGGCGGGCGGCCGCTCGTCCAGCTCGGCGAGGGTCTCGGCGACGATGCGGCTCGCCACCTCACCGGCCGCGTGGCCACCCATGCCGTCCGCCACCGCGAACACCCGGCTGCCGGCAACCACGGAGTCCTCGTTGTGGTCCCGCACCCGGCCGACGTGCGTGGCGACCCCGCTGCGGACGAGCAGACCGGTGCCGCCCAGGCTCCGGCGCTCGGCGACGCTCATGTGACGCCCCGTCCCACGCGCGCGACCCCACGGTCGGGTCCGGCGTGGACCTCGCGGCCCGGGGCCGCCAGGAGGGCGAGGACCTGCATGGACCGGCTCCCCTCGGACGACGACTGGGATGCCGAGCCTAGCCGGGACCTCGTCCGCCGACGAGGCGTGTCCTTCGGTCGTCGAGTGCGGGACCCGGCCGACGTCAGGCACTGGGCGCCGGCCGACGTCTCGCCCGGGGCGCCGGCCGACGTCACCCCCGGGACTCCGGCTGCTCCGCCCACCACCTGAGGAGCTGCTCGCGGGCGGCGTCCTTGCCCAGCGGCCCCTCGTCGAGGCGCACGGCCAGGAGGTGCCTGTAGGCCCGCCCGAGCACCGGCCCGGGACGGATGCCCAGCGTCTCGGCGATCTCGTTCCCGTCGAGGTCGGGCCGCACCGCCTCCAGCTGCTCCCGTGCGAGCAGAGCCTCGATCCGGCCCTCGAGCTCGTCATAGCTGGCGGCGAGGCGGCGCGCCTTCCGCACGTTGCGGGTGGTGCAGTCGGCGCGGGTCAGGCGGTGCAGCCGCGGCAGGAGGTCACCGGCATCCGTGATGTAGCGACGCACCGCTGAGTCGGTCCACTGGCCGTTCCCGTAGCCGTGGAACCGCAGGTGGAGCTCGACGAGCCGGGCGACCGCCTTCGTCGTCTCCTTGTCGAACCGCAGCTCCTTGAGCCGTCGGGTGGCGAGCTTGGCACCGACCACCTCGTGGTGGTGGAACGAGACCCCCCCGCCCTCCTCGAACCGGCGCGTGGCCGGCTTGCCGATGTCGTGCAGGATCGCCGCGAGCCGCAGGATGAGGTCGGGTCCGGGCACCGACTCCGGGGGCCCGCCGGGGGGTCCCTCGAGGTCGATGGCCTGCTCGAGCACGGTCAGGGAGTGCTCGTAGACGTCCTTGTGGCGGTGGTGCTCGTCGACCTCGAGCTGGAGCGCCGGCAGCTCGGGCATCACATGGGTCGCGAGGCTGCTGGCGCAGAGCAGCTCCAGCCCCGCGCGCGGGTGCGCGGCGAGCAGCAGCTTGACGAGCTCGTCACGCACCCGTTCCGCGGAGACGATCTCGACCGAGCCCGCCATCTGCCTCATCGCGGCATACACCTCGGTCGTCGGCACGAGCCCCAGCTGTGCGACGAACCGTGCGGCCCGCATCATCCGCAGGGGGTCGTCGCCGAAGGAGACCTCCGGCGGCGAGGGCGTGCGCAGGATGCCGGCGTCCAGGTCGCTCAGCCCGCCGTACGGGTCGACGAACTCCAGGTCCGGGAACCGCAGGGCCATCGCGTTGACGGTGAAGTCCCGCCGCACGAGATCGTCGTGGAGCGAGCTCCCGAAGGCCACGACCGGCTTGCGGGTCGCGCCGTCGTAGGCGTCGGCCCGGTAGGTCGTGACCTCGACGACGCGCTCGCCACGGCGTGCACCGATCGTCCCGAACCTCCGTCCCATGTCCCAGGTCGCGCTTCCCCAGGTGGTGAGGACCGCCTCGATGTCGTCCGGGCGGGCCGACGTCGCGAAGTCCAGGTCCGTGGGGGTGCGGCCGAGGAACGCGTCGCGCACCGGCCCGCCGACGAGAGCCAGCTCGTGGCCCGCAGCCGCGAACCGCTCGCCGAGGTCGGTCAGCAGCGGGAGCACGGGCGCGAGGTGGGCGACCGCCTGCCGGAGCAGGGCGGCCGGCGGCTGGCGGGTGGACACGAGGACCAAGGGTATGCCGCTCGCGCAGGTGGGGGTCCCGTCCGGTCGCACCGCTGGTGCACCGCCGGGCACGCTCGTCGCGGGCCGGGGTCTCCGCGTCGTCAGGGGCACCGCCAGCCCCACTGGCTACAGTGACGGGATGAGCCACGCCGCCACCGATCCGACCGGGGTGCCACCTCGGCGGCTTCCGGCGGTGGAGGAGCGCAGCGCGGGAGGCGTGGTCGTCGACGTCCACGAGGGCGAGGCGCGGATCGCGGTCATCGCCCGGCGCAACCGGGCCGGACGGGTCGAGTGGTGCCTGCCCAAGGGCCACATCGAGGGCGAGGAGACCCTGCCGCAGACGGCTGCGCGCGAGGTGGCGGAGGAGACCGGCATCGAGGGACGCGTCCTCATCGAGCTGGGGACGATCGACTACTGGTTCGCCGCCGGGGAGCGCCGGATCCACAAGTACGTCCACCACTACCTCCTCGAGGCGGTCGGTGGCACCCTGACGATCGAGAACGATCCCGACCACGAGGCCATCGACGTGGCGTGGCTGCCGTTGCGGGACGCGCACCGGCACCTGACGTTCCCGAACGAGCGCCGGATCGCCCGGGTCGCCTGGCAGCGGCTCGCCGGCGACGCCTGAGCCGCCGCCGCCACCCACCGATGAGTGACACCTCGGCCGCGGGGCCCAGCGACGCCCCGCTCCCCGCCCCCCGCCAGAGCCTCGGTCGGGCCGGCGCGATCATGGCCTCGGGCACGCTCGTGTCCCGCGTGGTCGGTCTGGTGCGGGCCGCCCTGCTCGCCGGCGTCATCGGGACCACCGGCTTCGCCGCAGACGCCTTCACCGCGGCGAACACCCTGCCCAACTCGTTCTACCTGCTCATCGCCGGCGGGACCCTGAACGCCATCCTCGTGCCGCAGATCGTGCGCGCGAGGCTGCGGCCGGACGGCGACGAGTTCGTCAACCGCATCATCACGGTCTCCCTCGTGATCCTCGCAGTCGCCACCGTGGTCCTCACCGCCCTCGCCCCGGTCATCATCCCCATCTACTACGACGTCGACAACGCCGAGGCCCTGGGCCTGGCGACCGTGTTCGCCGTCATCTGTCTCCCGCAGATCTTCTTCTACGGCCTCTACACGATCCTCGGGCAGGTGCTCAACGCCCACGGCCGGTTCGCCGGCTACATGTGGGCCCCGGCGCTCGCCAACGTCGTGGCGGTCGCCGGGCTCCTGTGGTTCATGGCGGCCGGCTACCCCGAGCGTGCCGCACCAGCGGACTGGACCCCGGAGATGGTGGCGGTCCTCGCCGGTTCGGCCACCCTCTCCATCGTCGCGCAGGCGTTGTGCCTGGTCGTCCCGCTCCGGCGGATCGGCTTCCGCTACCGACCGGTGTGGGGGCTGCGCGGCTACGGTCTCGGTGAGGTCAGCAACGTCGCCAAGTGGACCTTCGCCTCCATCGTCGTGAGCCAGCTCGGGTTCGTCGTCACGTCACGGGTCCTCACCCGGGCCACGCGCCTGGGCGAGGCGAGCGGCGAGCCCGCGGCGGGGCTCGCGGCCTTCAACCCGGCCCTGCTCATCGTCATGCTCCCCCACGGCCTCGTCACCGTCTCCCTGGTCACCGCGCTGTACACCCGTCTGTCGGAGGCGGCCAGCCGCGGGGACCACGGTGAGGTGCTGCGCTACCACGGCCAGGGGCTGCGGATGCCGTCGGTCATCCTCGTGCCCGGCATCGTGCTCATCGGCGTGCTCGCGCCGTACGTCGCCTCCACCTTCTTCTTCACCAACACGCTCGAGGAGACGCGCGCCATCGCGCTGGTGCTCGCCGGCCTGGTCTGGATGGTCCTGCCCATGGCCTGGACGTACCTCAACGACCGGGTGTTCTACGCGCACCAGATGACGTGGATGACCTTCCGCCTCCAGTGCGTGACGACCGGCCTCGCGACGGTCGGGGCGCTGGTGGCCTCCAACCTCGACCCGAACCTCACGGCGTTCGCGCTGAGCCTCGGCCAGTCGACGGCGTTCGTCGTCGCGGCGGCCGTCGGCTTCTGGGTGCTGCACCGCCGGCTCGGCCACCTCGGCCTGCGAGGCGTGGCATCGATGTACCTCAAGCTGCTCGTCCCGTCGGTCCTCACCGCCCTGGCCCTGCTCTGGCTCATCCGTGAGGTGTTCCCCGACCTCGGGGAGACGCGCGGCATCGCGGGGCTCGTGTCCGGAGGGCTCGTGCTGGCCGCCGCAGGCCTCGTGCAGCTCGCCGTCACCTGGTCGGTGGCGACGGCGTTGGGCGTTGCCGAGGTGGCCACCGCCCTGGAACCGGTGAGGCGTCGACTCGGGCGGCGCTGAGCCCGCAGTGTCTACGATGGGCGCACACCCGGTCGGCTGCGGGTGCCGGCGCTCCTGCGCGCCGCGAGGGACGATCGAGAGGAGCTGCGGTGAGGGGTGTGGGTCCGGGCACCGTCCTCGGCGGCCGGTACACCGTCCACCGCCGGCTCGAGCAGCTGCACGGTGTCGAGCGGTGGTCCGCCGACGACACGACCCTCGGCCGGAGCGTGTCCATCCTCTGCATCCCCGCAGAGGACCACAGGACGCCGGTGATGCTCGACGCGGCCCGCCGCGCGGCCTCCGTCACCCACGTCGTCTTCGTCCGCATCCTCGACGTCGGCACTGACGACGACGTGGCGTACGTCGTCGAGGAGGACCTCGGGGACGCACGGACGCTGGGGTCGCTCGTCATCGACGGCGGCGTGCCGGGGGACGAGGTGCGCCGGATCACGGGCGAGGTCGCCTCGGCCCTGGAGTCCGCCCGCCAGCGGGGTATGCACCACCTCGACCTCACCCCGGACGACGTCCTGCGCACCTCCGACGGAGACATCCGGCTGCGGGGCCTGGAGACCGCTGCCATCCGCGCCGGCCAGGACGGTGCCGAGGCGGAGGACGCTGGCCGACGCGACGCGGTGGGAGTCGTCGCCCTGGCGTATGCCGGGCTCACCGGCCTGTGGCCGCTCGGTGCCGGCGGTGCCGGCCTCGGGGCGGCACCACGGGTGCCCGGTGGCGTGGCAGCACCGTCGGAGATCGCTGCCGGGGTCCCCCGAGACCTCGACGCGATCTGCCGGCTGACCCTCAACGACGACCAGGGACCGACGAGCCCCGGGGACTACGCCCGACAGGTGGCCCCCTGGCCTTCACGCCAGGTCGTCGGCCGCCCCGTCACCCCGACCACGCGGGCCGCCGCGCCGCCGGTCGCGGCTGCGCGGCTGCCCGAGACCATCGAGCAGCCCGCCTCCGACCGCACGGCAGCCCACCCCATCTGGACCGGCGCCGAGCCGAGCGGGCGCGCGGCCGAGGCGCCTCACGGTGCGGGCGGTGCGTCAACCGGGGCGGCGGCGGGCGCCGCGGCCGCGGCCGCCGGAGCGGCCGGAGCGGCCGGAGTCTCCGCGATGCGGGACCGGACGGCATCCCCGGACCCGCTGACGGCGGAGACAGACCGGATGACCCGGCCGACCGGTGACCACGGTGTCGCGCCTCCACCACCGGTGGACGTCCCCGGCCGGGAGGCCACCCGCGTCCTCCCCCTGCCCGCGGAGTCGGACTGGCGGCAGGACCCACCTCGCCCCGACGACCCGGTCGTGGAGCCGGCGCACCCAGGCGGCTGGGACGACGTCAGGTGGGACGAGCACCCCAGACACGCGGAGCCGGCCGGTCATGGGGGCACCTCGGACGATGCGGAACCTCGCTCACGCCGCAACGGCGCTGCTGCCGCCGGCGCGGGTGCGGCCGGCGCTGCCGTGGCCGGCGCGTTCAGCGGTGTCGGGGAGCGCGTCGGGGGGCTCGCGCGTCGTGCCGTCGACAAGGTCTCGGAGCTCAGCCCCGACTCCGCCGCGGGGCCTGGGGGCAGCGGTCTCGACTACCCGGCCCCCATGGTGCCGGCAGAGCCACTCACCAAGGACGAGTCACGGCTGGCCCTCGGGATCGTGGCGGGCTTCCTCATCCTGGCCCTCGTCATCGGCATCTGGGGTGTGTCGCGCATCGGCGGCAACAGCGACTTCTCCCTCGGTGGACCGCCCACCCGCGCGGCGACCGTGCAGCCCTCCCCCAGCGCACCGTCCGCCAGCCCTTCGGCGGGCGGGACGGCCGGCAGTCCCGAGCCGCTCGCCATCCTCAAGGTCGAGGCCTACGACCCCGAGGGTGACGGTGAGGAGAACAACAGGCTCACACCCACGATCTACGACGGGGACCGGGGAACCGGCTGGGTCTCGGAGAACTACCGCAGCGACAAGTTCGGCGGACTCAAGAAGGGTCTCGGCGTCATCGTCGACCTCGGGCCCAACAAGAAGCCCCAGACGGTCGAGCTCGTCATGCCACAGCAGGCGGACGTCGAGGTGCACATCGGACCCGACAACCGCCTCGAGGGGGCGACGAGGATCGGCGAGAAGAAGGGTGCCGAGGGCACGGTGAAGTTCGATGTGCCGGCCGACGTCAGCGGCCAGTACGTCGTCGTGTGGTTCACCGAGCTCACCGAGGACGACAACGGCAAGCGGCGAGCGCGGCTCAACGAGGTCGTCGTCACCGGCTGATGCCGGGCGGTCGGGATGCCGGATGACCTGAGGTCCCTGAGTGACCGTGACCTCCTGGAGCGGCACGTGGCAGGTGACGGTGGCGCGGCCTTCGGCGAGCTCTTCCGGCGCCACCGGGACCGGATGTACGCCGTCGCCCTGCGCACCACCTCCCAGCCCGAGCTCGCCGCGGATGCCGTTCAGGAGGCGTTCATCTCGGCGTTCCGGCGGGCCGAGGCCTACCGGGGGGACGCCGCAGTCACGACGTGGCTGCACCGCGTCGTCGTCAACGCCTGCCTCGACCGCCTCCGTCGCGAGCGGACCTCGGTGCGTCGGGCCGGGGACCTCGGCGAGCTCGACCTGCCCGACCTGCACGACCACCACGGCTCCGCGGAGACGCGCCTCGACGTCCGGGCCGCGCTGGCCCGGCTGCCGGAGGCCCAGCGCCTCGCCCTGGTGCTCGTGGACATGCACGGGCTGTCGGTGACCGAGGCAGCCCAGGTGCTCGACGTGGCCGAGGGCACCGTGAAGTCCCGGTGTTTCCGCGGACGTGAGGCGCTGGCCGGCATCCTTGGCCCCCGACCGGACACCTCCGTTCCCGGCCCTGCGGAACCACGGGGGGCGCCGTGACGTCCTACCTACGGCGGGACCCCTGGGTGCCGTCACCAGACGCCCGCTCCCGACGCCCCCAGGGCCCGTCCCGGAGGACCCCGTGACCCAGCCGCACGACGACGGTGTGCCCGTCGAGCACGATCCCACCGGGATGCGTGCCCTGCTCGCCGGGCTTCCCGACCCGGGGCCGATGCCCGACGAGCTGGTGTCCCGGATCACCGCGGCTCTGGCGGCCGAAGCGGACGCCGGTGCCGAGGTCGTGCCACTCCGACGCCGCTCCTCCCCGCTTCGTCATTTGGGCGTCGCGGCCGCCGTCGTGGCGGCGGTGGGGTTGGGCACCTACGGCATCGCGGCGCTGCAGGGCGGCGGGACGGCGTCTCTCGACGCGGTCGCGGGTAGGGGCGACTCCGGCTCGGACACCTCGGGCGAGTCGATGGCCGGCGCCGGAGACGACTCCGCGGAAGCGCAGTCCGGCCCGGGTACGGCCCTCCCTGTGGCGCCGGCCCCCGGCTCGGGAGATGTCGTGGTCGTCATGAGCGGGACCGAGTACACCGATGAGAGCCTGGTGGCGACGGCCCGGAGCGTCGCCGAGGCAGACCTCGCCCCGTTGGCCGACCTCGCTGCCGAGGCTCCCACGATCGGCCCGATCGGCACGCCGGTCGGAGCACGGTCCTGCGCGGATGCGCTGGGCATCCCCGCGTCGGCCGGACTCCTCGTCGACCTGGCCGACGTCGACGGCCGTCCGGCGGCCGTCGTCGTCGCCGTCGAGACCAGCGGGCGCACGGCATACGTCGTCGAGCGCTCCTGCACCACCGGAACCACCGGCCCCATTCGTGGTCCGGTGCCCCTGGACTGAGCCCGCCCGACGCCCGCGAACGGTGGAGACCGGCGGGGCGAGCCCGATCCGGGAACACCCCGGCCCTAGGATCGGTTCCACGAAGGCACCGCATATCTTGCGGTCGCGCTCAACCTCCACCACTAGGGGATGTGTCTCGTGACCTCCGACGTCCGCAACGTCATCATCATCGGCTCGGGCCCGGCGGGGTGGACGGCCGCCGTCTACGCGGCGCGGGCCAACCTCGAGCCCCTGATGTTCGAGGGCGCCGTGACCGCGGGCGGGGCGCTGATGAACACGACGGAGGTCGAGAACTTCCCCGGCTTCCGCGACGGCATCATGGGCCCCGACCTCATGGAGAACATGAGGGCGCAGGCCGAGCGCTTCGGCACCGAGATCGTCACCGACGACGTGGAGTCCGTGCGCCTGGAAGGCGACGTGAAGGTCGTCACCGACTCGGAGGGTAACGAGCACCGGGCCCGCACAGTCATCCTCGCGATGGGGTCGGCCTACCGCGAGCTGGGGTTGCCGCACGAGAAGCGACTCTCCGGGCACGGGGTGTCGTGGTGCGCCACCTGCGACGGGTTCTTCTTCCGCGACCAGGACGTCGCCGTCGTCGGAGGGGGTGACTCGGCGGTCGAGGAGGCGACCTTCCTCACGAAGTTCGCCCGGTCCGTGACGCTCGTGCACCGCCGCCACGAGCTCCGGGCGAGCGCCATCATGGCCGAGCGTGCCCTCTCCAACCCGAAGATCCGCTTCGCGTGGAACAGCGCCGTCGACGCGATCCACGGCGAGGACAAGCTCACCGGCATCACCCTGCGCGACACCGTCACCGGGGTGACCCGCGAGCTCCCCGTGACCGGTCTGTTCGTCGCGATCGGGCACGACCCGCGCAACGACCTCATCAAGGGCGTCGTGGAGCTCGACGCCGAGGGGTACGTCCTCGTCGAGGACCGTTCGACGCGGACGAACATCCCCGGGGTGTTCGCCTGCGGTGACCTCGTCGACCACACCTACCGCCAGGCGATCACCGCGGCCGGCTCCGGCTGCGCCGCCGCCCTCGACGCCGAGCGGTTCCTCGACCACTGAGGGCGTGTCGGACCTCTCCGAGACCATCGTCCCCAGACCATCCCCACCCACCCCGTCGAAAGGATCCCGACATGGGAGCCATCTCCGCCACCTCTGACGCCACCTTCGAGGCCGACGTCCTCCAGAGCGACAAGCCCGTCCTCGTCGACTTCTGGGCGCCGTGGTGTGGCCCCTGCCGCGCCGTCGCGCCCGTGCTCGAGGAGATCGCGCGCGACCACGACGAGGTCTCCATCGTCAAGCTCAACACCGACGAGAACCCGTCCATCACCGGCAAGCTCGGGATCACGAGCATCCCCACGATGCACGTCTACCAGAACGGTGAGATCGTCAAGACGATCATCGGCGCCATGCCGAAGCCGAAGCTGCTCCGAGAGCTCGAGCCCTACCTGAGCTGAGCCGCGTCAGGCACGACGATGGGCGCGTAACTCGTTCTGACACAACGTGTTACGCGCCCCATATTTGTATGCCGTGACGCTGCGCGCCGCTGACTGCTCGACTGGCCTGGCCGACGCGGGCCGATGGTCAGTCGCGGCCGTCCAGGACGGCCGCCTCGGTGCGCAGGTGCATCGTGTCGAGGATCCGGTTGAGGTCCTCGACGGAGGCGAACTCGACGGTGAGGCGTCCTTTGCGCTGCCCGAGGGCGATGCGCACCCGGGTCTCCAACCGGTCCGACAGGTCGGCTGCGAGGTCGTCGAGCTGGGGCCTGCGGGCGCCCGGCCGGGGAGCACGTCGCGCCGGCCGTGACCCGCCGTCGTCGAGCATGACGAGCTCCTCGACGGAGCGGACCGACAAGCCCTCGGCGACGATCCGCTGGGCGAGCCGCTCCATCGCCGCCGCGTCGGGCAGGGCGAGGAGCGCACGGGCGTGACCCGCGCTGAGGACACCGGCGGCCACCCGGCGGGCGACGAGCGGTGGCAGCTTGAGCAGCCGCAAGGTGTTGGAGATCTGCGGCCGTGAACGACCGATGCGACGGGCGAGCTCCTCCTGGGTGCAGCCGAAGTCGTCGAGGAGCTGCTGGTATGCCGCGGCCTCCTCGAGGGCGTTGAGCTGGCTCCGGTGGAGGTTCTCGAGGAGCGCGTCGCGCAGGAGGTCGTCGTCCTCCGTCGCCTTGATGATCGCCGGGACGGTGTCCTTGCCGGCCTCACGGGAGGCCCGCCACCGCCGCTCCCCCATGATGAGCTCGTAGCGCGGCTGGCCGGCGGGAGCTCCCTCCGGGATTCGGCGGACGACGACGGGCTGCAGGACGCCGATCTCCCGGATGGAGTGCGCCAGCTCGGCGAGCTCGTCGTCGTCGAAGATCCCTCGGGGCTGGCGAGGGTTGGGCCGGATGTCGTCGAGGGGGATCTCGGCGAACTCCGCTCCGGGCACCGGTCGAAGTCCGCCGGTGTCGGCCTCCTCGCCCTCCGCCACCGTGGGACCGAGTGCACCCGGTGTGGCGAGAGCCGCCGCGCCGTCCCTGCCGTTGGCACCGTTGGGCGGCGCAGGTGGGCTGCCGTTCCCGGCTCCGGCCGCGGGCGCGGCTCCGTCGGGAGTGGCAGCCTCTTGCCGGTCCTTGAAGAAGACGTCGACCGGTCGCTCGGCAGCGCCTGCACCACTCGGAATGAGGGCACCCAGGCCACGGCCCAGCGCCCGACGCTTCTCGGTCATGCGGTCTCCTCGATGACTGGGGGCTCGGCCCCGCGTTCTGCCAGCTCGACGGCCGCCTCCAGATACGAGAGAGCACCGCTGCTGTTGGCGTCATAGGTCATCACGGTCTGGCCGTGGCTGGGTGCCTCCGAGATGCGTACGGAGCGCGGGACGCTGGCACGCAGAGTCTGGTCGGGGAAGTGCTCGCGCACCTCGTCGGCCACCTGCGACGACAGCCGGGTCCGGCCGTCGTACATCGTCAGCAGGATCGTGGAGACGTGGAGCCGAGGGTTCAGGTGGCTCCGGATGAGCTCGATGTTCCGCAGCAGCTGCGAGAGGCCTTCGAGGGCGTAGTACTCGCACTGGATGGGGATGAAGACCTCGTTCGCCGCGACGAAGGCGTTGACCGTGAGCAGGCCGAGGCTCGGCGGGCAGTCGATGAGCACATAGTCGAGCGGCTCGCCAGCGGCCTCGCGCTCATCGATGTATGCCGTGAGCGCGTTGCGGAGGCGGGTCTCCCGAGCCACGAGCGAGACGAGCTCGATCTCCGCGCCGGCGAGGTCGATGGTGGCCGGCACGCACATCAGCCCGTCGATGTCGGAGCACGTCTGCACCACCTCGGAGATCGCCCGGCCCTCGACCAGGACGTCGTAGACACTCGGAACCTCGGCGTGGTGCGCGATCCCGAGAGCCGTGCTCGCGTTGCCCTGAGGGTCGAGGTCGATGACGAGGACCGGACTGCCGGCCTGGGCAAGCGCGGCGGCGATGTTGACCGTCGTCGTCGTCTTGCCCACGCCACCCTTCTGGTTGGCGACCGTGAGGGCGCGGGTCCGGGCCGGCCGGGGCACGGAACGGCCACTCAGGGTGATCCTCTTCCGGGCGTCGTCGGCCACGGCTCGGGCGAGCGGCGTCTGCTCATCAGCCCCCGGAAGAGCCGCGGCGATCTCCGCCCTGTCCACCGAGTCGTGCTGTGGGAGTTCCTCGGTGACGTCCCCCGTGGTGCCTGCCGCCGTCGACGCCATCTCCCCGCCGTTCCTCTCGCTGGGCTCTCGTTCCGCTGCTCGGTTCGAGCCGGACCCCTGTGTTTCACGTGAAACGGTGTCGGCACCGGGCCAGCCGAGCGGCCTCGTCGGAAGGCCGGTGAGCGCTGGAAAGCCCAGGCCGGCCGCCACGGTGCGGGTCTCGTTCGCGACGACAGAAGTGATCACTCGACTACTCTCGCCGTTGCAGGCCGGGCGGTGCCAATCCAACCCCACGACACGCCGACACGCCAAAGAGGATCGTGCTCCTGGGAGTGCCGGGGTCGTTCGGCACGCCCGACTCGTCGGCCCGGCGCCCCGATCCCCGAC
>JAQSWG010000040.1 GCA_029266735.1 Ornithinibacter sp.
GGGGACGGCGGGCGGTCTCTCCCGACCTTGCCGCGGCGCTCGAGTCGCTTGACGAGGACCAGCGTCCGCGGCCTCGCGATGCTGGCGAGCGGTGAGCGCATGTGTCCTGCCACCGAGTCTTGGGTGGACAGGCCCAACCGGTAGCCCGCTGACCTGCGGTGTTGGTGGGCCCCGTGGGGCTCGAACCCACAACCTACGGATTAAAAGTCCGCAGCTCTGCCAGTTGAGCTAGAGGCCCGCGACCTCACGGCATCCCTCGGCCGCACAGCGCGCGATCACTCTAGCCGGGGTCACGGACTGGTCGGACTCCCACGAAGCGGCACGCGACGACGACGCACCGGCGGCTCAGGTCTCGAGCAGGGCCGCGTGGTCGGGGACCTCGTGCTGGAGCGACCGGTCGGGCCGCACGTATCCCCGTGACGGCGGACGCGCCGGCAGCGTCAGCTCGGCCGGCTCCACCTGCTCGTAGGGGACCTGCGAGAGCAGGTGGGCGATCATGTTGACCCTCGAGCGGCGTTTGTCGTCGCTCTCCACGACGTTCCACCGCGCTTCGGCGATGTCGGTGTGCACGAGCATCTCGTCCTTGGCGCGGGAGAAGTCCTCCCACCGGGCAATCGACTCGACGTCCGTCGGCGACAGCTTCCACCGCCTCATCGGGTCCGTGAGCCGCGACTCGAAGCGCCGTTGCTGCTCGGTGTCGGAGACCGAGAACCAGTACTTGTGCAGCCGGATGCCGTCCTCGACCAGCATCCGCTCGAAGATCGGGCACTGGCGCAGGAACCGCTGGTGCTCCTGGGGCGTGCAGTATCCGAGGACACGCTCGACTCCGGCCCGGTTGTACCAGCTCCGGTCGAAGAGCACGATCTCGCCGGCGGCCGGCAGGTGCTCCACGTACCGCTGGAAGTACCACCGGGTCCGCTGGCGCTCGGTCGGCGCGGGCAGTGCGACGATGCGTGCCTGACGGGGGTTGAGGTACTCCGTGACGCGCTTGATCGTGGACCCCTTGCCCGCGGCGTCCCGGCCCTCGAACACCACGACGACACGCTCGCCCTCGCGACGCACCCACTCCTGCATCTTGACCAGCTCGGCCTGCAGCCGCACGAGTTCGGCCTCGTAGGTTGACTTCTTGAGCCGCTGAGGGGTGGACATGGCGTCATCGTGCCACGCGCGAGCCGGCGCAGACCCCTGTCCGGGCCAGGCGGCAGTCCCCAGGATCGGGCACCCCGCACGGTCGGACTCAGCGGCCGCCCAGGACCAGCAGGGCGAGGACGAGCACGATGAGCCCGAAGACCGGCAGCCAGGCCCAGTGCACATGCCCCTTGGGGGCGACGACGATGCTCGAGGGCGTCGGTGTGGGGTCCCCGGTCCGGTCCCAGCGCGGCGGGGCGGCGGGGCGGTCGTCCACCTCGGCCTCCGCCTCGGCCGCGGCCCCGACGACCTGCACGGCGTCCTCCGTGCTGTCCGGCAGGTCCTCCTCGGGCACGCCCAGCCGCTCGCCCAGCTCGCGCGCACTCGCCGGTCTGTCCTCGGGCCGCTTGGCCAGGCACTGGGTGATCAGTGCACGAAGCCCGTTCGGGACGTGGGGCGGCAGCGGGGGTGGCGTGTCGTGCACCTGGGCCAGGGCCGTCGCCACGGGCGTGCCCCTGTCGAACGGCCGCCGCCCGGTGAGCATCTCGTGCGCGACGACACCCAGGGCGTAGAGGTCGGATGCGCCCGTCGCCGGCTCGCCCAGCGCCTGCTCGGGCGACAGGTAGTGAGGCGTGCCGAGCACCTCGCCGGTCTGGGTCTGCCCGGAGCCGTCGACGGCACGTGCGATGCCGAAGTCGGTGAGCTTCACGGTCCCGTCCGGCACGAGGAGGATGTTCGCCGGCTTGACGTCGCGGTGCACGACCCCGGCCTCGTGAGCGGCCCCGAGGGCGAGAGCGGCCTGTCCCATGATGGTCCGGACCCTCGCCGGCTCGAGGGCACCCTCCCGGCTGATGAGCGCGGAGAGCGGCTCACCGGGCACGAGCTCCATGACGAGGTAGGCGAGGTCGTCCTCCTCGCCGTAGTCGAAGACCGTGGCGATGTTGTAGTGGCACAGGTTCGCCGTGTGGAGGGCCTCGTTCCGGAAACGACGCGCGAAGACCTCCTCCTCGTCGAGGCTCGGTCGAAGGATCTTGACGGCCACCCGGCGCTCGAGGACGCCGTCGGTGGCCTCCCAGACATCGCCCATCCCGCCGGAGGCGATTCGCGTCCCGAGCGTGTACCGATCGCCGAGGACGGCCCCCTCCTGGAAGCGGTTCACCCCGTTCTCGGCCATCTCACGCGGAAGATCGTAAGCGACGCAGTGGAGGATGGTGGCGATCGTGACCTACCGTCCTCGCCCGTCCTCTCCCTCTGATCTCAGTGCCGCCGTCGGTGTCGAGGGAAGGTCTGGTGGGAGGCCAGGGTGCCCAGGTCGTATGCCGCGAGCCCACCGCGAGTCGAGGCCCGCCCGGGTGCGGCGCCAGTCCCTGAACCCCCGTGACGGCCCTCGCCCTCGTCCCCGTCCTGGGACTGCGACCGAAGCCTGAGCTCGCGACCGGCGGCCACCTTCTCCTGCAGCTTCTCCTCGGCCTTCTCGGAGTTCCGCGTGTCCCGCGGGGGCAGCTGCAACGTGTGCTCGGCCTCGATGCCGGCCTGCAGCTGGCGAGCCCGTTCCAGCTCCGCGTCGATCTCCGCGCCGAACAGGAGGGCGAGGTTCGTGATCCAGAGCCAGAGGAGGAAGACGATGATGCCTGCGAGGGAGCCGTAGGTCTTGTTGTAGGAGCCGAAGTTGCTCACGTAGAAGCCGAAGGCGACCGAGGCCAGCACCCACACGAGGATCGCGACGGCGGCGCCCACCGAGACCCACCTGAACCTCGGCTGCCTGATGTTGGGCGTCGCGTAGTAGAGGACGGCGACCATGACGATGACGATGCCGAGCATGACCGGCCACTTCAGGATGTCCCAGGCCGTCACGCTGGCGTCGCCGAGCCCCACGACGTCGCCGATGGCCCGGGCGACCGGGCCGCTCACCACGAGCCCGATGAGCACGAGTGCCGCCATGATGACGAGGCCCACGGTGATGAGCAGCACCACCGGTCGGAGCTTCCAGATCGGCCGCCCCTCGTCGACCTGGTAGACGCGGTTCATCGCCCGCCCGAAGGCCCCCACGTAGCCCGAGGCGGACCACAGTGCGCCGGCGAGGCCGACGACGAGGGCGATCCCCGAGCCCCGCGCCCCGCTGATCTGCTCGATGGGTCCTTGGAGCTGGTCGGCCACCTGCCCCTGGCCGAGCTGACGGACGATGTCGAGCAGCGCGGAGGTCGTCGCCTCACCCTGGCCGAACACGCCGAGCAGCGAGACGAGCGCGAGGATCGCGGGAAAGACCGACAGCACGGAGTAGTAGGTGAGTGCAGCGGCGAGGTCCGTGCACTGGTCCCGCTGGAACTCCCGGAAGGCGGACTTCGCGGTGTACGCCCAGCCCGGCTTGCTGATGTCGCCAGGGGAGTCGGGCTTGTACGCGGCATCCGGATGCGGAGCCGTCTCGGCGCGCTCGGCTGCCGCTCCTTCTTGTGCCATGGGCTGGCTCCTACCCCGCGCCACCCTCGGCACACCTCGCCGGGAGCGCCGAGGTGCACGACGAGGCGCGATGTGCGGGTGGATGGGACACTGTGTGGATGAGCAACGGCGGACGAGCCCTCCCCCGGCGGCCGGTGCCCTTCGGGCCCGAAGCCCTCGAGGCGCACGGGGGGACCCTGCCCGGCCCGGCGGAGGTCACCGAGGCCTCGTGGGGACCGGTCGCGCGGCTCACGATCCGGAGGTCACGACCCGGCTCGTCACCCTCGTCGACGACCTCGGCTTGTCGACGGTCGCGGACCTCTGGTCGGCGCGCCCCGCGCGCTCGCTGCCCGGTGCCCTGTGGCGCCTCTACGCGCTGCGCGAGTGGGTGCGACGCACCCCGGAGCAGGCGAGTCGCGAGTACGCCGCCGGCATCCGCTTCACCGACGTCGCCCACGCTGTGGCGGGGATCGCCGAGCCGCCGCGTCCGGAGGAGATGCAGCGGGTGGCCGACCAGATCCTGGAGGGCGTGTTCGAGGGTGACCTCGCCGTGGCGCTGGAACGCGCATCGGCGTTCTGCGCGGTCGTCGCCGCCGGTCGTGCGGAGATCGCCCACGACCGGGACGGGGCCGATCCCGGAGGGGCGAGCGACCTCACGAGGACCGCGGCGGCGATGCTCACGACCGGTGAGGACCTGCGAGCCTGCGCCAACCTCTGGCGGTCCGGCGACCTCGACTGAGCACCTCTCACCATCACCCCGCTCACGTTCGGGAACACATCTGGCGCGGACACGCGTTAGGGTCGTCTGTGGGTGCCGGACCGCGGCAGCCCCGGGTCCCAACTCCAGCCGCTACGAGCGGCCACGCGCCGTGAGGCGCTCCCGGTCCGGCACCCACCTCCGCTCCGCTCGACGTGACCACGGCATTCGGCTGTGGACAGCGAGCGGCGCGCCGTGCCAGGCCGTACCGTGGGCAGGTGACGCCGGACCCCGCACTCCACGACCACCAGCTCGAGACCGAGATCAAGCTCGTGGGCGACCTCGTGCTCGCGGCGTCGCAGAGCGAGCAGCACCTCACCGACGAGCGCATCGACGAGGTGCTCGGGCTGGACACAGCTGATGGCGACGGCAGTGCCAGGGCGGCCGACGGGGCGGGCGCGGGGGACGGTGCCGGGATGGCTGACGGATCCGGCGCCGGTGCCACGACGGGCGACGGCTCCGGTTCGGGGACGGGCGACGGCGCCGCCTGAGCCCGCCTACCGGGCGCTCGCCGCTTGGCCCTAGCCTGTACCCACCGACTGGCCCCCTATCCGGAGACCGACCGTGGGCATCCGCCTCACCCCGCAGGACCCCCGTTTCTTCGACCTCTTCGCCGCCTCCGCGCGGCACCTCGTCGACGCTGCGGCGGAGCTGACGGCCCTCCTCGGCGCGTCTGCGGACGAGCGCGAGGTCATCCTCAAGCGGGTGCACGAGATCGAGGCGTCAGCCCGCGAGGCGACCCACGAGATCATCCGCAAGGTCAACGGCTCCTTCGTGACGCCGTTCGACCGCGCCGACATGCACGGGCTGGCCGTCGCCCTCGACGGCTGCGTCGGGCTCATCGAGGCGGCCGTCGACCTCATCGTCCTCTACCGGGTGGACGAGGTCCTCCCACGCGTGGCGAAGCAGGTCGAGGTCATCTCACGGATGGCTGACGTCACCGCCGACGCCATGCCCAGGCTGCGGTCCATGAAGGGCCTCACCGCCTACTGGGTCGAGGTCGACCGACTCGAGAACCGCGCCAACAAGGCCTACCGGCGGATGCTCGCCGAGCTGTTCAACACCCCCGGCGCCGACCCCATCACCGTGATGAAGCACAAGGACATCATCGACGCTCTCGAGGCCGCCGCGAACGGTTTCGAGGAGGTCGCCGTCAAGGTCGAGGCGATCTCCGTCCGGGAGTCCTGACGGGGTGGACTGGCTGCCCGTCGCACTCGTCGTCGTGCTGGCGATGGGCTTCACGTACACGAACGGCTTCCACGACGCGGCGAACGCGATCGCCACCTCGGTGTCGACACGGGCACTGACTCCCCGGATCGCCCTCGCCCTCGCCGCCGTGATGAACCTGCTCGGCGGGTTCGCCGGCGTCCGGGTCGCCCAGACGATCGGGGCCGACATCATCGAGGTCCCGATGGGCCCGTCGGGGGTCGCCGTGTGCGCTGCCGCCCTCATCGGCGCGACCGGCTGGAACCTCGTCACGTGGTGGCGTGGCCTGCCCTCCTCTTCGTCACACGCCCTCATCGGCGGCCTGGGCGGTGCCGCGCTGGCGGCCGGCGCGACGGTCAAGTGGGGGAGCATCCTCGACCGGGTCGTCGTGCCGATGGTCCTCTCGCCCCTCCTGGGACTGGCCGGCGGCTTCCTCCTCATGACGGCGATCCTCTGGGGGTTTCGGCGGTCGGCGCCGGGGCCGACCGCGCGCGGCTTCCGATACGCGCAGACCGTGTCCGCCGCCGCCATGGCCTTCGGGCACGGCATGCAGGATGCGGCGAAGACCGCCGGGATCGTCGCCCTGGCGCTTGTCGCCAGCGGCCACCGCTCGGGGGACGACCTCTCCATTCCCTGGTGGGTCATCGCCCTGTCCGCTGTGGTCCTCAGCCTCGGGACGTATGCCGGCGGGTGGCGCATCATGCGCACCCTGGGTCGGCGCATCATCGACCTGGACCCCCCGCACGGCTTCGCGGCCGAGACCACCGCCGCCGCAGTGCTCTACGCCGCGACCGCGACCGGAGCGCCCATCTCGACGACGCACGCGATCACGGCGGCGATCACCGGAGTGGGTGCCACGCGCTCGGCCAAGGCGGTCCGGTGGGGTGTCGCGCGGCAGATCGTCACCGCGTGGGTGCTGACGTTCCCAGGGGCAGGAGTCGCGGCGGCAACGGCATACGTGCTGCTGTCACTCCTCCTGTGATGCCGGGTGGGACGCCGACAGCTCGTCGCCCAGCCTGCCGTCCGGGACACCGGTGGCGAGGCCGACGGCCAGCCGCTCGAGGGACTGCGAAACGCTCGACGTCTCAACGGCCGCTCTGGGGGGCGCGTCGCAGGAGCCACCCGCTGAGGTCACCCCGGAGCCAACCTCCACGTCGGTCAGGGCATTGCCCGACGAACACACCCCCGTCTCTGGGAGGACGAGCTGGACCTCGTCGGCCGCCGCGTGGTCTCCAGCGAGGTGCGCCACGACCGAGCGGACCTGCTCGTTACCGGTGGTGATGAGGAAGGTGGGCGCGCGTCCGTAGGACTTCATGCCGACGACGAAGAACCCCGGCTCGGCGTCGTGGGCCAGCTCGCGCCAGCCATGCGGCGGGACCGAGCCGCACGAGTGGACGGCGGGGTCGACGAGGGGACCGATGGCCCGTGGCGCCTGGAGGCCGATGTCGAGGTCGAGCCGCAGTTCCGCGAGGATGTCGAGATCCGGCCGGAACCCGGTCGCGCCGACGACGTTGTGGACACCGGCGATCGTCCGCTCGCCCTCCGCCGTGTCCCCGACGAGGTCCACGGTCGTCGCGTCGGGACCGAGGCGAAGCTCGCGGGTCGCGAAGCCGCGAACGAGCTCCACGGCGCCGGAGCTCACGAGCCCCTGCAGGTCCGAGCCGAGCCGGCCGCGGTCGGGGAGGTCGTCGGCCGCTCCCCCGCCGAACAGCCGTCGCGCCGTGGTGCCGCGGATCGCCCACACCAGCCGGGTGTCGCGGTTCTCGCGGGCGATTTCGGCCAGCGCCACGAGCGTGTTCGCGGCCGAGTGCCCCATGCCGACGACCAGGGTGGTGCGGCCGGCGAACCGCGCACGGTCGGCGCCCAGGACATCGGGGAGTGGCCCTGTAAGGCGTCCAGCGGCCCGGGCAACCTGCTCCCCCAGGGCGGGCAGGCCCGAGCTGCCGAGCGGGTTCTGCTGGCCCCAGGTGCCCGAGGCGTCGAGAACGGCGCGAGCCCTCACGTCCTCCACCGCCCCGTCCCGGTGCTGGATGCGGACGACGAACGGCCGCGTCTCCCGCCCGACGCCCCGCGACCGGTCGAGGCCCTCACGGGACACCGCGACCACCCGTGCGCCGGTGTGGACCCGGTCACCGAGGACCCCTGCCAGTGGAGTCAGGTACTGGGTGACCACCTCCGCGCCCGTGGGGGAGCGGCGCGTGGTCGGCACCGACCACCCGGTCGGCGCCAGGAGCTTCTCGGCAGCGCTGTCCACGATGTAGCGCCACGGCGTGAAGGTGCGGATGTGGCCCCATTGCGCCACGGCCGCCCCCACGGAGTCGCCCGCCTCGAGGACGAGGAAGGGCAGGCCGCGGGTGCTCAGGTGCGCCGCAGCGGCCAGGCCCACGGGACCCGCACCGATGACGACCACGGGCGGATCCCCTGCGCTCGTGGAGAAGGGCGTGGACAGAAGGGTGCGGACGGCCATGAGGATCTCCTTCGGGCTGCGCGGACCGGCCGACGGCCGGACCGACCGCCGTGGGTGCGGGGTTTCGACGTTCATCGAAGCATAACTTTGATACCCATGGAAGTATTTCTTCGATGGACGTCGAAGGATCGAGTAGCATGGCGTCATGACGACGACCACCATGGCCGCCCCGAAGGGACTCCCGTTGACGGTCCTCTCCGCCTGCTGCCAGCCGGCCAGCGCGCCCAGCGCGCCCAGGGCGGACGAGTCCGCGCAGACGCTCGCCGCCCTCTTCAAGGCTCTCGCCGACCCGGCGCGCGTCACCATCATGGCGATGCTGCTCAACGCCGAAGAGGTCTGTGCCTGTGACATCTCCGAGGGCATCGGCAAGAGCGCGGCCACGGCGAGTCACCACCTGAAGATCCTCAAGGACAGTGGCCTCGTGGCCAGCGAGAAGCGCGGCACCTGGGTGTACTACCGGGCCGTTCCGGAGCGGGTCGCGGCGATCGCCGACGCCCTGGCATCGCCGCAGCGGACACCACGACCCAAGAGCCGGAAGGAAAGGAGCGAGTCATGAGCACACCCGACCTGCGCGAGGAGGTTCGGGCGCACTACGCCAGGGCCGCCTCGTCCCTGACGCACCACACGGACCAGCCGGACGTCAGCCAGCGCGACAGTGCCTCGTGCTGCGGACCCGCGACGGGGACAGCAGCCTCCTGTTGCGGTGGTGGTCTCGAGACCGACGCGACCTTCGGGGCGGGCCTCTACTCGGCGGGGGAGCAGGGCGAGCTGCCGGTTGCCGCGGTCGCCGCCAGCCTCGGTTGCGGCAACCCGATGCTCGTCGCCGAGCTGCGCGAGGGTGAGACCGTCCTGGACCTCGGCTCCGGCGGTGGCATCGACGTGCTGCTGTCGGCCCGCCGGGTCGGCGAGCGCGGATTCGTCTACGGCGTCGACATGACCGATGAGATGCTCGCCCTCGCCCGGGCCAATGCCGCCACCGCCGGCGCGGAGAACGTCGAGTTCGTCCGGGGTGTCATCGAGGACCTCCCACTGCCGGATGCCGCGGTAGACGTCGTCATCTCGAACTGCGTCGTCAACCTCTCTCCGGACAAGCCCGCGGTGCTGTCCGAGATGTACCGGGTGCTGCGGCCGGGAGGCCGCGTCGGCATCTCCGACGTGGTGGCCGAGGACCGCCTGAGCCCGGCGGAACGGGCCGAGCGCGGGTCCTACACCGGATGCGTCGCCGGCGCCCTGTCGCGCCGCGAGTACCTCGACGGCCTCGCGGCCGCCGGCTTCGTCGACGCCGAGGTGCGGTTCACGCACGCCGCCGGTGACGGCATCCATGGCGCTCTCATCCGGGCCGTCAAGCCCGGGGGGTGAAGTCCGCGGAGGCGAGCGGCGGCTGGGTTGTGGACGCAGCGCGGTCCGCTCGCCCCCGCGGACGCGCGGGGCCCGAGGGGGCTCAGCCGAAACGGCCCGAGATGTAGTCCTCGGTGCGCGGGTCGGCCGGGTTGCTGAAGATCTTCGTCGTCTCGGCGAACTCCACGAGGTGCCCGGTGCGGTCGCCGTGGCCCTCCGCGGCCTCGGCCGTGAAGAAGGCCGTGCGGTCGGCGACCCGGGCGGCCTGCTGCATGTTGTGGGTGACGATGACGATGGTGTAGTCCGCGCGCAGCTCCATCATGAGGTCCTCGATGCGCGCCGTCGCGATCGGGTCGAGGGCTGAGCACGGCTCGTCCATGAGGATGACGTCCGGCTTGACCGCGATGGTGCGCGCAATGCAGAGACGCTGCTGCTGACCGCCGGAGAGGCCGTAGGCGGACTGCTTGAGCTTGTCCTTGACCTCGTCCCACAGCGCGGCCGCTCGCAGGCTCTCCTCGACGACGTCGTCCATGGACGAGACCCTCATCCCGGTGACCTTCGGTCCGTAGGCGACGTTGTCGTAGATCGACTTCGGGAAGGGGTTCGGCTTCTGGAAGACCATTCCGATCCGGCGGCGCACCTCGATGGGGTCCACGTCCCGCCCGTAGATGTCCATGCCGTGGTAGGCGATCGTCCCCTCCACACGGGTGCCGAGGATCAGGTCGTTCATCCTGTTCAGGGACCGCAGGACGGTCGACTTGCCGCAGCCCGACGGGCCGATGAGTGCCGTGATCTCGTGGACCCCGATGTCCATGGTGACCTCGTTGACCGCGCGGAAGTCGCCGTAGTAGAGGCTGACGTCCGTGCAGCTGAGAACAGCGCGGGGGGACTCGGAGAGGTCGAGGCGGCCCGCGTCGATGGTCTCGGTCCGGCGCATCGGGATGGTGGCGGTGTTGTCCACGGTGGGTTCTCCTGAGGTGTCGGGATATCGCGGGATCGGCTCGGTCATCGGAGGGTCGTGTACCTGTTGCGGATGACGATCGCCACACCGTTCAGGCCGATGACGAGGAAGAGCAGGAGGATGCTCGCCGCTGCGGCGACCTGTTGGAAGGCGGCCTGCGACCGGCTCGCCCAGTCGAAGATCTGGATCGGCATGGTGGTGAACCCGCTGAGCAACCCGTTGGGGTCGAACTTGACGAAGACGAGACCGCCGAGCAGGAGCAGCGGCGCGGCCTCACCGATGGCCCGCGACAGCGCGAGGATCGTGCCGGTGGCGATGCCGGGGACGGCTGCCGGGAGGGTCTGGCGCTGCAGGGTCTGCATCGGGGTGGCGCCGAGGGCGAGCGAGGCCTGGCGGATCTCCTGCGGCACGGCGCGTAGCGCCTCCCGGGTCGCGACGATGACGACGGGGAGGATGAGCAACGCGAGCGCGATGCCCCCGGCGATCACCGTGTTGCGGGGGATGCCGATGGCGACCACGGCCGCTGCGGCGAGCATGCCGTAGATGATCGCCGGGACCGCGGCGAGGTTCTGCACGTTCAGCTCGACGAAGTGCGCGAACCGGCTCTTCCTGGAGGCGAACTCCTCGAGGTATGCCGCCGCGGCGACGCCGATGGGGATCGCGAGGAGCGCCGTGGTGCCGATCACCCACGCCGACCCGAGGATGGCTGCCCGGGCCCCGGCGGTCTCCGGCGTGATCTGGGAGGTGTAGTTGGTGAAGAGCGTGGTGTCGATGCGCTCCCGTCCCTCGAGGAACGTGTTCACGATGAGCACCGCGAGGACGAGGATGCCGAAGGCCAGGCACAGCCACAGCACGACGAGGAAGGCCAGGGAGGTCATGCTCCGGTCCCCGTGCACCGCCGCGGTCAGCGGCCGGGTGGCGGAAGGTGTCTCAGCGGTGACGGCGGCCATCAGTAGACCTCCCGGAAGCGGTTGACGAGGCGGATGCTGACGAGGTTGATGACGAGAGTGATGACGAACAGAGTGAGTCCGACGGCGAAGAGGGTGTTGTACTGCAGCGACCCCTGGACGCTGTCGCCGAGGGCGGCCGATGCGATGAAGCCGGTCATCGTCTGGCCCCCCTCCAGGGGGTCGGTGACCATCTTCGCCTGGCTCCCCGCAGCCATGGCCACGATCATCGTCTCGCCGACCGCTCGGCTGAGGCCGAGGACGATCGAGGCGGCGATTCCGGAGATCGCCGCCGGGAAGACGACGAGCAGGACGGTGCGCATCCGGTTGGCGCCCAGGCCGTAGGACGCCTCACGGAGCGCTCGAGGTACGGCCGACATGGCGTCCTCGGCGAGCGACGCCACGGTGGGGATGATCATCACGCCGAGGACGAGACCCGCCGCGAGCACCGAGAACGTCTGCACCTCGATGCCCAGCCACCCGTTGAGCACGACAGGCCCGACGAAGGCGACCGCGAACAGGCCGTAGACCACCGAGGGCACGCCGGCAAGCAGCTCGAGGACGGGCTTGAACACCGTGCGAGTGCGCGGCGCAGCGTACTCCGAGAGGTAGATGGCTGCGCCGAGGCCGATGGGGATGGATACCGCAAGCGCGATGGCGGTCGTCCACAGGGTGCCGGTGATGAGAGGGAGCACGCCGTATGCCTGGTCGCTGAAGCGCGGGGTCCACGAGGTGCCGGTGAGGAACTCGACGATGCTCACCTCGCGGAAGAACTGGATCGCGGGGAGGACGAGAGAGAGCACGATGCCGACCGTCGTCAGGATCGACACACCGGCTGCGGCGACGAGCAGGGCGTACGCCAGCTTCTCCGCCCGGCGGGGGCGTGAGCAGCGGAGGGACACCGGCGGCTGGAGGGACGGGCGCAGGCCCCTCGAGGTCGTCGAAGGGCCTGCGCCGGCGTTGATGGTGGTCACGCGGAGGTGCTCCTGTGGTCGGTTCTGTCGCCTCAGCCGAGGGCGGTGAGCTCGTCCTGCGCGGTCTTCTTCTGCTCCTCGCTCAGGGGGATGTACCTGGCGGCCTCCGCGACCTTGGCCTCGTTCTCGACGTAGAAGCCGATGAACTCCTTGAGCGCGGCATTGGACGCGTAGGCCTTCTTGTCGATGTAGATGAACAGCGGCCGGGAGAGGGGCGCGTAGGAGCCGTCACGCGCCGTCTCGGAGCTCGGTGCGACGCAGCCCTTTCCGCTGTCCACCTCGATCGCCTTGAGGGCGTCAGCGTTCTCCTCGAAGTAGGTGAACCCGAAGTAGCCCAGCGCGTTCTTGTCTCCCGAGACGCCCTGGACGATGACGTTGTCGTCCTCGGACGGCTCGTAGTCGGTGCGGGACGCGCCCTCCTCGCCGTTGATCTCATCGGTGAAGTAGTCGAAGGTTCCGGAGTCGGTACCCGGCCCGTAGAGCGTGATGTCATCGGAGGGGAACGAGGGGTCGACCTGGTTCCATGTCGTGACCTTGCCGGTCGCGGCGGGCTCCCAGAGCGTCTTCAGCTCCTCGACGGTGAGGCACGTGAGGAAGCCGTTGTCCTTGTTGGCAACGACGGTCAGGGCGTCGTTGGCGACGACGATCTCCTGGTACTCGATGCCCTTGGCGTCACATGCGGCCTTCTCCTCGTCCTTGATCGGACGTGACGCGTTCGACACCTGGGTCTGGCCCTCGCAGAACTTCTTGAAGCCACCACCGGTGCCCGACGTGCCGACGGTGATGTTGACGCCGGTGTTCTCGGTCATGAACAGCTCCGCGGCCGCGGAGGTCAAGGGGCCCACGGTGCTGGAGCCGTCGGAGGAGATGGTGCCGCTGAGGGCGGCACCGGCGCCGGCGGTTCCCGCGGCGGAGTCGGACCCGGCCTGCTGGCCCCCGCAGGCGGTCAGCGTGAGGGCGCCGACGAGGGCGAGGGCGGCAGGGGCGCCGGAACGCGAGATCTTCACGGATGTACCTCTCGGAGAACAGGGTCACGGAGCCGAGCGACGCTGCCCGACGGCGCTGACGCTAGGGATGCCGGGTGACGCATCGACCCGCCGCGGGTGAACGCACCGTGAACGGCATCCGGACATTGGTCGACTGCGAGCCCTGAGTGAGGGGCCGGACGACCGGCCGTGCGGGGCCGCCTCAGGGAAGGTGTCGCTCCACGGCGACGACGCGAGCCGCCTCACCGGTACCCACGACGTGGCAGACGAGGGCCTCACCCTTGCCGAGCTTCTCGTCCCGGGCCTCGGCGAACGCCTCCACGACCTCCACCGCGCCGGCCCGGTCGAGGTCCAGGCGCGGTGCCAGGTCGTCCATGAGCGCGGGCAGCACCGGCCCGTGCGTGCACAGCAGGGACGGCTCCCCGCGGTCGAGCAGCCGGCCGAGGTGCCGGTGGGAATGCTGGGGCGCAGCCTCGAACCCCTCCTCCGACAGCCCGCGGCGGGTGCGGATCCGCAGACCGGCGGCGACGGCATACGGCTCGATCGTGCACACGCACCGCTCCGAGGGCGAGCTGACGAGGCGGCGGACGCCGAAGGCGGCGAGCACCGGTCCCAGCTCCGCGGCGCGGCGGCGCCCGGCCGGGTCCAGCGGTCTCTTGCGGTCCTTGCCCCGCCACTTGCCGCGCGGCACCGCGTGGGCGTGCCGCACGAGCAGGAGCGGCCACGTGTCGAGGCGGTTGGTCTGCTGGAGGCGGACGAGGGCGAGGAGCTGGTCGCGGTCGCGGGCGTAGTCGAGGCGAGCGTGCGCGCTCGGCACGTCGAGCCACACGAGCTCGTCGATCTCGTGGACCAGGTGCCCTTCGCCGCCGGTGACCTGGGCGGACCAGTACCGGACGACCTTGTCGTCGGGGGTGCCGTCCGGGCCCAGGACGGTGTAGCGGGCCTCGGGCAGCGCGGGACCGAGGCGCACGACGAGCCCGGTCTCCTCCTCGGTCTCCCGGGCGGCGGCGATCGCCCAGTCCTCGCCCGGGTCGAGCTTGCCCTTGGCCCACGACCAGTCGTCGTACCGGGGGCGGTGGACGAGCGCCACCTCGAGCACCCCGTCGTCACGCACACGCCACGGGAGCGTGCCGGCAGCGGGGATCTTCACGCCGGTCCAGCCCTCCGCGCCGCCACGCGGGTCACCGACGTCGGGCCTTGCGGCGCCGCTTCGCGTGCATCTCGATGAGGGCGGCCTGGAGGTCGGCGAGCTCGGTGCCGTCGTTGTCGACGTGGTGGCGGATCCAGCGACCGTCACCACCGAGCTTCCAGTGCATGTACTCGTCGCTCATGCCGCGGGCCATCAGCGACTTCATGTCCGCGAGGTGGCGGGGATCCTTGAGCCGCACCAGCGCCTCCACCCGGCGGTCGAGGTTGCGGTGCATCATGTCGGCGCTCCCGATGTAGACCTGCGGGTCACCGCCCCCGGCGAAGAGGAAGATGCGCGAGTGCTCGAGGAAGCGGCCGAGGATGCAGCGCACCTCGATGTTCTCGGACAGCCCCTCGACGCTCGGCCGCAGGGAGCAGATGCCGCGCACCCACAGCTCGATGCGCACGCCGGCCTGCGAGGCGCGGTAGAGGGCGTCGATGAGCTGCTCGTCGACGATCGAGTTGACCTTCCAGGCGATGTGCCCGGTGCCGGGCTCCCGCTTCTCGTGCTCGATCTCGGCGTCGATGAGGTCGATGAGCCCGGAGCGGACCGACCTCGGGGCGACGAGGAGACGCTTGAAGCGGCTGCGCGGAGCCACCCCGGACAGCTGGTTGAACAGCCGGGTGAGGTCCTCGCCCACCTGCTCGTCGACCGTCAGCAGGCCGAGGTCCTCGTAGAGACGAGCGGTCTTGGGGTTGTAGTTGCCCGTGCCGACGTGGCAGTAGCGGCGCAGACCCTCCTCCTCATGCCGGATGACGAGGCAGAGCTTGGCGTGGGTCTTCAGGCCGACGATGCCGTAGACGACGTGCACGCCCGCGTGCTCGAGCTTGCGGGCCCATGAGATGTTGTTCTGCTCGTCGAAGCGGGCCTTGATCTCGACGACGGCGAGCACCTGCTTGCCCGCCTCGGCGGCGTCGATGAGGGCGTCGATGATCGGGCTGTCACCACTCGTGCGGTAGAGCGTCTGCTTGATCGCGAGAACCCGCGGGTCCGCGGCGGCCTGTTCGATGAAGGCCTGCACCGACGTCGAGAACGAGTCGTAGGGGTGCTGGAGGAGCACGTCCTGCTTGCGGATCGCGGCGAAGATGTCGCGCGCCTTGGCGCTCTCGGTCGGAGCGAGGTCGGAGTTGGTGCGCGCGACGAACGGCTCGAAGTGCAGCTCGGAGCGCTCGAGGTCGGCGATGACGTTGAGGGCGCGCAGGTCCAGTGGGGCGGGCAGCCGGTAGACCTCCGACCCGGCGACGCCGAGCTCCCGGATGAGCAGGTCCAGGACGTGGGCGTCCATCGCCTCCTCGACCTCGAGCCGCACCGGCGGCCCGAAGCGCCGCCGCGTCAGCTCACGCTCGAGCGCGGTGAGGAGGTTCTCGGCGTCGTCCTCCTCGACCTCCAGGTCCTCGTTGCGGGTGACCCGGAAGGTGAAGTGCTCCCGCACCTCCATCCCGGGGAACAGGTGGTCCAGGTTCGCGGAGATGACGTCCTCGAGGGGGACGAACCGGGTGTCGTACATGTCGGCCAGCGGTGACCGGTCGGGCCCGGCCTCGACACGCAGCAGCCGCGGCAGCACGGGCGGCACCTTGACCCGCGCGAAGTGCTCCTTGCCGGTGCGGGGGTTGACGAGCACGACGGCGAGGTTGAGCGAGAGACCCGAGATGTAGGGGAACGGGTGCGCGGGGTCCACGGCCAGAGGGGTGAGCACGGGGAACAGCCGCTCCATGAAGACACCGCCGATGCGGGTGTGCTCGTCGTCCGACAGCTCGTCCCACCGGACGATGGTGATGCCCTCGGACTCCAGCGCCGGGCGCACCTGGTCGCGGTAGAGCCGCGCCTGCATCGAGAGCAGCTCGTGGGCGACGAGCGAGATCTGCTCGAGGACCTCACGGGGCTCCAGCCCGGACGCCGAGCGCACGGCGATGCCGGTGGCGATGCGCCGCTTGAGGCCGGCAACCCGGACCATGAAGAACTCGTCGAGGTTCGAGGTGAAGATCGCCAGGTAGCGGCAGCGCTCGAGCAGCGGGACGTTCTCGTCTCCGGCCAGCTGCAGGACGCGCTCGTTGAACTGGAGCCACGAGATCTCCCGGTCGAGGAAGCGCTCCGGCGGCAGGGACAGAGCCTCGTCGATTGCGTGGACCACGCCTGCGGACCGCACGAACCGGCCGTTGGAGGCCCGGGGCTGGTGCGTGCGCGTCTCCGTCGCGGCGGCGCTCGCGATCGACACCTCACTGACGATGCTCGCCTCGGCGGCCGCGTCGGCGGCGGTGTCGCGGGCAGAGGTCTTCTCCTCGAGCTCCACTCCGGTGTCTGCCGTCATGTGACAAGTGTGTCAGGTGCCGGCGCGGGTGTACTGCCCGTCGACCGCCACGTCGACGAACCCCAGCCGCTCGTAGGTGCGTCGCGCGGCGGCGTTGTCGCCGTCGACGTAGAGCTCCACCGCGGCCAGCCCGCGGCGGGCGAGGTGGGCCAGCCCCAGCCGGGTCAGCGGCGTGCCCAGCCCCCGACCCTGGTATGCCGGGTGCACCCCGACGACGTACACCTCTCCAGGCGGCCCGGTCCGCCCCCCGTCGTCTGCCAGATCGCGCCGTAACGCCGCCGCGGCGGCGTTACGCCGGCGATCTGACAGACGAGGTCGGGGGGTCGCGGGGTGAGCGGGGTCGACCTTGGTCCAGTGGAAAGCGACGGCCCGGCCGGTCTCGTCGTCCTCGACGAGGAGGAGGCCCTCGGGGTCGAACCAGGGCTGCGCCATGCGCTCGTGCAGGTCCTCGAGCGTGAGCCGGCCCTGCTCGGGGTGGCTCGCGAAGGCGGCGGCGTTCAGCCCCACCCACGTCTCGTCGTCCGTGCCCGGCTCGAAGGCGCGCACCGAGAATCCCGCCGGCATGACGGGGTCGGCGGCATCGTCGGCAGTGAGCGGTCGGGCCATCCGGTAGAGGCTTCTCGTCATCACCAGACCGGCGGATCGTGCGAGCGCATCGGCGGCGGGCAGGAGGCCGTGCGCCCAGACGCTGTGCGCGCCGTCGGCGAGGACCGCCTCGAGCAACGCCCGACCGTGCCCCTGCCGCCGGTGGGATGGGTCGACAACGAGCTCAGCCACGGCGGCAGTTCCGGCGGCGCTGGTCCCGGCACCGGCGACCTGCCCATAGCCCACGACGGTCCCGTCCCCGGCATACCGAAGGATGTGGACCACGCCTTCGCGAGCCGGTCCGACGGCGAGGCGGAAGGCCTCGGAGATCGCTTCCACACCGTCGGCCTCCTCGGCCCGGGCGAAGAGGTCGTGCAGGAGCGCAGCCGTGGCGAGGTCGACGTCGAGGACGCGCGCGGTGCGCGCCACCTCAGGACTCGATCTCGGAGAAGGAGTCGGCGACCTCGGGGACGAACCGGTATCCGACGTTGCGCACGGTCCCGATGAGCACCTCGTAGTCGGTGCCCAGCTTCGCACGGAGCCGGCGCACGTGGACGTCCACCGTCCTCGTGCCGCCGAAGTAGTCGTAGCCCCAGACCTCCTGGAGCAGCTGGGAACGGGTGAAGACGCGGCCCGGGTGCTGCGCGAGGTACTTGAGGAGCTCGAACTCCTTGTAGGTGAGGTCGAGGATGCGCCCGCGCAGGCGCACGGAGTAGGTCGCCTCGTCGATGACGAGCGCTCCCGCCGTGATGGGTCCTCCCTCGTCGACCGCCGACTCCACCGTGCGACCGAGCGCCAGCCGCAACCGCGCCTCGACCTCGGCCGGACCGGCGGTGTCGAGAAGGACGTCGTCCACGCCCCAGTCACTCGTGATGCCGGCCAGGCCCCCCTCGGTGACGACGATCATCAACGGCGACGAGATGCCCGTCGTACAGATGACCCGGCACAGCGACTTCGCCATGGCGAGCTCCCGTCGGGCGTCGACGACGACGACGTCGGCCTGCGGAGCGTCGACGAGGGCGGACGCCTCCGCGGGGAGGATGCGAACATGGTGGGACAACAACCCGAGCGCTGGGACGACCTCGGCGCTGGGCGCCAAGGTGTTCGTGAGCAGCAGGAGCTGGGCCATTGCCCATCAGGATAGGCGGTCGTGCAGGTGAGCCATCGGGACGAGCACGGGGCTGAGACGGTCACCGTCCGCTACTGGGCGGGTGCCCGGGCGGCGGCCGGGGTCGACACCGAGACGGTTCCGGGGGTGCGGACGGTCGGCGACCTCGTGGGTCACCTCGTCGCCTCGCGACCGGCGCTGGGGCCCGTCCTCCCCGTCTGCTCGGTCCTCGTCGACGGCCGGGCGAGCACTGGGGACGACCCCGTGCCCGCTGGTGCGGTGGTCGAGGTCCTGCCTCCCTTCGCCGGCGGATGATGGAAGGATGCCGCGCGTGGAGGACCAGCGGACCGACCTCGACCCCGGCTCCGCCGGGATCGACGGAGAGCCGTCCCCTCCCGAGACGCGGGCCGCACGACGGGCTCGTCGCGACGCCGTCCTCCGGAGGCCGGTCCTCCCGGCACTCGCCACCGTGCGTCGGCCACTGGCCGTGGCCGCCACCATCGTCCTGGCCGCTCTCCTCGTCCTGGCCCTGCTCGCGGACCCCGTACTGCTCGCCGCCGGCCTCGCGTGGTCCGGGATCGTCGTGGCCTGGGGGTGGCCGGCGTTGCACGGCTCCTCCAGCCGGTTCGGGTCCTCCCTGGCGATCGGGGTCGCGGCGGTGCTGGCCCCTGCCGCGGCGGCCCTGCCCGCGGAGGAGCCCTTCCTGCGCCTCGTGCCCGTCGCGCTGGTCCTCGGCCTCGTCGTGATGTTCGGCCACCAGATGGTGCGACGCGACGGGCGGCCGCGGCTCACCGAGTCCATCTCCGTGACGTCGCTCGGCATCGCCGTCGTCGCGCTGGGCACCACGTGGATGCCGCTCTCCCGTCAGCACCGCGCGAGCGAGGTCGCCATCGCCGGTTTCGCCGGCATCGCGCTCTCCGCCCTCGCCGACCTGGCCGCGGGCTCCACCCGGGCGCGTCCGTGGATGCTGCCGCTCGCGATGCTGTTCGGCGGCGTGGGCTCGGTCGTCGCGGCGGCCGTGCTCGGGGCGCCCGACCTGGCCCCGGCGGCCCTCGTCGGCTTCCTCTGCGGCGCCGTCTCCCACGCCACCCGCCGGATGCTCAGCGTCCTGCCGGCCATCGCGTCGATGCGGGCCCAGCTGTCCTCGGCGGCGGCGGGGCTGCTCGTGCCGGGTGTGGTCGCGTACGGCCTTGCGCTGGGGATCGTCGGCTGAGCGCAGTGCTTCTTGGGCCTTTGGGCCCCCGCCGCCAGCCGGTGCATCCCGCGACGTGGGACGGCTCAGTAGACGAGGGCGCGGGCACCCGGTGCCATGAGCTCCTCCACGAACGCGGCGGCACCGCGGATGGCGACGCCGGCCAGGACGTCGTCCTCGGTGATCCCGCGGCGCGCCGCGCACTGGGCACAGACGGTGACCCGTGCGCCGTCGAGGAGCGTGTCGCGCAGGTCTGCCAGCGGCACGGCATACGGCAGCTCGACGCCCTCGGCCCCACCGGGGAGCATGGTGCGCGTCGCGTCCCCGGTGAGCCACAGGCTCACCTCGACGTCCGCGGCGAGGGCTGTCGCGGCGACGGTGAACGCCTGGTTGAGCCGCTCGAGCGCCTCCGTGCCGCAGGTGACCTTGACGACGAGGGAGGCGGGGCCGGAGTCCATAGACTCCAGCGTATGGTCTTCCACCTCGACACCTCCCTGCACGACGAGCTCGCCCCGTTGGCGTGGCTCGTCGGACGGTGGGAGGGTGCCGGTCTCGTGGGGTACCCCACCATCGAGGGGCAGCGCTTCGGGCAGGAGATCGTCTGCCGGCACGATGGCCGCCCGTTCCTCGAGTGGCGTTCTCGCACGTGGCTCCTCGACGAGGAGGGCAACCAGGTCCGGCCATCCGCGACCGAGGTCGGCTTCTGGCGCCCGGTTCCGGTGCACGATGACGGCTCGAACGTGGAGCTGCTGCTCACGCACCCCACCGGGATCGTGGAGATGTATGCCGGCGTCGCCCAGCCGGCGAAGGTCGAGGTCCGCACGGACGGCGTCATGCGGAGCCCCTTCGCCAAGGAGTACAGCGCCGCTCACCGCTTGTACGGCTACGTCAACAGCAACCTCATGTGGGTGATGGACATGGCGGCCGTCGGGCAGCCCCTCCAGTCACACGTCTCGGCGGAGCTCAAGCGCGTCGAGTGACGCTCGGTGCAGTCGGTGCGGCTCGGCCGCGTCGAGCGTCGTTCGGCGACCCGGTGCCCAGAGCTTGTCCGGGGGTCAGGGGGTGACGAAGACGTCGCCGTACTCGTCCATCGTGTCGGTGCGCAGGGCGTCACCCAGCTCCGCCATCGCCGCCTCGTCGACGATGTCGATGGACGCGCCGCCGGACGTGGTGCCGAACCCCGAGAAGGGAGCCGTGGCGAAGACGACGTCCCCGGCTCGGATGTCCCGCAGCGAGAGCGCGTAGTCACGCATCGCGCCGATGCCGAGGTTCTGGTCGACGACGAGGTTCTCGGTCGCGGCGTCGGTGAACCTGGCCACGGTGAGGGGGTTGGTGACCGTCTCACCGCTGGTGGCCTTGAGGAGCAGGGCCTTGATGAAGGCCAGCTGGCGCCGGCCGCGGGAGATGTCTCCCTCGCTGAGCGTGTAACGCTCACGGACGAAGGCCAGGGCCTCCTCCCCGTTGAGCTCGTTCCACCCCTCCTGGATGACCACGGGGCCGCCGTTGCCGGAGCCGTCGCTGCCCTCCTCGGCGTACACGCGAACGCCGCCGACGGCATCCGTCATCTTCTCGAAGCCGTCGAAGTCGGTCCGGGCCACGTGGTGGATGCGGACCTTGAGGAGGTTCTCCATGGTCTGGACGAGCAGCGGCTCGCCACCGAAGGCGTACGCAGCGTTGATCTTGTTCTTGCCGCGACCCGGGATGTCGACGTAGAGGTCGCGGGGGAAGTGGATCATCTGGATCGAGCTGGGGTCCTCCGGGACGTGGATGAGCACGATGACGTCGGACCTGCCGCCCTCCCCGTCGCCCCGGTTGTCGGCCCCGAGGACGAGGAAGTTCGTGCCGGTGCCGGTCTCCGCGACGGGCTGGCCGTCGGGCGCGGTGACCGGTGGACGCTCCTCGGGTAGCAGGGCCTCCTGGGTGATGTTGTCGTTCACCGTGTAGCCGAGGTAGCCGACGAAACCAGCGACGGCGACGGCGACCACCAGCACCAACATCCCGAGGACGATGAAGGCGCGCTTCACCCCGCTGCGGCCCGAGCGCCGTTCGCGCCCACCGCGATCGGGCTGCCGCTCATCGTCCTGGGGGGAGCGCATACCCGCCTCGAGCGCATCCAGACCCTGCTCACTCACCGGGCCAGTGTAGGTGCGGGCTCTGGCAGCCCGGGCAGCTCGGCTTACATTGGGAGCATGAGTGACCTCGGCGAGCGGCTGCGTGCGCGGGGCAAGCGCCTCACCTCGCAGCGCGAGCGTGTCCTCGCGGCAGTGGGTGGGCTGGGTCATGCGACGCCTGACGAGATCGTCGAGGCGGTCGGGGGCGACGGTGGTGGAAGCGTTCCGTCGTCCACCGTCTACCGCGCGCTCGACGCCCTCTCCGAGCTCGGCCTGGTTGGTCACACGCACGTCGACCACCGGGCTCCGAGCTACCACCTGGCCGAGCACGCCACCCACCTGCACGTCGTGTGCCGGGGGTGCGGGTGGGTCGGCGAGGCGCCGCTCAGCACGGCGGACGAGCTCGTTGCGCGCCTCGACGAGTCGCTCGGGTTCGCCTCGGACGTCTCCCACGCCGCCGTGCACGGGCTGTGCCGCACCTGCCGTGAGGCGTCCTCGTGACCACGTCGA
>JAQSWG010000129.1 GCA_029266735.1 Ornithinibacter sp.
TCCTGCCCCTCGTGGTGCCGCGACGGATGACCTTCCTGGCGAAGTCCGACTACTTCACCGGCGAAGGACTCAAGGGCCGGATGACCGCTGCGTTCTTCAAGGGCGTCGGGCAGCTGCCGGTCGACCGGTCCGGCGGGAGGGCCAGCGAGGCGGCGCTGCGGTCCGGCCTGCGAGTCCTGCGTCGGGGTGAGCTGCTCGGGCTCTATCCCGAGGGGACCCGGAGCCCTGACGGCCGGTTGTACAAGGGCAAGACCGGCGTCGCCCGCATGGCGCTCGAGGCCGGGGTGCCCGTCATCCCCGTCGCGATGATCGACACGGACAAGGCACAGCCCACCGGCACCAAGGTCCCCAAGCTCATCAGGGTGGGGGTGCGCATCGGGACGCCGCTGGACTTCTCACGCTACGAGGGGATGGAGGGCGACCGGTTCGTCCTCCGGTCGGTGACCGACGAGATCATGTACGCGCTCATGGAGCTGTCCGGGCAGGAGTACGTCGACATGTACGCCAGCGCCATGAAGGACCGCATCGCCCGCGACAAGAAGAACCGGGCCAAGGAGGCGGCGGAGGCCGCCCATCCCGGGCGGGCGGTGTCGGAGCTCGAGGAGGCGCTCGACGCCGAGGGCCTCGAGGGGGACGCCGGTCCCGAGCGCCGCGCGAGCTGACGGGGACGAGCGGGCGTGGGTGTGCTCGGGCCGCGGTCCGCCCGGACCGGCCGGCGGGAGCCGGTCGTCGTGGAGTCGTTCCACCGGGGGCTCGACGTCTTCCGACCGCTCGCCGCGCTGTATGCCGCCTGGCTGACCTGGCAGCGTCAGGACACCATGGTGCGTCCGTGGGTCGCCTGGCTCGTCATCGGCGTGATGGCCGCGTGGTCGGTCGGGCTGCTCTTCTACCGTCGGCGCACGGTGCGGGTCGTCGTCGTCGAAGTGACGATCGCTGTGGGCGGCATCCTCGCCACGATGCTGGCCGAGACGCCGGAGGCCATCGCCGCCGGACAGTTCACCATCCCGACCCTGTGGGCGGCCGGCTCGGTCGCCGGGGGAGCGGTGGTCGCCGGGGCCCGTGGCGGGCTCGCCGCCGCGGGTGTCATCGCCCTGGCCGACCTGGTCGAGGTCGGCACCCCCACGCAGTCGACCGTCCACAACATCGTGCTGCTCTTCCTCCTCGGTGGTCTCATCGGACTCGCCGTGGACCTGGCCCGACGTGGCCTCGAGTCGGAGGAGCAGGTGCTCCTCGAGCGTGAGCGGCTCCACGAGCGGGAGCGGATCGCCCGCGTCGTCCACGACGGGGTCCTCCAGTCGCTCGCCTACATCCATCGGCGGGGAGCGGAGATCGGCGGTGAGGCCGCCGACCTCTCGGCTCTCGCGGCCGAGCAGGAACGGTCCCTGCGGCGTTTCGTCTCCGGGACGGGGTCGCCGGACGTCTTCACGGTCGGCCCGGACCTGCGTGGCGTGGAAGGCGGGGAGGTCGACCTCCGCGTGGTGCTCACCGCGAGAGAGGGCCCGGGCCTCTCGGTGTCCGTGCCGGCGCACCCGGTCGTCGTCGACGCCCGTCTCGCGAGCGAGGTGGACGCTGCCGTCGCGGCGGCACTGGACAACGTCGCCAAGCACGCCGGACCCGGTGCTCGGGCCTGGGTCCTCCTCGAGGGAGACTCCGCCGGCATCGACCTGACGATCCGGGACAACGGGTCAGGCGCCGAGCTCGCCGACCTCCTCACGGCATCCGAGCGCGGTCGGATGGGTGTCAGCACCTCCGTGCGGGGTCGGATCGAGGACCTCGGCGGCTCCGCCACGTGGACGACACGGCCGGGAGGCGGGTGCATCGTCCGGATGACGGTTCCCCGCCCCGCCCCGGAGCGCCGATGAGCGACCACGAAGCGCCGACCGTCCTCGTGGCCGACGACCACCCCCTGTGGCTGTCGGCCCTCGAGCGCGACCTCGTGGCCCACGGCTTTCGGGTCGTCGCGACGGCGACTGATGGTCCGGCCACGGTCCGGCGGTCCCGGGCCACCCGCCCGGACGTGCTCGTGCTCGACCTCAACCTCCCGGGGATGCGGGGGGACGAGGTGTGCCGGGCGATCGGGGACCTGCCCACCCGGGTGCTCATCCTCTCGGCGAGCGGTGAGCAGCACGACGTGCTGGCGGCGATCAAGGCCGGGGCCACCGGCTACCTCGTGAAGTCGGCCTCCGCGCAGGAGATCGTCGACGCCGTGGGCGCCACGGCACGGGGCGAGGCCGTCTTCACTCCCGGCCTCGCCGGTCTCGTGCTCGGCGAGTTCCGCAGGATGGCCGCGGAGCCCGACCCGGGCGACGGGCTCGACCCGGCTGCCGCGCCCGCGGAGGGGCGTCCCGCGCAGATGCCGGAGCTCACCCCGCGTGAGATCGAGGTGCTCCGGCTCGTCGCGACCGGCATGTCGTACAAGGAGATCGCCGCCGAGCTCTTCCTCTCCCACCGCACGGTGCAGAACCACGTCCAGAACACGCTGGGGAAGCTGCACCTGCACAACCGCGTCGAGCTCGTGCGCTTCGCCCTGGCGCGCGGCCTCGAGGACGACCCCGGCCCCTGACCCGGTCCCAGGTCCCGGCCCCCGGGGCCCGTCCCGCCGCGCCCCCCGCCTCGGGGAGGTCGCGGTGGGGGGCGGACCGCATACCGGCATACGGGCGTCAGAGAGGCCCCTGACGCCTGGACCTATCCTTGATCCTCGTGAGCACGACCACCGCCCCGGAACCCCGCCAGCGCGTCGCCGCCGGTGCCGACCTGCCTGCTTCCCAGCAGCCGGTCTGGCCGGACCGGGCCGCGCTCGACGAGGCGGTGGCGACGCTGGCGAGCTACCCGCCGCTGGTCTTCGCCGGTGAGTGCGACGTGCTGCGCCAGCGCATGGCGTCGGTGGCTCGTGGCGAGGCGTTCGTGCTCCAGGGCGGGGACTGCGCCGAGACCTTCGCGTCCGCGACCGCCGACAACATCCGTGACCGGGTCAAGACGATCCTCCAGATGGCCGCGGTGCTGACCTACGGGGCCTCCGTGCCGGTGGTCAAGGTGGGCCGGATGGCCGGTCAGTACGCCAAGCCGCGCAGCAGCGGCGAGGAGACCCGGGAAGGCGTGACGCTGCCCGCCTACCGCGGCGACATGGTCAACGACTTCGACTTCACACTCGCCGCGCGCACGCCCGACCCGCAGCGCCTGGTCCGGGCCTACCACGCGAGCAGCGCCACCCTGAACCTCGTCCGCGCCTTCACGACGGGCGGCTTCGCGGACCTGCGGCACGTCCACGACTGGAACCGCGGCTTCGTCGCGAACGCCGCCAACGTCCGGTACGAGCGGCTCGCCAAGGACATCGACAAGGCGATGAAGTTCATGCAGGCGTGCGGCGCCGACTTCGAGGCGATGCGCACGACGGAGTTCTTCTCGGCCCACGAGGCCCTCGTCCTCGACTACGAGCGCCCGATGACGCGGGTGGACTCCCGCACCGGCGAGCTCTACGTCACGTCGGGACACTTCGTCTGGGTCGGCGAGCGGACCCGCCACCTCGACGGTGCCCACATCGACTTCGTGGCCTCCGTCCGCAACCCCGTGGGCATCAAGGTCTCCGCCGACGCCGACACCGACGACCTCCTGCGGATCATCGACAAGGTCGACCCCGACCGTGAACCCGGCCGCCTCACCTTCATCACGCGGATGGGCGCCGGCCGGATCCGGGAGGCGCTCCCGACGATCGTCGAGAAGGTCACCGCCTCGGGCGCCTCCGTGACGTGGGTCTGCGACCCCATGCACGGCAACACCTACGAGTCAGCCTCCGGATACAAGACGCGCGACTTCGACGACGTCGTCGAAGAGGTCGAGGGCTTCTTCGAGGTGCACCGCGGCCTCGGCACGGTCCCCGGCGGCATCCACGTCGAGCTCACCGGTAACGACGTCACGGAGTGCATCGGGGGGTCGGAGAAGATCCTCGACGCCGACCTCAACCTGCGGTACGAGTCGGTGTGCGACCCCCGGCTCAACCACCAGCAGAGCCTGGAGCTGGCGTTCCTCGTTGCCGAGATGCTCAACGAGGACTGACGGCGAGATGGCCGCGTATGCCGCTGACCTCCTCTCCGACACCCTGACCCGCCCCACCGCCGCCATGCGCTCGGCGATGGCCGGTGCCGACGTGGGTGACGACGTCTTCGGGGAGGACCCCACCGTCTCGGCCCTCGAGGAGCGCGTGGCCGCGCTCCTCGGCCACGAGGCCGGCCTCTTCTCGCCGACGGGGTCGCTCGCCAACCAGCTCGGTGTGCGCCTGCACGTCGCGCCCGGCCAGGAGCTCGTCGCCGACCAGCAGGCCCATGTCCTGCGGGCCGAGCTGGGCGCCGCAGCGGCCTTCTCCGGCATCACGAGCCGGTCGTGGCCGTCGGAGCGAGGGCTGCTGGACCCGACGGGTCCGATGTCCCTCGTCACGACGGGCGTCGGGCCCTACCAGGTCGAGACGGCTCTCGTGGTCGTCGAGAACACCCACAACTTCGGCGGTGGGACGGTGCAGCCCATCGAGGCGATCTGCGAGGTGCGTTCTGCCACGAAGCATCTCGGCGTGGCGATGCACCTGGACGGTGCGCGCCTGTGGAACGCCCACGTCGCGAGCGGAGTGCCGCTCGCCGCCTACGGCGAGCAGTTCGACACCGTCAGCGTCTGCCTGTCCAAGGGGCTCGGCGCCCCGGTGGGTTCGGTGCTCGTCGGCTCGGCCGAGCGGATGGGCGAGGCGCGCGTGTGGCGCAAGCGCTACGGCGCGGGGATGCGGCAGGTCGGCATCCTCGCCGCAGCCGGCCTGTACGCCCTGGACCACCACCTCGAGCGGCTGTCCGACGACCACGC
>JAQSWG010000041.1 GCA_029266735.1 Ornithinibacter sp.
CCGGCGCCGGACGCGCTTCCGGGTGCCGCCGACGTCCTCGTCGTGGGTGCGGGCCTCACCGGGCTGTGCACTGCCGTCCTCCTTGCCCGGGCGGGCCATCCGCCGGTCGTGGTGGACGGCCGGGCAGCCGGGGCGGGCACGACCGGGCACAGCACCGCGAAGCTGAGCCTGCTCCAGGGCTCGGTGCTCCAGCGGCTCCACGAGCACGCCGGCGCCGACGTGGTCTCCGCCTACGTGCGGGCCAACCGGGCGGGGCAGCTCTGGCTGCTCGAGGAGCTGCGCAAGCGTGACGTGGACGTGCAGGCGCAGCTCGCCGTGACGTATGCCGTGACCGACGAGGGCGCCCGCAAGGTCACCCGGGAGGCGGAGGTGGCGCGCGCGGCGGGGCTGGCCGTCGAGGACCTCGAGGACGCCGGCCTGCCCTTTCCGGTGCGCGCTGCGATCGGCCTGCCGGACCAGGCGCAGTTCGACCCTCTCGAGGTCATCGGCGCCCTGCGGGAAGAGCTCACCGCCCTCGGTGGCACGCTCGTCGAGGGCGCTCGCGTCACGGGCGCGTCGTGGTCGCGGCCCTGGCGCGTGGCGACCACTGCCGGCGAGGTCGTCGCCACGCGAGTCGTCCTGGCGACCCAGTACCCGGTGCTCGACCGGGGCCTGCACTTCGCCCGGCTGCGAGCGAGCCGCTCCTACGCCATGGCCTACCGCCTCCCCGACTCCGGCCGGGTGCCGCGGGGGATGTCCCTGTCGCTCGACTCCCCGACGCGGTCGGTGCGCACGGCTCCCGACCCCGACGGCGACCTGCTCCTCGTCGGCGGCAACGACCACGAGACCGGCCGCGGGGGATCGACCCGCGCCAAGGCCGACGAGCTCGACGAGTGGGCGCATCGGCACTTCGCGGTGGGCGACCCGCTCTGGTCCTGGTCCGCGCAGGACTACCGCACGTCCAGGCAGGTGCCCAGCGTGGGCGCTCTCCCGGGGACGGGCGGCTCGCTCCTCGTCGCCACCGGGTTCGACAAGTGGGGGATGACGAATGCCGCGGCGGCCGCCCACGTGCTCGTCGGGGACCTCATGGGCGAGCCGCCCGAGTACGCGTCGGGGCTCCGCTCGGTGGGGGTGAACCCCCGGGACGTCGCCTCGTCGCTGCGGCACAACGGATCGGTGGGGTTCCGCTGGGTCGCCGACCGAGTCGTGCGGGCGCTGCCCGCAGTCCCGAGTGACCCCCCCGCCGAGGGTGCGGGCAGGGTCGAGGGCGGTCCGTTCGGCCCGACGGCCGTCTCCACCGTCGACGGACGGACCTGCCGGATCAGCGCCGTGTGTACCCACCTCGCAGGCGTGGTGTCGTGGAACGACGTCGAACGGAGCTGGGACTGCCCGCTGCACGGCTCGAGGTTCACCGCGGACGGCATCCGGATCGAGGGTCCGGCGACGAAGGACCTGGGGCCGAGCGGCAGCGGCTGAGGCTGGCGCGACCGCAGCCCGGCCGCGCGACGAGGTCAGGCGCGGGCCCGGGAGCGGGCACCGGGCGCCATCCGCAGCAGGCCCAGGGCGGAGGAGACGGCCCCACTCGTGAGGGACTCCGTGGCGCCGACGGTCCACCCGAGGTCCGTGGCGCGGGAGGCGACCTCCGCCGCCAGGTCATCGGTGCGTGATCCGGTACGCGCAGCGCGTCCGCGCACCTCGGCGCACCCTTCGACGCGGTGGCTGGGAGTACGTTGGAGGCAACCCGTCGATCGGGTGCTCGTGGTTGCGCAACGCAGAGGGGGTGGGGAGCTGGTGGCTGAAGTCGACGACCTCCTCACCCGCCTCGCCCAGGGGATCGTGGAAGGGGCCCATGACGCTGTGCCCCTCCCTGCGAGGATGTGCCGGGCGGCCGCCGGCGTGCTGGGCTGCGACGGTGGCGCCATCACCCTGGCGTACACCCGGCCCGAGCGCGTGACCCTCTGCACCACCGACGACGCGGCGCTCGTCATCGAGGAGCAGCAGGACGTGCTGGGTCAGGGCCCCGGGCCCGAGGCCTTCGACACCGGTTCCTACTCCCGGCTCGAGATCCGCACCCCCGACGACGCCCCGGATGCCCGGTGGCCTCTCCTGGAGTCCGCCGAGCTCACCGGCCTGGCGCCCCTCGTCGTGCACGCGCTGCCGATCGGCGAGGGCAACCAGGTCATCGGCGTCCTCACCCTGCACACCGGACGAGCCGGGAGCGAGCTGGACCTCGACGCCGCGGCGACCGTCACGAGGGTCCTGGCCGCGGCCCTGGCCGCTGACGGTGCGACCCAGCACGAGGCGGGACAGGGCCCCTGGGGAGAGCGCGCGGAGGTGCACCAGGCGACCGGGATGGTCGTCGCCCAGCTCGGCGTCCCGGAGGACGACGCCCTCGCCCTCATCCGAGCCCACGCCTACTCGCACGAGCAGAGCGTCGGCCAGAGTGCCCACGACGTCATCAGCCACCGGTTGACCTTCTCAGCCAGCCCCCAGCAGGAGATCGAGTCCACATGAACACCACCACCGTCTCCGACCTGCTCGCCGGTGCCACGGCCAGCATGGTGTCCGGGGCACCGGACGTCACCGGCGCCCTGGCGGCCCTGCTCAAGGGAGTGGTCGACGTCGTGCCCGCGGACGCCGCTGCGGTGCTGGTCGAGACCGAGGCGGGCACCCTCGAGCTCCTCGCCGCGACGAGCCACCGGGTCGCCGACCTCGAGATGTACCAGGTGCAGGCCGACGAGGGCCCGTGCATCGACAGCATCCGCACCTCCGCCGCCGTCGCGGAGTCGGGCACCGAGGCGATCCTCGGACGGTGGCCGGCGACCGGCCGGGCGATCGTCGCCTCGGGCTACGCCACCGTCGCCACGGCCCCCCTGCACTGGCACGGCCGCTGCTTCGGCGCGCTCAACCTCTTCCGAGCGGAGGCCGACCTCGACGGGGCGACGACGATGGACTGCCAGCCCTTCGCGGATGCCGCCACGATGCTCATCCTCAGCACGCACCTCGCTGACAGGGACCTCACGGTCAGCCTCCGCGAGGCCCTCGAGGGACGGGCGGTCGTCGAACGCGCGAAGGGCGCGCTGGCCCAGACGCGGTCCCTGGACATGCCCGAGGCGTTCGACGCGCTCATCCGCATTGCCGCGCAGGAGCGGCTGTCGCTCGGCGACGCCGCGCGCCGGTTGATGGAGCAGGCGCGGTCCGGCACCCTGCGCTAGCTAGCGCTGGACCTGCGGGACCTCGTTGTTCCGCCGCGCGGCCCGGTCCCCGAGGGTGCTCAGCAGGTCGACGACCCGGGAGGACAGCCGTTCCTTCGCCGCCTGCCCCTCGACGGCCGGAGCAGCTGTGGACAGCGGGTCCGCGGCGCGGGTCCGGGGTCCCGGGAGCAGCCGGCTCGCGAGGCCGAGACCCCGAACCGTCGTCGCGGGGGCCAACCCGTGGACCCGCCTGGCGAGGATCGTCAGTGGCGTCAGCTCCACCGTGGGCCGCCCCGCCAGGACCCCTGAGACGATCCTGCGCGCGGCCCGGTCGGCGGAGATGCTCAGGCCGGGCAGGGATGCCGCGGGCGCGAACCATGCGTAGTCGGCCTCGGGGGCGTCCACGAAGCGCGCGTGGAGGTGGCTGCCGGTGCGCATCAGCCCGGGTGTCACCGCGGTCACGGTCACACCGGTGCCGGCGAGCTCGGCATGGAGGCCTTCGGCGAGGCCCACGGCACCGAACTTGGCGACCGAGTAGGGAACGAGGCGCGGGACGGCGACGAGGCCGCCGATGGAGCTGACGACGCCGAGCCGACCGTGGCCGGCATCCCTCATGGAGGGCAGCACGGCGAGCGCGAGGTGCACCGGTCCCCACAGCATCGTGTCGATGGCGTCCTGGTAGTGCCCGAGGGTGAGGGCGTCGGCGTGTCCGACCTGGATCACGCCGGCCACGTGCAGGGCGACGTCGATCCGCCCCTCGTCCGCCAGGACGTCCTCCACCAGGGCCACCACGGCATCCGGGTCGCGCACGTCGCAGACATGGGGGACGAACATCGAGGGCACCAGGCTGTGGGCGGCCTCCTCGAGCTCTGCGGCGTCCCGGGCACAGCCGTGGACCACGAACCCACGGTCCACCAGGTCGCGGGCCACGAGGAGGCCCAGGCCGCGGGAGGCACCGAGGACGAGCGCGACGCCGGCCCGGGGCGTCTCCACCCCGGGCGCGGCGTCGGCGGAGGAGGTCACCGACGGTCGGCGACGGCCGTACGGCGCGTGGTGAGGAAACCGAGGGCGATCATGCCCACACCCAGCACGAAGTGCAGCCAGTCGTCGGCGCTGTTGACGGGGACGAAGTTGGCGTCGGACGTCTTGTCGATGAGCAGGCCGTAGAGCCAGAGCACGAGGTAGATCGCTCCACCGACGAGCAGGTACGTCCGGGCCGAGTCGACGCGCCGCGCCATGGCGATGCCCGCGGCGCCGAAGAGGAGGTGGACGAGGTTGTGCAGGATGGAGACCTGGAAGATTCCGAGCAGCTTGGCCTCCGACTCGTGACCGGCCAGGCTGAGGTCGCCGTAGTCCGTGGTGATCCCCGGGACGAAGCCGAGGATGCCGATGACGAGGAACACGACACCGACGGCGAGAGCTGCCTTCTGCACCGCCGTCCGGGCCGTACGCGCCGTCGTCGTGCTGGCAGTGGAATGGCTGGACATGGATCCTCCTGTGCGATGAACGGGTGGTCGTCGATGCGGGTACCCACCGGTTCCCCGCTCCACACCTGCACCGATGCGACGGTTCTGCCACCACTTCGCGGGTATCAAGGAGGCGTACCGGAGCGTCACCGCCGATGTCGCCAGGAGGAGCACCGCATGGCCCGCGCCCACGCACGGCACCGGAAGAGCCGGTCTCCCGGCGCCACGCGTGAGGGCCGTGCCCCACGCCGGGTCGTCGTCACCGGGGGGGCCGGTTTCCTCGGCAGCCACCTGTGCACGGCCCTGGTCGACCAGGGTGCGGAGGTCCTGGCGCTCGACAACTTCGTCACCGGGTCACCGAGCAACGTGGCGCACCTCCTCCACGACCCAGGTTTCCGGCTCCTGCGCTGTGACGTCACCGACTTCGTCCACGTCCCCGGACCGGTGGACCTCGTGCTCCACTTCGCCTCACCGGCCTCGCCCGTCGACTACCTGAGGATGCCGGTAGAGACCCTCAAGGTCGGCTCGCTCGGCACCTGGCACGCCCTGGGCCTCGCCAAGGACAAGGGTGCCCGTTTCGTCCTGGCGTCGACCTCGGAGGTCTACGGCGACCCGCAGTGCCATCCGCAGCCGGAGAGCTACTGGGGGCATGTGAACCCGATCGGCCCACGGGGCGTCTACGACGAGGGCAAGCGCTTCGGGGAGGCCCTGACGACGGCGTACCGGGACCACGAGGGCGTCGACACGGGCATCGTCCGGATCTTCAACACGTACGGCCCGCGGATGCGGCCGCACGACGGACGCGCCATCCCGACCTTCATCCGGCAGGCCCTGCTCGGGGAGCCGCTCACGGTGGCGGGCGACGGGGCCCAGACGCGGTCGGTCTGCTTCGTCGACGACCTCGTGCGCGGTGTCCTGGCCTTCGCGGCGAGCGGTCACCCCGGGCCGGTGAACCTCGGGAACCCCGAGGAGCTCACGGTGCTTCGCATCGCGAAGGACGTCCTGGCCGCCGTCGGGTCCGCCTCGGCGATCGAGCACATCGCCCTCCCGGTCGACGACCCGAAGGTCCGCCGACCCGACACGACACTGGCCGAGGAGCTGCTCGGCTGGCGACCTCGCGTCCCCTGGACCGACGGTCTCGCCCGGACGGTGGAGTGGTTCGGTCAGGCGTCGCTGGAGGACGAGTCGGCCACCGTCGTCGGCGGCGGAGCCCCACGGACGGCCTGAGCGTCCCACAGGAGGCGTTCGGCCTCCTCGATGACCTCCGCGACGCCGATCGCCGCGAGGCGCTCGTCGACGTCGTTCCCGTGCGGGTTCCCCGGACGGAGGTCCTGGGGGCCGCCTCGCCACAGGACGCGGTGGACGTCGCCGTCCACGCGGGGTCCCCACAACGCCGGTGAGACGGGCCCGAACAGCGTCACCGACGGTGTCCCGAACGCCGTGGCCAGGTGGGCCACCCCGGTGTCGCCGCTGAGCAGGAGGCGTGCCGTTCCCACGGTCCGCGCCAGCGCCGCGAACGTCTCCCGGCCGCAGCGGTCCTCGACCCCGGCGGCTCCCGCCACCACCGCGCACCGGCCGGCCTCGGCGCGGGTGCCGGTCACGACGACCCGGCAGCCCTGGGCGGCGAGGGCCGCGGCCACCGCGGCCCAGCGGTCCACCGGCCAGCACCGGGACGCCGATGCGGCGCCCGGGTGCACGACCACGTGGCCGGCTCGCGGTCCCGGCTCCGGGAGGCGCAGGTCCTCGGCTGTCGCCCGGCCGCCCGCCGACGTACTCAACCTGATCCACCGGTCGACCTCGTGCTCGTCGGAGCGCCACGGGGGCCCGTCGTGGCTGGCCTCCTCGCTGGCGAACGCCAGGAGGCGTCCGGCGCCGAGCCGGGCGAGCAGGCGGTGGCTCTGCGGACCGCGGCCGTGCAGGTTGACGGCCACGGCCGGCCGCCCCACGGCAGTGAGGAACCTCGGGTGCTCCTCGAGGCCGTCGACCTCGACGGTGTCGTCGACGACGCCCAGGGAGGCCAGCCAGTGGCCGAGGGCCGCCGGAGCGGCCAGGGTGACGCGCGACCCCGGCCAGGCGCGGCGCAGGCCCCGCAGGGCCGGAACCGCGGTGAGCAGGTCACCGAGTCCGAGTGCGCGCAGGACGAGGACGTGGGTCACGGCCAGGAGGGCTCCGTCGAGGTGGCGACGACGAGCTCGCGCACCTCGCACCCGGGCGGCTGCTGCAAGGCGACCAACACCGCGGCGGCGACGTCGTCGGGGTGGTTGAGCACGGCATCCGGCCCCGGACGGTACTGCTCGGTGCGCCCGTCGAAGAACCGGGTCCGCATCCCCCCGGGCACCAGCAGGGTGACGCCGACCCGGCCGGCGAGCTCCGCGGCGAGGGCCCGGGTGAACCCCACGACGCCGAACTTGCTGGCGCAGTATGCCGTCGCGTCACCCACCGCTCGCAGGCCGAGCGTCGAGGCGACGGTGACGACCCTGCCTCCGCGTTCCTCGAGGTGGGGCAGGGCCGCCCGGACGACGGCGGCCGTGCCGAAGAGGTTGACCCGGACCACCCGCTCCCAGTCCTCCGTGCTGACCGCCGACAGGGGGCCGCACGCATCCGTGCCGGCGGCGGTGACGACGGCGTCGGGCGGCCCGACCACCGCCACGAGGTCGTCCACAGCGGCGGCCGCCGCTGCGGAGTCCGAGAGGTCGGCGACCGCGTGCGCCAGGCCGGCATCCTCCGGCGGGACGAGGTCGATCACCGCCGCGGTCCCCCCCGCCTTGGTGACGGCGGCGACGACGGAGGCGCCGAGGCCGCTCGACCCGCCCGTGACGAACACCGTGCCCAGCGAGGGCGAGATCGGAGTGGGGGAGGTGGTGCTCACAGGGGGTCTCCTGACTCGATGGACTGCAGGACGGCGGTCGTCGACCGACCGGAGAGGTAGGGGAGGAGGACGACACGGCCGCCCCAGGAGCGGACGACCGCCGCCTCGGGCAGGTCGGCGTCCTCGTAGTCGCCGCCCTTGGCCCAGACGTCCGGGCGAATCCGCCGCAGCGCCCGGCTCGGGTCGTCCTCGTCGAAGACCACCACGGCGTCGACGCACGAGAGGCCGAGCAGGACCCGGGCCCGGTCGTCGTGGGAGTGCACGGGCCGCGCGGGCCCCTTGAGGCGGCGGACGGAGGCGTCGGAGTTCAGCAGGACGACGAGCCCGTCGCCGAGGGCACGGGCCGCCTGGAGGGTGGCGACGTGCCCGGCGTGGAGGACGTCGAAGCACCCGCCGGTGGCCACGAGCACCCCGCCTCGCCGGCGGAGGTCGCGCAGGAAGGACTCCGCCGCCTCCGGGGTCACCCGCTCGTCGTGCCGGAGTGGAGGAGCGGCCGCCGCAGCCGTCCCGTCGGCCGGACCTGGCCCGGTGCGCACGACCGGGCGGATGCCGGACGCGCCGCCGGCAGCGACGAACTCACCGGCCCGGGCCACCGCGTCGACGACGGCCTCGCTCGTCGTGCGGCCGTGGGCGAGCGCGCCCGCCGCCGCGGCGGCGAAGCGGTCCCCGGCGCCGCAGGTGTCACCCGATGCCGGGACGGCCGGTGCGAAGAGCGGTTCGCTCGCCGTCGTGGCGACCCATGCTCCCCGGTACCCACCGGTCACCGCGACAGCGGCGGCGGACCACCTCTCGACGAGACCTCGGGCGACGACGTCCCCGGGCGCGTCCGGCATCCGGGCCCAGGTCCTGGCCTCGGTGAGGTTGGGTGTGACGAGGGCGCACCCCTCGACGGGGTCCGCGCCCCGCGGATGGGGGTCCCACACCACCGGGCGCCTCCGGGCCCGCCGCCGGAGGGCGTCCCGGACCGTCGGGTCCGCCGTCACTCCGCCGCCGTAGCAGGACACGAGCACGACGTCCGCCTCGGCCACCGCAGCCGTCCCGTCCGGCGTCAGGCCGCCCATCGGACGGCCCGGGCCTCCGGTGTCGATGCGGGCGATCGACTGGCCGCCGGCCCGCACCCGCGTCTTGACCCTCGTCGGGCCTTCGTGGCCCAGCGCGATGACGCGGACCCCGGCTCCGCGGAGCAGCTCGGACAGCTCCCGTCCGTCCGCGTCGTGGGCCAGCGGCGCGACGAGGGTCACGTCGACCCCGTCCCCCCTCGCCAGCAGGGCGGTGAGACCCGCACCGCCCGGCCGCGGGCACACCGTGTCGACGTCGACGACGGGTGCCGGGGCGTCCGGGCAGACCCGGTCGACGTGTCCGTGGACGTCGCGGTCGAGGAGGCTGTCGCCGACGACGACGACATGGCGGCGGTTCACGAGACCTGCCGACACACGGGACCGGCCTCCATGAGACCGCGCGCGGTGAGGGCGTCGTCGAGGGCGGCGCACAGCGCGTGGATGGCGACGAGCTGCACCTCCTGGACGGCTGCGGTGCTCGGTGCCTCCACGACGAGCGACTCGTCGGCGAGGCCGGTGAGGGGGTTCGGGCCCGGGCCGGTCAGCGCCCACACCCGCAGGCCCCTCTCGCTCCCGCGCTTGGCGGCGTGCAGCACGTTGCTGCTCGTGCCGCTGGTCGAGAGCAGCACGAGCACGTCACCCGGGCGGCCGTGCGCCTCGACCTGCCGGGCGAACACCTCGTCGGGCCCGTAGTCGTTGAGGATCGCGGTGAGGCTCGAGGTCTCCGCGCACAGGGCGATGGCCGAGAGCGGCCGGCGGTCGGTGAAGCATCGACCCACGAGCTCGGCGGTGAGGTGCTGGGCCTCCGCTGCGCTACCACCGTTCCCCACGGCGAGCAGGCGACCGCCGTCCACCAGCGTCGTGGCCAGCTGTTCACCCCAGGACCGGATGCGGTCGGACTGGCCGAGCAGGGACCGCATGCCACCGTCCACCTCCGCGGCGTGCACGTGCAGCCACGACGGCCCAGGTTCTCCCCGTCCGGTGGCCGCCCCACGGCGCTGGTCGGGCACACGCCGGGCGGCCGTCATCTCGAGCACCCCCTCGGTGCGCGCCGCGACGACGGACCAGTCGAACAGCTCGACCGCTCGGGCACGTGCCCTGCGGCCCATCCGCGCCGCCCCGTCGGGGTCCGCCAGCAGGCCACGCACCGCCGAGGCCAGGGCCTCCACGTCGCGCGGGGGGACGAGGCGGCCGGAGACGCCGTCCTCCACGGAGTCGAGCAGACCTCCGACCGCGCTGCCGACGAGGGGACGGCCGCACGCCGCGGCCTCGAGGGGCGTGATGCCGAACGGCTCGTACCACGGCACCGCGAGCACGACGGCGGCGGAGCGGTAGATGGCCGGCATGGCCTCGTGGGGCCGCTGCCCGGTCAGCAGAAGCCGGTCGCCCACGCCGAGCTCCTCGGCGAGTGCCCGGAGGCGGCGGGCCTCGGGGTCCGCATCGAGCCGCTCCACCGGTGGGCCTCCGACGACCACGAGCTCGGCATCCGGGAGGTCCGGCAGGGCGCGCACCGCGAGGTCGAAACCCTTGCGCTCGACGAGCCGGCCGACGGCCAGCAGCCGTGCTCGGCGACCACGGGGCAGGCCGTGGTCCCAGGCCGGGCCGGACGGGGAGAAGTGCGCGGTGTCGACACCGCAGGGGACGACGTGGACGTGAGCCGTCCGGACGCCCATGTCGGCGAGCTCCTCCACCTCGTCGCGGCACGTCGCGATGACGGCATCCGCCTCCCGCGCGATCCACCGCTCCAGCTCCAGCCGCTCGGGCGGGCTCGTGTCGGACTGGCCCTGGTGTCGCCGCTTGACGCTCCCGAGGGCGTGGAACGTCTGCGCCACGGGGACACCCCGTGCGCGTCCGGCCCGCAGGGCGGCGAGCCCCGACATCCAGAAGTGGGCGTGCACGACGTCAGGGTCACCGGTCCGCTGCCAGTCCTCGGCCATCCAGTCGGCGAACGCATCCATGTGCGGAAGGAGGTCGTCCTTCGGCACGGTCCGGGGGGGACCCACCGGAACGTGCACGACACACACGCCCGGGGCGACGGCGACCCGTTCGGGCAGGGCTGCGTCGTCACGTCGGGTGTAGACCTGCACCTCGTGGCCCAGCCGGGCCAGACCGAGCGCCAGCTCGGCGACGTGGACGTTCTGGCCGCCCGCATCCGCCTCGCCGAGCGCGGCGAGCGGGCTGGCGTGCTCCGACACCATGGCGATCCTCACGCTGCCACCTCCTTCAGGACCTGGTCCCAGTCGACGAGGAACCGGGTGAGCGAGAAGCGGTTGAGGGCGTGGGACCGCGCCACCTCGCCCCGGGCCCGCGCCTCCTCCGGGTCGGCCAGCAGGTGCCGGGCGGTCGCCCGGAGCCGAGCCAGGTCATTGGTGACGAGTCCCGCACCAGGGGGCACCGCCTCGGGGGCCTCGGTCGTGGACAGGGCCAGGACCGGCATCCCGATGGTCATCGCCTCGATGAGCGACAGGCCCAGGCTCGTCCAGCGGTAGGGGTGGAAGTAGACCCGGTGACGGGCCATCGCCTCGTGCAGCTGGTGCTGCCCGACGCTGTGGCACCGGCTGCGGTCCAGTCCCGGAAGGGAGCGCTCCTCCGCGAGCGCACCGAGCCCGTCCGAACCGAGGCCGTAGACGGACACCGGGAGGCAGCGGGCCATGTCGAGCACGAGGTCGCTGCCCGCGACACGCCACCGCCTGACCGGCTCGTTGACGACCACCGCGAGGGAGGCGTCGGTGCCGCTGTAGCGCGCACCCGGGTCGGGGATGCCGTGCTCCACGAGGATGGTCGGCCGGCCCCCGCAGTCCCAGGCCATCGCGTTGAACGCCGTGACATGGACGACCGGCGCGTCGTGCAGCCGGGGGTCCCGGAGGGCCGGATGCTCACTACGCACAGCGTGCTCGGTCGGCGCGTTGTGCTCCAGGTACAGCGCGGGCAGGTCGGTTCCCAGCCGGCGGCCGGTCCAGCGCTCGACGAGGTCGACCTCGTGCGGCCGCTGGAGGACGACGACGTCGATCTCCGCGTCGTGCAGCTCCTCAGGGGTCACGTCCCGGGCGCGCGCCGGCCAGTCCCAGGTCTGCGCCCGGCCGCGGCCGTCCGGGCCGCGGTCGGGAAGGACGGGCAGGAGGTAGTCGTGCTCGCCCTGGACGAACGAGGTGAGGTATGAGCCGTGGACGTGCCACACGAGGATCTTCACGACACCTCCAGTGCTGGTGCTGGGACGCGGGCGAGCGCCCGCACCGCCTCGACGACGTCACGGCCGGTCACCGCGGTCGTGCACGGGTGCCCCTCCACCGGGCAGGTACGCGCCCGGGTGAGCCGGCAGGGCGCCTCCTGGTCGCCCAGCCGGACGGTCGGCACCCGCCAGGGGCGCCACCGTTCCCACGGGACGACCGGCGCGAAGATGCTGACCACGGGCGTCCCCACGGCCGCGGCCAGGTGCGCCGGCCCGGTGTTGCCCACGACGACGGCGGCGGCCCCCGCGAGCACTCCGGCGAGCTCGGCGAACGACGTGCGGCCGGTGAGGTCCGTGCCGTTGCTGGGGGTGACCTGCCGTCCCACGTGCTCCTCGCCCGGGGCGCCGGTCACGACGACGGACCACCCCTCGCCGGCGAGGGCCGCGGCGTGCTCGGCCGCCCGTTCCGCCCCGATCGCGCGAGCGGGAACGGACGCGGTCGGGTGGAGGACGACGTAGTGGTCTCCCAGGTCGACCGGTGCGGGCGGGTGCAGGACGCGGAGGTGGTCGTTCCCGGTCCGCGGGTGGCCTGCCGCCGCGACGAGCGCGCACATCGCCTCCACCTCGTGCCCTCCGCCGAACCCGGGGTCGTCGCCCTCCTCGACCCGGCGGTGGCGGACGTCGAGGAGCGAACCGGGAAACGCGTCGCTGGTTCCGACGACACGGGGCACGCCGGCCCACCGGGCGACGAGGGCCATCGGGAGCGGGCTCTGGTGGTACGACGTCAGGACGACCACCTCGTCGTAGTGGCCGCGACGGACCAGCTCCAGGAGCTCGTCGAGGAGGTCGGGAGCCGGCGCCACCGGTTCCCCGCCCGCCCACGGGACGTCGGCGACGTGCACCTCGTCGACGTCCGGCAGCATCGCCGCCGCACCGGCACCGGCCGGCGAGACGAGGAGGTCGACGACCGCGCCCGCTGCGAGCTGTCGCACCGCCGGCCCGGCGAGCAGGACGTCACCGTCGCTGTCCAGGCGAACGGCGAGGACGCGAGTGGTGCGCGAGGGGTCACGCACGAGCCCACTCCAGGACCAGGTCCACCGCGCCCGCGAGGTCGGGTGCGACGACGGGTGCACCCGCGACCTCCTCGGCCCGCGTGGCCGAGGTGGGGACGAGCACCGACCGGGCTCCGGCAGCACGTGCCGCCTCGGCATCCGCCCCGATGTCGCCGACGACGACGCACTCCTCGGCTCGCACGCCGAGCGAACGTGCCGCGGCGGTGACCATCCCGGGACGGGGCTTGCGGCAGGTGCAGCCGTCCTCGGGTCCGTGGGGGCAGACCTGCCAGGTCTCGAAGGGTCCCATCTGGGCGTCGACCTCCGCGTGGACGGCGTCGACCTGGTCGCGCGTGAGGAGCCCACGCGCGATGCCGGACTGGTTGCTCACCACCCCGAGCCTGAGGCCGGCGCCGCGCAGCCTGTCGAGCGCCTCCCTGGCCCCGTCGAGGGGGGCGACTGCCGCGGGGTCGCCGTTGTAGGGCACGTCGTGGACGAGCGTGCCGTCCCGGTCGAGGAGCACCGCACGTGGCCGTGGCGGCCACGGCTGCGCGGAGCGGTGCTGCCACCAGCCCCGAGCCCGGTGCCACGTCGCAGCCGCGGGGATGACGGCGCTGGTCCACACCATGGTCAGCACCTCCCGCGGGTCGCGCGGTCCGGGGACCACCCTGCGCCGCAGGAGGTCACCGGTGTGCGCGAGGTATGTCGCACCGCCCACCGCCGTGACCACCTTCGCGGTGGCGGAGCTCCCGCGAGCTGGTGCGGCCGCCGCGGCGAGACCGGCCGCGACGGTCGCCACGAGGTGGCGCCGGAAGAGCCCGCGGCCGGTGGCGGCGAGCGCCCGCCAGTGCGTGCCGTGCAGGCGCCGCATGAGCGCGTCGTCGGCGTTGCCCCGCTGGGCGAGCACGCTCGCCGCCGGGGTCGCGGGCCGCACCGGGTGGAGTACCTCCCGCGTGCCGACCGCGAGGGTCCAGCCGGCCCGGCCGATGCGAAGCGCCAGGTCGGCGTCCTCGCGGTACGCCCGGCGGAACCGCTCGTCGAACCCGTCGACGGCGAGGAGGGCCGAACGGCGGTACACCATGTCGGCGGTCGCCCAGCGGGCGCTCTCGAGCCCCGCGGTGGAGCGTTCCCAGTCCGTGGGCCGACGGTCCGAGGGAAGCGGCACGCGGATCCTGCCCTGCGAGCCGGCATCCGCCGGGCCGAGGCGCTCCAGGTCGGCGACGAGGGCGGCCGCCCAGCCCTGCGGGACGACGACGTCGTCGTCGAGGAAGGCGACCCACTCCGTCGTCGCGAGCCGCCAGCCGAGGTTGCGCGCGGCTGCCGGCCCCCTCCCCCAGCCGCGCACCACGCGGAGCGGGAACGGCCACGCCGAACGCGCGACCAGTTCCGCCCCCGGCTCGGGGCGGTCGTCCACGACGACGACCTCCTCGGGCAGCGGGCCCTCCTGCGCCGCCAGGGCGTTGAGGAGCACGGCGAGGCTGGGGCGCCCGACGGTCGGGACGACGACGGCATACCGCGGGGGGAGGACGGCCGTCACGAGTCACCCCCGGCGAACACGCCGGCGCGGCGGACGAGGTGCGGCCCCAGGACGAGGGCGTCGACCGGAGCGGAGCCGAAGAGCTCCAGGGCGTCGCGGGGGTCGTCGACCATCGGCCGACCCGCCGTGTTGAGGCTGGTGTTGACGACGACGGGCAGCCCGGTCCGCGCCTCGAAGGCCCGCAGGAGGGCCGCGACCCTGGGCGTCGTCGCGTCGTCGACGGTCTGCACCCGCGCGGTCCCGTCGACGTGGACGACAGCGGGGATCTGCTCCCGCCAGGCGGGCGCGACCCGGTGGACGAAGAGCATGTAGGGGCTGGGCAGGGGCCCGTCGAGGAAGATCTCAGCGGCTCGCTCCAGCAGCACCATCGGTGCGACCGGGCGGAACTGCTCACGACCCTTGACGTCGTTGAGCCGCTCGAGGTTGGCGGCCCTCCCCGGGTGGGCGAGGAGGGACCGGTGCCCGAGGGCTCGCGGTCCGAACTCGCTGCGCCCGTCGAACCACCCGACGACGCCGTCGGCGGCGAGGACGTCGGCGACCTCACCGGCGAGGTCCTCCGGCGTCGTGAACGGGACGGCCGCCCGCCGCAGCCAGGCCGCGAGCTCGTCGTCGCTCCACTGCCGCCCGAGTGCCGCCGTGACCATCGGCTCGGCCGAGGAGCCGTCGTCGGCGTGGACGTGCAGGGCCGCGCCCAGAGCCGTCCCGGCATCCCCCGCTGCCGGCTGCACCCAGACCTCCTCGAATGCCGTCTCCCGCCAGATCCGGCTGTTCGCGACGCAGTTCAGTGCGGTCCCGCCCGCCATGGTCAGCACGCGGTCCCCGGTCCGGTCGTGCAGCCAGGTGGCGAGCTCCACGAGGAGCTCCTCCAGCCGGGCCTGGACCGAGCAGGCGAGGTCCGCGTAGAGGGGCGGCCAGTCGTCCTCGCCACCCGACCGGCGCGGCGCGAAGGACGACCAGTCGGGCAGGGGTGCCTCGAACCCGCCGTCGGGCGTGGCCCGGATCGTCTCGCGGAGCGCGTCGAGGTGGACCGGCCGGCCGTAGGAGGCCAGAGCCATGACCTTGTACTCGTCGCTGGACCGGAGGAACCCGAGGTGCTCGGTCAGCGACTCGTAGAGGAGACCCAGCGAGTGCGGGAGCGCCTGGGCGGCGAGCGGCTCCAGCCGCCCGGCCTCGTAGTGGCCGGCGAGGTGGCTCGCCTGCTCACCGCGACCGTCGAGCACGAGCACGCTGCAGGGTCGGCCCGCCGCCTCGATGGGCGCCACGAGTGCCGCCGAGGCGGCGTGGGCCACGTGGTGGGGGACGAAGCGCACCTGCTCACGGTCCAGGCCGGGGAGCGCCGTCGCGAGGAAGCCCGGTGCGGCCTCTGCGTACGTGCGGCGGAGGGCGTCCCAGGGGTCCTCCAGGCCCATGTCCTCCGCCGGCTTGGCGAGGGCGGGGTCGAACGAGTACGCCACCGCGTCGAGGTCCTCGGGGCGAAGGCCCGCCTCGTCGAGGCACCACCGCATCGCCTGCTCCGGCAGCTCCCACGCGGAGAACGGCACCGGCCGCTTGCCGTGCTTGCGCCGCGAGAAGCGCTCCTCCTCGGCTGCCCCGACGACCCGGCCGTCGACCACCAGCGCGGCCGAGGGGTCGTGGAAGATCGCGTTGACTCCGAGTACTCGCATGAGGAACCACTACCCGGGGAAGCGCTTCTCACTCCACCTCAGGGAACCGCTTCTGCTCCTCGGCGGTTTGGCACCGTTCGGCAGCGGGCACAGACGGGCATGACGCAGACCACGATCCCGCGCGACACCTCCAGCCCGGGCGACGTCGGCGCCTCCGGCGTTGACAGCGCTGTCAGCCGCGCGAGGGCCGCCGCACGCGGATGGCGGACGACCCCACCGGCCGAGCGGGCCGCGCACCTGAGAGAGGCGGCGAGTGCCGTCCGGGCAGCCGCGGACGGGCTCGCGGACCTCCTGTGCTCGACGACGGGCCGGCTGCACGCCGAGGCCCGCTCCTCGGCGCTGGTGGCGGCCGACCTCCTCGACGAGGCGGCCGTCGCCGGCCTGGTGAGCGGGCGCGCGCTCCCCGGCGCTCCGGGCGCCGTGGACCTCGTGCGCCCCGAGCCACGAGGCGTGGTCGGGGTCATCACCCCCTGGAACGACCCCTACCCCGCCGCCGCCGGCCTCGTCGCGGCCGCGCTCGTCACGGGCAACACCGTCGTCCACAAGCCGTCGGAGCGCAGCGCCGCACCGGGGCGCCGGCTCACCGACCTCGTCTCCGGGTGCCTTCCCGACGGCGTCCTCGAGCTCGCCGAGGGGGATGCCGTCGCGGGCGCCGCGCTCGCCGGGCACCCGTCGGTCGACATGGTCGCCCACATCGGCAGCAGCGCAGCGGGGCAGTCCGTGCGGCTGGCCTGCGCGCGGCGGGGGGCCGCCTGCATCACCGAGAACGGCGGCAAGGACGCCCTCATCGTCGACGCGGATGTCGACCCGGTCTGGGCCGCCGAACAGGTGGCGGTCGGTGCCTTCACGAACGCCGGCCAGCTCTGCACCTCGGTCGAGCGCGTCTACGTGCACGCCTCGGTGGCGGATGCCGTGCTGAGCGAGCTCGTGCGGCGGGCTGAGGCCCTCGTCGTCGGTGACCCCGCCGACCCGGAGTCGACCATGGCCCCCCTCGTGGACGCGCGGGCGTTGCGGACCGTGGACCACCACGTGCAGGATGCCGTGCGGCGAGGCGCCCGCGTGCTCACCGGCGGCCGGGCACTCCCCGCCATGCCGACGGCATACGCCCCGACCGTGCTCGTCGACTGCACCGACGAGATGCTCGTGCTCACCGAGGAGACCTTCGGACCCGTCGCCGCCGTGGCCGTGGTGGCGTCCTGGGAGGAGGCGCTCGAGCGCGCCGGCGGCGGTCGGTACGGCCTGGCCGCCACCGTGCTCACCGGCGACAGCCGCCATGCCCTCGAGGCGATCGACCGGCTGGACGTGGGCACGGTCAAGGTCAATGCCGTCTTCGGGGGTGCCCCTGGCGGGTCGGCGGACCCGCGGCGGGACAGCGGCGGCGGCGCCGGCTACGGCCCGGACCTGCTGCGGGAGATGGTCGTGCTCAAGGCGGTGCACTGGGAACCAGCACCGGAGGGCTGACGGTGGAGCACCTGCGAGGCCCGCAGCGGATCGAGGCCGAGATGGTCATCCCGGTTCGCTGGGACGACGTGGACCCCGAGAGGGAGGCCGAGTTCGAGGCGCACCTCGGGCGGCTTCGGGGATTCTGTGACGTCACCCTGGTGGACGGGTCGGAGGGGACCCACGCCGAGCACCGGCGGACCCGGTGGACGGGCCTCGTGCGCGTGATGCGACCGGACCCCCGGTACGGCGGCGCCAACGGCAAGGTCACCGGCGCCATGACCGGGGTCGAGGCGGCTCGCCACGAGCAGGTGGTGCTGGCCGACGACGACGTCCGCTACGACCGCCCCCGCCTCGCCGCGGTCGTGCGGGCGCTGGACCACGCCGACCTCGTCCTCCCGCAGAACTACCCGACGCACCTCCCCTGGTGGGCCTGGTGGGAGAGCGGTCGGATCCTGCTCAACCGGGCGGTGGGGGCGGACTGGCCGGGGACGTGCGCGGTCCGGCGCAGCGTGGTGCTGGCAGCGGCCGGGTGGTCTGCGGATGTCCTGTACGAGAACCTCGAGATGGCTCGCACCATCCGGGCCGTCGGTGGTCAAGTCGTGCACCGGCCGGACCTGCTCGTCGCCCGCCGCCCGCCGCCGGTCAGGCACTTCCTCCGTCAACGGGTGCGCCAGGCGTACGAGGACCAGGCCGAGCCACTCCGTCTGGCCCTGGGCGTCGCTGTGGTGCCGACGACGCTGGCCCTGGCGAGGAGGCCGCGCCTCCTCGCCGCCGGCGCCGCCCTGGTCGTCGCCGCGGCCGAGGCGGGTCGCCGGCGGTCGGGAGGCCCGAGGGTCTTTCCGGCACACACCCCGCTCGCGGCCCCCCTGTGGGTCCTCGAACGGGGTGTGTGCACCTGGCTCGCCATGGGTGCCCGGGCCCGCGGTGGGGTCCGCTACCACGGTCACCGGATGCCGGTCGCGGCCCACTCGGCGCGCTGGCTCGCGCGGCACGTCCCGTACCGGCCGGATCGCCGCCCAGGCGGCCCGCGGGCCCCTGCCGGGAATGGGCGGTGTGGCGCTGGGTACGTCAAGACACCACCACCCCACACCACCGCAGGAGGAGATATGGCCAAGACAGCACGTGACGTCATGACCGCGGGAGCAGAGTGCGTCGGCGAGAACGACACGGTGACGACCGCCGCCGAGCGGATGGCTTCCCTCGACGTGGGCGCCCTGCCGATCTGCGGCGAGGACGACCGGCTCAAGGGCATGATCACGGACCGCGACATCGTCCTCAAGGTCGTCGCACGGGGTAAGGACCCGCAGCAGTGCACGGTCGGCAGCCTTGCCGAGGGCGAGGTCGTCACCATCGGCGCCGACGACTCGCTCGACGAGGCACGCCGGACGATGGAGCGCCACCAGGTCCGCCGGCTGCCGGTCATCGACGGGCACCGGCTGGTCGGCATCGTCAGCCAGGCCGACCTCGCCCGCTCGCTGGCCGACGCGGACACCGGCAAGCTCGTGGAGTCGATCTCGCAGGAGTGAGGCCCCGGGCCATCCGGAGGACGACCCGGCGCGACGCCGGGGGTGGGGACCATCGGTCCGCACCCCGGCGTCGCGGCGTTCGGGGTCAGCGCCCGGTGGGATGCACGGCCGGCCGGGAGGCTCTCGACGAGCGGGCCACGAGGCGGACCCCGCTGGTGGGTCGGGTGGGCACCCGGTCCTGGGGGATGTCGAGGTCCTGGGCGGGCACGAACCAGTCGGCCGAGGCCAGCACCGAGCAGGAGACCGCGAGGATCCCGAGCGCGACGTCCTCACCGGGACAGCGGTGGCCGGTGGCGACCTCGCCACCACCCTGGGGCACGAACGCGTCGGCGACGACCTCCTGGCCGCCGAGGAACCGCTCGGGGTCGAACCGGTGAGGGTGCGGCCAGAACCGGCGGTCGCCCAGCGTGCCGACGACGTCGAGGAGGACCGTCGTCCCCTCCGGGACGACCTCGTCGTGGAGGGTGAACTCGCGCCGGGCGACGGCGGCCAGCACCGGTACGAAGGGCGAGGTCCGCCGGACCTCCTGCCCGAACGCCAGGGCGAGCCGTCCCGGCCCGGAACACGGACCACACTCCTGCCGCTCGGCCCGCAGTCGGGCCCGCCAGTCCCTGGCGAGGACGAGCTCCCGGGCCCCGAACCCCACCAGCCGTGCCACGGCGATCGTCGGGCGCAGCACGTTCTGCAGCTCCACCGCAGCGGTGCGCACCGGGAGCAGGTGCCCGTCGGTATCCCGCCACCACGCCACGAGGTCGAGCAGGGACCCGCGCCGCGCTGCGGGCTCGCCGCGACGCGCGCAGTGGATGACCCGGGCAGCCCAGGCGTCGGAGCGTCGGCGGCTCCGGCGCGCCTCGAGGTTGGCCGGGCCGAGGACGGCGAAACCGTCGACGATGGCGGCCATCCGGCGGGCGATGCGGTCGGCCTCCTCCGCCGGGCATTGGATGCCGGCCCAGTGCAGCACGGCGCGGCCGATCACCCGCACCGCTTCCTCCTCGACGACGACCTCCCGGCCCGGGGTCCACGACCTCGAAGCGGCGAGCCAGCGCAGCTCCACCTCGTCGACGAGGAGCCTCACCGCATCCGGTGTGGTGGCCCGCACGAAGAGCGCCTTGCGGCGCACGTGCTCGGCGTCGTCCAGCCCGTGCACGGCCCCCCGCCCGAAGAGCACGTTCCCCACGGCGCCGGGGATGGCACCACGGCGCCGGACGAGGTCGGTGTCGGTGAACGCACGGACGCCGTCCGGCCCGCGGAGCACGATGGCCGGACGCCCGAGCATGCGGGCCAGCACGGCATCCGGGTCCCTCCCCTCCGACAGCTCCGACCGGATCCGGTCCGACCACCGGTACCCGTGGCGGAGCAGGGCGATCGAGGCCTCGGGTGGGCGGTGGGCGGACATGGCGGCTCCTCACGGTGTCGCCCGGGCCGTACCCCCTCGATCACCCGCGAATCGCCGCGACCACTCAGCCGAGGTGCCCCACCCGGTCGAGGACGGCACCGGCGACCTCCCGCGGATGGAGCTCGGGCAGCCAGTGTCCGGCGTCGAGCTCCAGGAAGACGTAGTCGGCGTGTACGTGCTCGGCCGTGGCCTCCGCGGCCGCGCGACCCAGCGCCGGGTCCCGCCGGCCCCACACGTACGTCGTCGGCACGTCGACGACGTCCTCGGATGCCCGGGCTCCGAGGAGCTCCGACGGCGGGCGGCGAGCCGCGGCCCGGTAC
>JAQSWG010000130.1 GCA_029266735.1 Ornithinibacter sp.
CCTTGGCTGCGGGCTCGGCAGCGGGTGCGGCAGGCGCTCCAGGAGCGGGCGCCCCGGTGGGCGCCGGTGCGGGCGAGGTGGTTGGTGACGCGTCGGCGGCGGGGCTCGGCTGGCGTGATCCCGGCTGGCCGGGTGCCGGCTGGCTGGGTGTCGGCTGGCCGGGTGCCGGCTGGCTGGGTGCCGGCGGGGGGGCGACGGCGGGGCCCGTGGTCGCAGCGCTGGTGGACCGTGCGGAAGGCGCCCCGTTCGGGGAGCCGTTCGCCGAGCCGGGGGCGGGGGCTGGGGGCGCCTGCTGCGCGGAGCCCCGCCCGGGCCCGAAGGCCGCCTCGCCGGGCTCGTAGTCCTTGAAGAAGTCCCACCACGCCCGGTCGACACTGTTCTTGTCCCGGAGGTACTGCTCGTACAGCTCGTCGACCAGCCACTCGTTCGGTCCGAAGGAGGTCAGGGGGTCGCTGGACGCGGACTGCTCGGCCACGGAGGAAGCGCCTCTTTCTCGGCTCGTCGGCTGCGCGGGTACGCGCTCAAGCCTAGCCCCGCGGGTGCACGGTGGCGCCCTGTGAGGTCGAGCGGTCCGGCCCGGGGCGAGGGCCGGTGTGCCGCAAGTCAGGGCACACCGGCCGGCCGCAGGAGGTGGGCCGTCCTCCGGCTCAGGTGATGTCCGCCCGAGTGGTCCGCCAGATACCGAAGCCCGAGAGCAGGGCGGCGTACGTGGCGAGCACCAGGGCTGCCGCCCACCACTCCAGGCGCACCTCGTCCGGGCTGTTCTGCACCGTCTCGATGACCGCGTTGGTGGCCGACGACGGCATGAACTGCGCGATGTTCTCGCGGCCGAACTCCCAGAAGGTCATCGCGAAGCCGAGCAGGGGCTCGACGATCCACGCGACGCCCACACCGATGAGCAGGGCGGCAACCTGGTTGGGGATGAGGATGCCGATGCCGAGACCGATGAGCGCCCACAGGCCGAGCACGAGCAGGCTGAGTGCCAGCGTGCGGACGATCGTGCCGGACGGGAAGGCGTCCTGGTCACGCAGGGAGAGGACGACTGCCCCGACGCTCACCGACCCGACCAGGCTGATGAGGCCGTAGAGCGCCCCGATCCCCAGGAGCGCGATGACCTTGGCAACCATGGCCGGAAGTCGCCTGGGGGTCGTGAGGAACGTCCCCGAGATGGTCTTGTGGCGGTACTCGGAGCCGATCTGGAGCACGCCGATGGTGAGCAGCAGCAGGTAGCCGACCGACAGCCCGCCGGTGTAGACGCTGTTGGCGATCTGCGTGGCGTCGCCCGTGGGGATCCCACCGGGCCCTCCGGTGCCGGCCTGGTCTCCGGTGAGGAGGAAGCCGAAGAGGGCGGCGAAGGCGGCCCCGGCAAGGAAGATGCCGATCGCCATGCCCCACCACAGGCGGGTCGAGAAGAACTTGCGGAACTCGCTGCGGATGGCGGGGATCACAGATCTGCTCCTTCCCGACCCGTCACGGCATCCCTCTCGACGGGGGCACCGCCCATCGCGCTCTCGTTGCGGTTGGTGCCCTCGGTGACCTGGAAGAACAGGGCCTCGAGGTCCGCGCGGCGCGGTGCCAGGCCGTAGATCGGCAGCCCCGCGCGCAGCGCGACGTCACCGACGAGCCGCAGGTCTGTCGTGTCCGCGACCAGGGTGCCGTCCTCGCCCGGTGTGCTCGTCACGTCGGCGACGCGAAGGGCCCCGGCGAGCCGAGCGGGGTCCGACGTGCGGACGAGGGCACCCGGGCTGCCCTGGAGCTCCGACATGGTCCCGGCCCTCACGAGCCGCCCGTTCGCGATGATGACGACCTCGTCCACCGTCTGCTCGACCTCCTGGAGGAGGTGGCTGGAGACGAGGATCGTCTTGCCCTCGCTGCTGAGGTGGCGCAGGAACCCGCGCAGCCAGCGGATGCCCTCGGGGTCGAGGCCGTTGGAGGGCTCGTCGAGCACGAGGACCCGCGGGTCGCCGAGCAGCGCCGCCGCCAGGCCCAGCCGCTGGCGCATCCCCATGCTGTACTCCCCGGCGCGCTTTCGGGCCGCGGCCGGGATGCCGGTGAGCTCGAGCAGCTCGTCGACGCGCCTGAGCGGCACCTTTCCGGCGTCGGCGAGCACCCGCAGGTGGTCGCGCCCGCTGCGCCCCGGGTGGAAGTTCGTCGCCTCGAGCGCCGCGCCGACCGTCCCGATGGGGTCGTCGAGGTCCTGGTATCGCTGACCGCCGATGGTCGCGCTCCCACTCGTCTGGTGCACCAGCCCGAGCAGCATCCGCAGCGTCGTCGTCTTTCCGGCGCCGTTGGGGCCGAGGAAGCCGGTGATCCTGCCCGGCTCCACGTCGAAGCTGAGGTCGTCGACCGCGACGAACTGCCCGAACCGCTTGGTCAACCCTCGGATCTCGATCCGCGCACCCGTCGGCGCAGTCGTCGTACTCATGCGGGAACTCGTGGTGTCATGCCCCGATCCTTGCAGCCCCACCCGACGTGAGGGTCAACCCCCCGGTGGACCACGTTCTGGATCCACGTGCAACCGGGGAGGACCGGAGCGCCTCGGTGGCACCGGGGAACGTCCGGCGCCCGCCGTACGATGAAGGCACCGTGACCGAATGGTGGCTCCTGCTCCTCGGCGTCGTGCTCACTCTGGGCACGGCGCTCTTCGTCGCGGCGGAGTTCTCTCTCGTGGCGCTCGACCGCCCGGCCGTGCAACGTGCCGTCGATGCGGGCGAGAAGGGGGCTCGCTCCGTCCTCGCCTCGCACCGTGAGCTCTCGACACAGCTGTCGGCGTGTCAGCTCGGCATCACGCTGACGACGCTCGTCCTCGGGTTCATCGCGAGCCCGTCGGTGGGCGAGCTCATGCGCGGGCCACTCGAGGCTGCCGGCCTGTCGCCGGGTGCGGCCCGGTCCACGGCGGCCGTCCTCGCCATGCTCATCGCCACGGGGTTCTCGATGATCGTCGGCGAGATGGTCCCGAAGACGCTCGCGGTGTCGCTGCCCATGCGGACAGCGAAGGTCTCGGCCGGCCCCGTCCGGTGGTTCGGGGTCGCCATGCGGCCGATGATCGCTCTCCTCAACGGCGTCGCCAACAGGACCCTGCGCCTTCTCGGCATCGAGCCCCAGGAGGAGCTCTCCGCGGCACGCAGCCCCGCTGAGCTCGCCTCGCTCGTCCGGGCGTCGGCAGAGGCGGGCACGCTCGACATCGGCACGGCGCGGCTCGTCACGGCATCCCTAGGCTTCGCCGACCAGACGGCGGCCGACGTCATGACCCCGCGGTCGCGGGCCAGCTCCATCGAGCGCACGGCGACGGCCGCGGATGTCGTCGCCCTCGCTCGCCTCACCGGGCACTCGCGTTTTCCCGTCGTGGGCGCGGACTGGGACGACATCGACGGCATCGTCCATGTCAAGAAGGCCATTGCGGTGCCCTTCGACCGGCGTGTGGACGTGCCGGTGTCTGCTCTGATGGCCCCGGCCGTCCTCGTGCCGGAGACGCTCCGCCTGGACCCGTTGCTGCTCCAGCTGCGCCAGGGTGGGATGCAGCTCGCCGTCGTCGTCGACGAGTACGGCGGCACCTCTGGCGTCGTGACGCTCGAGGATCTCGTCGAGGAGATCGTCGGCGAGGTGAGCGACGAGCACGACCGCTCGCAGACCACCGGTCGCCGGCTGCGCGACGGCTCCTGGACGGTGCCCGGTCTCTGGCGGCCTGACGAGGTGCGCGCCAGGCTCGGTGCGGCCGTTCCCGACGGCCCGGCCTACGAGACCATCGGGGGCTGGCTCATGGCCGAGCTGGGCCGCGTGCCCCGAGTGGGCGACGAGGTGGTGGTCGACGGGTGGACCGCCCGTGTCGTCGACATGGACGGCCACCGGGTCGACCGCGTCCGCCTCGTGCCACCTCCACCGGCATCCGGTGTGGCGCAGGCCGACGGAAACGCCGACGACACGTGGGGCCCGGAGCGTGACGGCACGACGGATGCCGGCGCCGCCACGTCACGGCCGGAGGACTCGCGGTGAGCCTCATGACGATCCTCCTCACGGTCTTCCTCCTCGCCGTCAACGCCTTCTTCGTCGGTGCCGAGTTCGCGGCGATGTCCGCCCGCCGCAGCCAGCTGGAGCCGCTGGCCGAGGGCGGCAGCAGGGGTGCAGCAGTGGCACTCGCCGCCCTGCGGCGGACCGGAATCCTCCTCGCGACGTCGCAGCTGGGCATCACGGTCTGTTCCGTGCTGCTCGGCGCCATCTCGGAGGCGGCCCTCCACCACGCCCTCACCCCGGTGGTCGAGCGCCTCGGGCTCTCCGCGGTCGTGGCCGACGCCGTGGCCCTGGCCCTGGCCCTGGCCGTCATCGTGTTCCTCCATGTCGTCTACGGGGAGATGATCCCCAAGAACATCGCCATCGCACGCCCCGAGCGAGCCGCGATCCGGCTCGTTCCGCCGCTCGTCATGGTGTCCCGCATCGTCGCACCCGTGATCCACGCGATGGACTGGCTGGCCAAGGCCATCCTGCGGCTCTTCGGGGTCGACCCCAAGGACGAGGTCGCCTCGGCGTTCACCGCCGAGGAAGTGGCACACATCCTCGACGAGTCGCGCCACGAGGGTCTCGTCGCCGACGACCACTACGAGCGACTCGGAGCCGCACTGGAGTTCAGCGACAAGGACGCCGCTGACGTCGGCGTCCCGGTCTCCTCCCTGGTGACCGTGACCTCGGCTGCCACACCGGTCGACATCGAGCGGCTCGTGGCCAGGCACGGGTACTCGCGCTACCCCGTGATCGACGACGCCGGCGATCTCAGTGGCTACCTGCACCTCAAGGACGTGCTCTACGCGGACGGGG
>JAQSWG010000042.1 GCA_029266735.1 Ornithinibacter sp.
GACACCTTCGGCGCTCTGGGCACCGGCGACTTCGTCGGCGGCAGCGACTGCCTCCACCCGAACAAGTCCGGGCACACCCAGATCGCCACCGTCTTCGAGGAGGCCCTCACCACCTGAGCCGCGGCCCACCACGCGCAGCCCGTGGTCGCCCCCTCCCGACTTCGGCCGGGAGGGGGCTTGGCCTCTGCGCCAGCGCTCTCGGGTGACTCGCCACCCCCTCAAGGCTGACGGATTCCGGCGGCGCAGACTTCACCCCGACGCGTCCTGCACCCGGTTGAGCCGTGGAACCGGTGAGAAGACGACCCAGAAGGTTGCGGCGGCGACTCCGAGGCCGCCGACGACCACCGCCGACCAGGCGCCGAGAGCGGCGGCGACCACTCCCCCCAGCGAGGCGCCGACGGGGATGGCTCCCCAGGAGATGAGTCGGTAGGCGGAGTTGACCCGGCCCAGCAGCTCGTCGGGAGTCGCCAGCTGACGAACGGTGATGGCGTGGGAGTTCGCCACGCCGATACCGAGGCCCACGACCAGGAACACGGCGCCGAACAGCGCTGCGGCCCAGGACCCGGCGGTGCCGCCGAGGACGGCGAGCAGCGGCACGGTGTTGCCCAGCGCCAGGGTGACCGTGAGCACCCGCCCGTAGCCCCACCGACCGGTCCACCGGGTGCCGAACCAAGCGCCCAGGAAGGAGCCGACCCCACCGGCCACGAAGACCAGTCCGAGAGTCGCGGGGCTGAGCCCGAGCGTTCGGACGGCGTAGAGCAGGAGCCCGATCATGAAGATCTCGTTGAACAGGTTGTACGTCGTCGCCTCACCCAGCAAGGCCCGGAGGTAACGGTTGCGCAGCGTGGTACGCAGCCCTTCCTTGATCTCCGCCACGGCCGCTCTGCCGCCTTGGGCGCTGTCCGGCCGGCCTGCGGCTCGAGGCTCATCGTCCCGGACCCGGGACATGGCCAAGGCCGAGGCCAGGTAGCCGAGGGCGTTGGCCAGCATCGTGACCGGGGCTCCGAGGAGCTGGACCGCCACGCCCGCGATGCCTCGACCACCGATCTCGGCGGCGGCCTCCGTCGCGGAGATGCGGGCGTTGGCGTCCGGAAGATCGTCGGCGCCCACCACGTGCGGGGTGAAGGCGAACGCGGCCACTTGTGACAGCACGGTCAGGGTGCCGACGAGGAAGACCACCACGCACAGGGCCGGAATGGAGGCGGAGCCGACCCAGACCGCGAGCGGGATCAACGCCACGAGGAGGAAGCGACCAGCGTCTGCACCGATCAACAGGGGCCGCCTCCGGACACGGTCGACCAGCAGCCCGAACGGCAAGGTGGCCAGCACGAACGGAAGGAACTGCGCTGTCCTCAAGGCCGCCACCTCCCCCGGCTCGGCGGTCAGGGTGAGCACGGCGAGCAGGGGCAGGGCCAGCTCACCGATCTCGGCCCCGAAGGTGGAGACCGCGGTGGATCCCCACAGCCAGCGGAAACTCCGCGAACGCCAGGCGTTCGGACGAGGCGGCGGCGGCGTGGATGGCGGAGTAACCGGTACTGCGTCTGACACGGTTACATGTAACCACATCACTGCGGGACGTGGTTAGACTCGGCCGCGTGGCCGATTCGCCGATAGCCGCTCCTGAGCCGCTGGAGCGCGTCCGGAGCTTCGTCAACACCTTGGACGTCGAGGACGGTGTGGACACTCTGTCCGCCATCGAGGACCTGCGGAGGTGGCTCGGCAGCCAGGATGTGCCGGACGACCAGCATCCACTCCAGGCTGAGGACCTGAACCGGACGAAAGCGCTGCGCGAGTCGCTCCGAGCCGCGCTCCGCGCCAACCACGACCGCTCACCAGTGCCGGCCGAGACGGCGAGCGCACTCGAGCAGGCCGCCGCCCGGGCCAAGGTCAGCCTGACGTTTCCCGATGGACGAGCCACCCTGGTCACCCGGGCCGGCGGCCTCGATGCAGCCTTGGGCGAGCTGGCGATCATCGTGGCCGACGCCATCCAGGACGGGACCTGGTCACGGCTCAAGGCCTGCCAGAACGACGCCTGCCAATGGGCCTTCTACGACCGGTCGAACGCCCGCACGTCGAAGTGGTGCTACATGAGCGTGTGCGGCAACCGGGCGAAGCAGCGGACGCACCGAGCGCGGGCCAGGGCACCCAAGAAAGGATGAGGGCACTCGTGTCGTCTGTGGCCTTCTCCATGCCACGAGGACGCTTGCTGCCCTCGCATCCGAGAGCGAGACCTGTCCTGGCGCTCGAGCCCTCGGTCAGCTCCCGAACGTCTCCAGCATCACGCGACGCTCGGCGTCGGTGAGGTTGGTCGCGATCAGTTTGCTGTTCATGTGGTGGAAGCGCTCGCCGACCCGGTCCAGGTCTCCCTCCTCCGTGACGACGAACAGTGCCGAGGTGCCCGGGGTCACCTGCGTGCGGATCGTCTCCAGCTGATCCTTGGTGATTCCGGCATCCTGCGTCATCTTGGCGATGGCGCCGATGGCGGCACCCGCGACGCCGCCGATGACCGGCACGAAGAACAGCGCGCCGAGCAGCACCCCCCACAGTGCGCCCCAGCCGGTGCCTCGCCGCACCTCCTCGTTGTGCCGGTCGGTCTCCGGCTTCGACGCACCCTCGGGCCAGGTGACGACGGCGTAGTCGAGGATCTTGATGAGCTGCTCACGCTCGGAGTCCCTCAGCTTCTCGGCGGCGTGCTGCGCCCCGGCCGGGTCCTCGAACTTCCACACCGTGAACGCTGCCATCGCCTGCTCCTCAGGTCGGCCCGCGCCACCCGGGCGGCGACGCATTCGTGGGTGGCTCGACGATACCGCCGCCTCTCGGCCGCTGCTGTCACCCCGCCCTTTGCCCACGCAGCCATCGAGCGGTGAGTCCCGCGGTGGTCAGTCGTCCGGAATCAGGGCCGCCACCTCGCGGCCGACCTCGTGAAGCAGCCGAGGAGCCTCGAGGATGCACGTCCTCAGGTCAGGCTCTCGGTCCTGCAGGGTGAAGACCGCCTGGAACCCGCTGCCGGTGACCACGTCGGGTTGGAGCGTCGAGCGGCCGGCGACGACGATCGTGGGCACTCCCTGAGCCGAAGCCGCCCTGAGGACCCCCATGGGCGCCTTCCCGCTGAGGGACTGCTCGTCGAGCGACCCTTCCCCGGTGATGACGATGCGCGCTCCGGCGACGAGCTCGGTGAACCCGACGATGTCGAGAACCACGTCGACTCCTGGGCGGGCTGCGGCCCGGAGCGCACCCATGGCGGCGAAGCCGACGCCGCCCGCTGCTCCCGCACCGGGCTGCTCCGGGTCGGCCGTGGCGCCGGCCTGCCAGAGGATGCGGGACCATCGACTCAGGTCCCGGTCCAGTGTGAGCACCAGCTCGGCCGTCGCCCCTTTCTGGGGCCCGAAGACGGCCGCCGCACCCCGTGGCCCGAGGAGGGGGTTGTCGACGTCGGTGGCGACGACGATCCGGGTTCGGGCCAACCGAGGATCCAGAGTGGCGAGATCCACCGAGGTCACCGTGCTGGGGTGCGCCAGCCCAGGACCCAGGACATCGCCGGCGTGGTCGCGGAAGCCGGCACCGAGCGCCTGGAGCATCCCAGCCCCGCCATCGGTGGTCGCGCTGCCACCGAGTCCCAGGACGATCATCTCCGCGCCCGCGTCGAGCGCGGCTACCAGGAGCTCACCGGTTCCGTACGACGTGGCGACCGCCGCTGTGTCGGGGGAGGGCCCCGCCGGGAGGAGGCCGAGGCCGGAGGCCTGCGCCAGCTCGACGACGGCCGCTTCGCCCCTGGTCGCGAAGTTGGCCGTCACCGGGGCTCCGAGCGGTCCCTGCACCATCGCGCTCCGAGAACGGAACCCGCTCTCCACAGCTGCCTCGACCGTCCCCTCACCACCATCGGCGACGGGGCACATCACCACGGGAAGCTCTGGGCGTACATCTGCGATGCCAGACGCCAGGGCCGTGGCCACGTCCCGAGCCGCGAGCGAACCCTTGAACTTGTCGGGGGCCACGAGCACGACCCGGCGGCTGGACGATCTTCACGGTGAACGGCGTACAGGGAGCTGGCCGCGGGACACCGCGGAGACCAAGGAGACGAGGCACGATGACCCCCATGCACCACCACGAGGCCGCCGCGGAACACCCGGTCCACGGCGCGCCCCCACACTCGCTCGACGAGCACGCCGGTCACCCGGCTCACCCCGGCCACCCGGAGGGGCACCATGACCACGGTCAGCAGCACGACCACGCCGGGCATCACCAGATGGGCAGCGTCAACGGTTCCTGTTCGGTTACACGCTGTCGACGTTTCCGCTGCTGCGTGCCGGCTTGGGGTTCTTCGCGGCGCTGAGCGTGGTGCTGGCCGCCGACACCCTCTCCATCCTCACGATGGAGGTGGTGGACAACGCCGTGATGGCCGCGATCCCCGGGGCGATGGACGCCGGGCTCGTCAACGTCGTCTTCTGGCTGGGGATGATGGTCGCGCTGACGGCCGCATACATCGCGGCGTACCCGGTGAACCGGTACCTCCTGCAACGAGGCAAGGGACACGCGCTCACCCACGAGTACCACGACGCGGCGGATGCGCCGACCGGCTGGCACCGCTTCATTCCCGCCTTCGGGACCGGAGCCCTTGCCGCGGTGGTCATCGCGTTCATGCTCGGGGGCCTGCTGGTGTCCGCGGCAGCCGAGCTGAGTGACACCGGCGCCGCCGACGGACATGCTCTCGGCAGGATCAGCGGTGCCGCCGGGCAGTGAGCCACGGGAGCGCCCACGAGCAGGGCCGCGGTCGCCCGCGTTCATGACGACGCGTCAGACATCAGCACAACGGGTCAGTGACCCGGGCGGAGGTACGAGTCACGGGCCCGACGCTTCCAGCACCGACAGGAAGTGCCGGAGGTGCTCGGCGACCGACCGCTTGGCCAGCCCCAGCGGGAAGAACGGGTAGAGCATCCAGCCACGGATGCCGCGGAGGTGGCGGACGGCGACCACCTCCACCCGAGTCCCGGCATCCGTGGGCCTTGCACTGAGCTCCCACGTGCTTCCCGGCGTGAAGATGTTGGATTCGAGAACCGTTCCGCTCACCACCCCGGGCGTGGACCAGTCGTAGCGCAGGCGCTCCCACACATGACCGATCGGCCATGGGTTGCCCTCCGTGACGACCGCGAAGTCGTCTCCACGCTCATGGACGTGGAGGTGCTCGACATGGACGTCGGGCCACAGGTCGGCCCGGCGTCCAGAGAAGTTGCGCGCTGCCTCCAGCACCCGTTCCGGGGCCACCCGGGTGGTGTCGACGACGTGCACCGTTGGCACGAGGTGATGGTACTGGGCGTCGCGCGAGACGATCGTCGTGAGCACCACGGTTGCCCTCACTACCCGAGGAGACCCATGCCACCGACCGGTCCGACCGGTGGACCCGACCACTCCTGGTTGCTCACGCCACGTGAGCTCTTGAGCACGACTGGCCCAAGCGTCAGCGCCGAACACGGCCTCGACACGACGAGGCGCGCCGCCGCCGCAGCACGTCAGGGCGCCGTCGAGCGCGACCTCGCGCGGACTCCCAACCAGGCCTTGGATACCCGCCGACCTGTCACCCCGGGCAAGTGCTTCCCACATCGTGACGGTTCAGCCCCGACGCATGGGCGGCGCGACCATGGCAACCGTCGCGGGCCGTCACGGGTTGCCGCTACGCTGCGCGCATGCTCATTCTCGGAATGATCCTGTTGGGGATGATCGCCGGCGCGGGGGCCCAGCTGGTCATGCAACGTGGCACGGGCATCAACTGGCCGCTCGCACTCGTCACCGGGCTCATCGGGTCCTTCGTGGGCGGGCTCTTCGTGAGCTTCCTCGCGGGTGACGGCCTCGAGCTTCGCCCGAGCGGCATCCTGGGCTCGATCTTCGGTGCCGTCCTCGTCACGCTGCTCTGGGACTGGTTCCGGAACCGGGGCGCCATGAAGCCCGAGGACACCCCCCGGCCCCACATCTGAGCCGCTCGCCGCTCCTTCCCGCTCCAGGTCGGAGAAGGGCCCAGCTGCTGTCGTGGGCGAACGGCATACTGCTGCCGTGACGACGACGGCCCCGGTGGACACCGTCCAGCGGCACGTCCTCAGCACGCTCGTGATGTCCCAGATGCTCGGGGGCGTGGGCCTGTCCGCCGGGGTGGCCGTGGGCGCCCTTCTCGCCGAGGAGGTCTCGGGGTCGCCGACGTGGGCCGGACTGGGGGGCACCTTCCAGATCCTCGGGGCCGCGCTCATCGCCATCCCGATGTCCCGCCTCATGGCCGCCCGGGGGCGGCGACCGGGTCTCGTCCTCGGCTACGTCCTCGCGGCCGTCGGTGCCCTCGGACTGGTCACCTCCGGCCTCGTCGGCAACTTCCCTCTCCTGCTCGCCGCAAGCCTGCTCTTCGGTGGCGCCACGACGTCGAACAGCCAGAGCCGCTTCGCCGCAACCGACCTCGCGCAGCCGAACCGCCGCGCGAGGGACCTCTCGATCGTCGTGTGGGCGACGACGGTCGGCAGCGTGCTGGGCCCCAACCTCGTCGGCCCGAGTGCGCCGGTCGCCGATGCACTGGGGTTGCCACCACTGACCGGTCCCTACGTCTTCTCGCTTGCGGGTCTGTTCCTCGCCGTCGCCCTCCTCCTCCTTCGGCTGCGCCCCGACCCTCTCACCGAGGCCCGACGGCGAAGCATCGCGGACGGGAGCGATGCCGGCCCAGCCCACGGGTCGGTGTCGCGTGGCCTGCGCGTCGTCGCTGGGATCCCCGCTGCTCGCCTCGGGATGGCCACGCTGGCCCTCGGTCACGTCGTCATGGTGAGCGTCATGGTGATGACCCCGTTGCACATGGCGCACGGTGACGCCGGGCTGGAGGTCATCGGCTTCGTCATCAGCATCCACATCGTCGGGATGTTCGCGTTCTCGCCGTTGACCGGGATGGCCGTCGACCGCTTCGGTGGGCGCGCCGTGGCCGTTCTCGGATCCGTGATCCTGTCGAGTGCGACCCTGCTCGCGTCGGCGTCGCCGGAGGGTGACTCGTGGTCCTTGCTCAGCGGGCTGTTCCTCCTGGGCCTCGGGTGGTCCTGCACGCTCGTCGCGGGGTCGACGCTGCTCACCGCAGCGCTCCCGGCCGCCGAACGACCGGGAGCGCAGGGTGCATCGGACCTCGTCATGGGCCTCATGGGCGGCCTCGGGGGAGCGATCGCCGGAGTCGTCGTTGCCCGGGCGAGCTTTCACGCACTGGCCCTCTCCTCCCTGGCCGTCGCGGTCCTCATCGCGGTGGCGGCGGCCCTCACCGCCCGGGACCGGCGGCCGGCATCCGTGGCGTGACCGCTGCCAGCCCTACCGCCGACCCACCCGGCCGCCTGGGCGGTCCACCGGGTCTGCGTTGTTAGCCTGCTGAGGTGACGGACCGGCCCTCGACGACCCCCCCGATGGGCTCGGTCCGGGACGGGCCTGCTGCCGGTGCGACGACCGCCGATGCGCCGACCGCCGACCGTGCCAGCGCGGACCGAGCCAGCGCGGGCCGAGCCAGCGCCGAGCCGAGGGCCACCCGTGTCGCCGCCGCCCGGGCGGCCTGGACCCGCCACCTCGTCGACCTCGGGGGCCGCAACACCCTCCTGTGGTACCGAGACCTGCCGACCGGGACGCTGGACCTCACGACCGCCCATCCCGGCGGTGTCGCCATGCTCCTCGCGGGGCGTCCGACACGGCTGTCCGACCTCGTCCGTGAGCCGGTGACCTTCGACGAGGCTCGCCGCCGTGCACGGGCCATCGCCGCGAAGAGCCGGGAGCTCGCCCAGGAGCGCGGCATCCTCACCGGGTTCCTGGCGATCGGCCTGGCGACGTGGACCGTGCGGCTGCCCGACGGGCGGACCGTTCCTCGCGCTCCAGCGGCCCCCGTGCTCCTGCGCTCCTGCTCCCTGCGGGCCACCGGTGCCGGGCAGGCGGACTACGTGCTGGACCTCGGCTCCGAGGTCGAGATCAACCCCGTGCTCGTGCACTACCTCGCCTCGGAGCAGGGCATCACCATCGACGTCGCCGCGCTCGAGGCCCTCACCTCGTCGGCGCCGACGTTCGACCCCTACCCCGTGTATGCCGAGCTGGCCCGGGTCTGTGCCGTGGTCCCGGACTTCGCGGTGGCTCCCCGGCTCGTCGTCGGCACCTTCTCGTACTCGAAGCTCCCGATGGTCGCGGACCTCGCCGCGCAGGGTGACGCCCTTGCCGAGCACGACGTGGTCGCCGCCCTGGCCGGTGACCCTGAGGCCCTGCGGTCGGTGCGGGTCGAGCCGGACACCAGTCACCTGGATCCCCACGACCCCGAGACGGACCTGCTCGTCCTCGACGCGGACAGCAGCCAACGCGATGCGATCGAGGCCGTCCGTGCCGGTTCGCACCTCGTGGTCCACGGACCACCCGGCACCGGGAAGTCGCAGACCATCGCCAACCTCGTCGCGACGTTGGCCGCCGACGGCAGGCGCGTCCTCTTCGTGGCCGAGAAGCGTGCCGCGATCGACGCTGTCGTGGGACGACTCGAGCGTGTGGGGCTCGGCGGCCTCGTCCTCGACCTCCATGCCGGCGCCCGGGGCGGTCGCCGCGTCGTCACGGAGCTCGTCGACATCCTCGACCAGCTCGCTCCCGGGCGGGCGGGAGGGCGTCCCCGCGTCCCGGATGCCGTCACCGCCGGCTCAAGGGCGACAGCAGCGGCAGCGGTTCGCCGGGCCGCCGCTGGGCGGCTCGAGGACCACGTCCGGGGGCTGCACGACGTCCGGGAGCCCTGGGGAGTCTCCCTCCACGAGGTCCAGGAGGCCGTCAGCGCGTTCTCGGGTCTCCCCACCCCGCCGCGATCCAGGGTGCGGCTGAGCGGAACGGTCCTCGCCGGTCTCGACCGCGCCGCGGTGACCAGCGCTGCCGCCGCCGTGGCGAGCGTCGCGTCCCTGGCCGACTGGGACGGCTCGGGTGCGGGGGACCCCTGGTTCGGCGCCGGCATCCGATCGGCCGAGGAGGCGGCGGAAGCCGGGAAGCGGGCGATCCGGCTGGCCGACGGATCGGTCGACGCGACGGCCCGGACCCTCGCCGACGTCTTCCGCGGCGTCACGCTCCCCGAGCCGCCGACCACCAGCGGCTGGGGCCGGGTGCTCGCCACGGTGGCCAGCGTGCGGGACACCCTCGAGATCTTCCGGCCGGAGGTCTTCGACATCCCGCTCGGTGACATGGTCACCGCCACGGGCAGCGCTGCGCACCGTCGCTCGGTGGGCTCGGGCGACAGCTGGCCGGCTCCGGCGGTCGCCCGGAGATCCCGGTCGAGCTCGACCGGGCGCGGGCGGCGCACGCCGCTCTGCTGGCCGACGTCGAGTGGCTCGACGCCCGACTGCCGTGCGCTGCGTCATCCGGGACCGCTGGGCCGCGGGATACCCCGGTCGGCCCCGAGCACCCTGGTTCGCCCGTCCCCCCCGGCGGGCGGCGGCTGGCCGACGTCGACCTCCCCACGTTGCGTGAGCGAATCGGCGAGCTCGCAGGCGCTGCCCCCCGCCTCGGCGTGACCCCTGCGCTCACAGCGGCCCTCGACGACCTGACCGACCTCGGGCTGCGGCCCCTCGTCGACGACCTCCGTGAGCGCCGGGTGCCCGCGGAGCAGGCCACGGCGGAGGTCGAGTGGGTGTGGTGGTCCTCTCTCGCCGAGGAGGTGGCCCTGCTGGACCGTCGCGTCACGGCGCATGACGGCCGGGCGCTCACGCGCAGCGTGGCAGAGTTCGTGGACGCCGATCGAGCAGTGGTCGCGCGGAACCCCACGCGCGTCCTGGCGGCGGTGGCCGACCGGGTCGCCGAGGTGGTGGCGCGCCACCCCGAGCAGGTGACGCTCCTCAGGGCGGACGGTGCACGCGCCCGTCGCCGGGCGTCGCTGCGGGAGCTCGTTGAGCGGTCCCCGGAGGTCGTCACCGCCCTGCGACCCTGCTGGGTGATGAGCCCGCTCGTCGTCGCCTCGGTGCTCCCTCCCGGCCAGTGGTTCGACGTCGTGGTCTTCGACGAGGCTTCCCAGATCCCCCCGGCCGAAGCGGTGTCGGCGATCTCCCGGGCCCGTCAGGTGGTCGTGGCAGGGGACTCTCGGCAGCTACCGCCCACGTCCTTCTTCACCACGGTCACCGAGGGAGACCCGGCCGCGGTGCGGCCGGAGGAGGCCCTCACCGAAGGGGTCGAGTCCGTCCTCGACGTCCTCACGGCCGCGCTGCCCAGTCGCCGGCTGTCATGGCACTACCGGTCCCTCGACGAGCGGCTCATCGCCTTCTCGAACTCCGAGGTCTACGGGGGGGCGCTCACCACCTTCCCGGGAACCGGCAGTGAGCGGGGCGTGCGGCACGAGCTGGTGCAGGGGCACGGGATGGTCACCGAGGGGGAGGGGGCCGTCGAGACCACGACGCCCGAGGTCGACCGGGTCGTCGAGCTCGTGCTGGAGCATGCGCGGTCGCGCCCAGACCGTTCCCTCGGCGTCATCGCGCTCGGCATGACGCACGCGACCCGAGTCGAGGAGGCCCTGCGCCGAGGCCTTTCCGGTGTGGACGCGGAGACGCTCGAGTTCTTCGACGAGGACCGCGCCGAGGCGTTCTTCGTCAAGAACCTCGAGCGCGTCCAGGGGGACGAGCGTGACGACGTCATCCTCACCATCGGCTTCGGCAAGACCCCGCACGGGCGGGTGCTCCACCGGTTCGGATCTCTCAACAACGACGGTGGCGAGCGCCGCCTCAACGTCGCCATCACCCGGGCGAGACGATCGATGACCGTCGTGTCGTCCATCGCCGCCGAGGACCTCGATCCTGCGCGGCTGCGAGCCAGGGGAGCCGCCATGCTCCGCGACTTCCTCGCGTACGCAGCGGGTGCGCCGCTGCCGGGTGGAGGTGAGGGCGCAGGCGCCGCGGCCCGATCGGTCGTCATGTCGGACCTGGCGCGACGGCTGCGTGGTCAGGGACTCGTCGTCCACGAGGACCTGGGCGCCTCCGTGGATGCGGTCAACCTCGCCGTCGAGGATCCGATGCGCAAGGGCCGCCTCGTGCTGGCCGTGGAGTCGGACGGGCCGAGGTATGCCGCGATGGCCACCACCCGGGACCGTGACCGGCTACGGGCCGAGCAGCTCGAGCGGCGGGGTTGGCGGCACCTTCGGGTGTGGTCCACCGACGTGTTCCGTGATCCGGCACGCGACGTGGCGCGCATCCTCGAGGCCGTCGGGGCCCGGAGGGGGTCCGGTGACTGAGCGGCAGCAGCCTCCCGAACAGCAACCGGTGCCCCGACGCCGCCGGCCACGACGGGCGGCGGCGCCGGCGACGAACCCCGCGGCGGAGAACGGTGCCGACCTCGTCGACCCGTCCGACGGCGACGACGACCCGGACGCGCCGCACGACCACTGGCTCCGCGAGCAGCGGCCTCCCCACTGGGAGTGAGGCATCGCAGGCAGCAGAACGACGACCGCCCATGCGGTGGGCCGACTCCCTCGGGGTCAGCGCCGGGCGCGCAGCTCGTCGCGGATCTCGGTGAGGAGCTCGGTGTTGGGGTCGACGGTGTCCGCGTCGGGCTGTGCCGGGTAGAGACGCTTCTTCGCCGCCTCGTACGGGGTGACGACGAAGAAGTAGACGACCAGCGCCATGATGACGAAGGCGACCAGAGCCGTGAGGAACGGCCCGACTGAGTCGAGCCCTCCCGGCCGCCAGTCGTCGAAGCTCGGTGCGCCACCTGCCTTGGCGAGGATCTCGATGATCACCTCGGTGAAGGCCGTGACGACGGCGGCGAACGCCAGGCCGATGATGAACGCGACGGCCAGCTCGACGAGGTTTCCGCGCAGGACGAAGTCCTGAAATCCCTTCACATGAGCTCCTTCTCCGGAGTGGTCGGGTGGTGCGGTGGTCCGGTGATCGGTGGTGCGATGGTCCGGTGATCGGGTGGTCCGGTGGTCTGCTGATCGGTGGTCTGCTGATCCGGTGGGCCGGGCCGTCCCGGGGCTGCCGGCTTCGTGCGGTCAGCGTAGTCGGCACGTGCTCGGCTCACCGGGCGGAAGCCACCAGGGTCACGACCACCGGCCCGTCGAGGGAGCCGTGGCCGGCGACCACCGCGTCGGCCTCGTGGACGTCGAGCGCCAGGACCACTCCGCGCCCCACGGGCGGTGCGGCGGACAGGAGCCCACCCTCGTCGACCGGCGGGTCGACCGTCAGCACTTCGGCGGCGCCTGAGATCACCGCACCGCCACTGACCGGGTACACCCTCGTCCATGTGCCCGGAGCGAGCAGGTCGACCGACGCCGGGTCCGAGGCCACGACGTGGAGAGCCACCCTTCCTGGACGGAGCCCGTCGGCCGGCCCCCTGGGGACGAGCCGCCGGGTGGTCACGGTCTCGCCCGCGTCCAGGCCCGAACCGACCCGGCGCCCCGCCGCCTCCTCGACGCGCGTCAGGGCTCCGGGCTGGACACCCTGCACCGGGACCCGGGCCGTCCTCAGGTGCGCCGCGGTCAGGACCGCACCCGCGGGGATCGGGGTTGCGGCGACCACGACGCCGACCGTGGGTGCCGGTGGGGGGCGCAGCTCGCGCACCACCAGAGCCAGGGACACCGCGACAAGGGCCGCAGAGAGCACGCGGCGTAGGACGCGGCGGCGCCACCGCGACCGACGGCCCGAGCCGGTGAGCGCGGGCAGCGGCAGGGGCGGCCGGACCATGCCGACGACGTTAGACGCCGACCGTCACCCTCCTGGAGCTCAGCGGGAGGATGTGGACGTGGCTCTCGACGGGGACGAGGCTGTGGACGCCGAGCCGTTCGAAGACGAGCCCCCGGACGAGGACGTCGATGAGGAGGTCGACGTGTCGGACGAGGAGGTGGAGCCCGACTCCGAGGAGCCCGACGACCCCGAGGAGCCGGACGACTCCGACGACCCGGACCCGGAGTCCCCTGACCCAGCCGATCCGCCGGAACCCCCACTCCCGGAGGAGCCGGCGCGCGAGTCGGTGCGGTAGAAGCCGCCGCCCTTGAAGACGATTCCTACGGCGTTGAAGACCTTGCGCAGCCGACCCCCGCACGCGGGGCACACCGTCAGCGCGTCGTCGTCGAAGGACTGGACGACCTCGAAGCGGTGGTCGCACTCGGTGCACGCGTAGGCGTACGTCGGCACGGCATTCCTCCTGCTGGCGCGGTGACGCCGCCCGGTCGGGCCTTCGGGCACGACGACGGCGGTGCGGCGACGATCGCTCCAAGGATAGGTGAGAGCGGAGACTGCGCTTCGCACGGGCACTCCCGGCCGGGACCCGACCCTCACCTCGCACCCCAGTGGACCGCTCACTCGTCCACCCACTCCGCGAGGCGCCCGCCGCGGCTCACGGCGAGCAGCCGCCGCTCGATCGCCCCGCGGAGCACGCTCGGTGCGACGACGAGCAGCTGGTCGCCGTGCCGGAGCACGTCGGTCTCGCGCGGGACGAACGACCTGCCCTCGCGCACGACGAGGGCGACATTGGCCCCGACGGGCAGCCGCAGCTCGAACACCCGGACCCCTGAGATGCGTGACCGCGGGCCGATGTCGATCTCCAGAAGCTCGGCGCCGAGGTCGGTCAGCGGTGTCGTCTCGACCGCAAGGTCGACCCGGCGATGCGCGGTGTCGACGCGCAGCCGCCGGGCAACCCACGCCAGCGTCGGTGCCTGGACGATCGTGAAGACGACGACAAGAACGAAGACGAGGTCGAAGATCCACTCCACACCGACCGCGCCCACCGTGCTCGGCACCGTGGCCAGGACGACGGGGACGGCACCTCGGAGCCCGGCCCACGAGAGGAACGCCTGGGTGCGCCACGGCATCCGGAAGGGAGTGCACGAGACCAGCACGGACAGGGGTCGACCGAGGAGGAGCAGGGCCGTCCCGACGACGAGGGCGGGCACCACCACGTCCACGAAGCCGCTCGGCGAGGCGAGGAGGCCGAGCAGGACGAAGAGCCCGATCTGGGCGAGCCACCCGATGGCCGTGGCGAAGCCGATGACGGCGGGCCGGTGGGGGAGTCCGAGGTTGCCGAGGACGAGCGCCGCCAGGTAGCACGCGAGGAACCCCGACGCATGCACCCAGTCGGCCGCCGCGTAGGCGAGGACCGCCACGGACACCACCCCGATGGCGAACAGGGCGGACGACGCCGTCGCGACGACACGCAGCAACCGCCCTCCCGCCCACCCGATGACGAGTCCGATGACGGCACCACCCGCCAGCTCGGCGGACGCGACGAGCAGGATGTGCCACCACGGATCCGGGGTCGCACCGGGCGCGAGGCCGACGGCGATCGCGGTCACGAGGAGCACGACCGGCGCGTCGTTGAAGCCGGACTCCGCCTCGAGCATCCCGGAGATCTGCCGGGGGAGCGGCACGCGGCGCAGGACGGAGAAGACGGCGGCGGCATCGGTCGACGCGAGGACCGCGGCCACGAGGAGGGCGATCTGCCAGGACCACCCGAGAAGCACCTGTGCGGCCACTGCCACCACGAGCACCGACACGGCGACGCCGACCGTGGCGAGCACGGCAGCCGGAGCCACCGACCGCCGGATACCGGCCCACTGAGTCGTGAGGCCACCCTCGACGAGGATGAGCACGAGTGCCGCATAGCCCAGCACCTGGGTGAGCTGCTGGGAGTCGTACCGGATGCCGGCGCCCGACTCCCCGAGGGCGAGCCCGATGCCCAGGTAGATGAGGAGCGACGGGAGGCCAGAGCGCAGGGACAGCCGCACGGCGGCGACCGAGACGACGAGGACCAGGCTGCCCACGAGGAGGGCGAGGGTGAGGTCGTCCAGCGAGAAACCGGTGGCCGAGCCGTCCGCGAGGGGGGGCGTCCACGTCTGTCGCACGGCCCGTCCTCGTGTCGTCGTTCTCCGGTGACCTAGTCTCGCAGGGTGAGTCGAGTGGTCGTCGCCCGCCGGGTGCTTTTGGGACTGGTCGCCGTCGCGGTGGTCGCAGCACTCGTCGCCACCGTCGCGGTCGCGTCAGCCGTCCGGGACTCCCTGCCGCGCAGCTCCGGCGAGGTGACGCTGCCAGGCCTGTCGAGCACGGTGACCGTGATGCGCGACGACAGCGGCATCCCGCACATCTTCGGCGACTCCATCACCGACATCGTGCGGGCCCAGGGCTACGTCCACGCGCAGGAGCGGTTCTTCCAGATGGACCTCCGGCGCCACGTCACGGCCGGACGGCTCGCCGAGCTGGTCGGCGCCCGGGGGCTCGACCCCGACAAGGTCATCCGCACGATGGGCTGGCGTCGCGTGGCCGAGGAGGAGCTGCCGACCCTGCAGCCCCAGACCCGCCAGATGCTCCAGGCGTACGCCGACGGGGTCAACACCTACCTCCGGGGCCGCAGCCCGGGTGAGATCTCGGTCGAGTACACGATCCTCGGGCTCACCCTGCCGACGCCCGAGGTGGAGGAGTGGTCCTCCCTGGACAGCCTCACGTGGCTCAAGGCCATGGCGTGGGACCTGCGTGCCAACTACACCGACGAGCTCGCCCGGGCGCGTCTCAGCGGTCGGCTCAGCCCGGCGCAGATCAGCCAGATCTACCCGGCATACGACTACGACGCCCGGCCGCCGATCCTGTCCCCGCAGGAGTGGTCACCCGCCGACACCGAACGGCTCGCGCAGTCCGCCGTGCCGTCGGCGCTCACGAGACCACCGGCCGTCGGCGCGGCGACGACCGCGGACGACCGGCTCACGTCCGCCCGGGCGCAACAGGCGTACGCGGCCGTCGACGAGGCGCTCGACTCGGTGCCGCAGCTCGTCGGACGGGGCGACGGGATCGGCTCCAACGCGTGGGCCGTCTCCGGGCAGCGCACGACGACGGGCCGGCCGCTCCTCGCCAACGACCCGCACCTCGCCGTCTCCCAGCCAGGGGTGTGGACCCAGAACGGTCTGCACTGCCGCACGGTCTCGGCCGAGTGTCCGCTCCGCGTGAGCGGCTTCTCGTTCGCTGGTGTTCCGGGCGTCATCATCGGCCACAACGCCGACATCGCCTGGGGCTTCACCAACCTCGCTCCCGACGTCAGCGACTTCTACCTGGAGCGGGTCATCGGGGACACCTACCTGCGCGACGGCGAATGGGAGCCGATCACGAGCCGGGAGGAGGTCATCCGCATCGCCGGCGGCGCTGACCAGCGGATCACGGTGCGGAGCACGGTCCACGGTCCGGTGCTGTCCGACGTCATCGAGGGAGTCCGCGACGCCGGCGGCCGGGCGCCGACCGAGCAGCAGGGTGACGAGACGGAATCGTATGCCGTGTCCCTCGCCTGGACCGGCCTGGTCCCGAGCCGCACGGCCGACGCCATCCTCGGCCTCAACCTGGCTCGTACCTTCGACGACTTCCGTGAGGCAGCGCAGTCGTTCGCCGTCCCCGCGCAGAACCTCGTCTACGCCGACCGCGAGGGACACATCGGGTACCAGGCTCCGGGCCAGGTGCCGATCCGGCGACCCGCCCTGCCCAGGACACCGCCGGGGTCCTGGCCGGCGCCCGGGTGGGACTCCGCCTACGACTGGCAGGGGTATGTGGAGTTCTCCGCCATGCCGTGGACCCTCGACCCCGTCGACGGCGTCATCGTGACGGCCAACCAGGCCGTCACCCGCAGCGCCGCCCCGTTCCTCACGAGCGACTGGGACCGGGGGTGGCGGGCGACCCGGATCAGCGAGCGTCTCGCCGAGCTGGGCACGGTGTCCCCGGCCGACATGGCCGCGATCCAGATGGACTCCTACGACCCCTTCGCCGAGGTGCTCGTCCCGGCCCTGCTCGCCGTGCCGCTGGAGGCGACGCTCACCGATCCGGAGTCGGCCGATCTCCTCGAGTTCACCCGCGAGGCGCGTGACCTCCTGCGCGACTGGGACTTCACGACTCCCACGGGCGACGAGGACGCCGGGGCAGCGGCCGCCTACTACAACGCCGTCTGGCGCAACCTCACCGAGCTGCTCTTCGACGACGAGCTCCCCGTCGGGCTCAAGGCCGACGGCGGGCACCGCTACCGGCAAGCCGTCGCGCAGCTCCTCACCAACCCCCGCAGCGCCTGGTGGGACGACAAGCTGACGCCCAACATCACCGAGGGCAAGGACGAGATCCTGCGGCAGGCGCTCATCGAGGCGCGCCTGGAGCTGACCCGCGAGCTCGGCAAGGACCCCGCCGACTGGCAGTGGGGCAAGCTCCACCGCCTCACCCTCGAGCACCCGGTGCTCGGCGGGGAGGGGGTGCCGGACGCGGTCCGCTGGTTCGTCAACGAGGGCCCGCACGACATGCCGGGTGGCTCGGCGATCGTCAACGCCAACGCCTGGGACGCGAGCGAGGGCTACGAGGTCACGGCGGCACCGTCGATGCGAATGGTCGTCGACCTCGCGAACCTCGACGCGTCGACGTGGATCAACCAGAGCGGCGTGAGTGGGCACCCCACTGCGGACCACTACAGCGACCAGGTGAACGACTGGGTCGCCGGTCGTTCGCGCGCCTGGCCCTTCAGCGAGGACGCGGTCCGCGAGACGGACCCCGATGTCCTGACCCTGCGGCCGGAGGAGGGCGTCGCCACTCGGTGATGCCGAGGTCGACGAGGCCATCGGCGGTCAGCACCGCGTCGACCGGCTGGTCGTGCGCCTCGCGGGGCAACGTCCCACCCGCCTGGACGAGCTCGCCCGGGTGGAGCAGCACGACGACGGCGGTCCCGGGCGACCGACGCGGCAGCGCCTTGTCGTAGCACCCACCCCCCTGGCCCATCCGCGTTCCCCACTCGTCGACGGCGAGCCCGGGCGCCAGCACGAGGTCGGCGAGGGCGATGGCGTCGAGCCCCAAGGGCACTTCGCCGGGGTCCGAGAGGTCGTGCCAGTCGAGGTCGAGGTTCGGCAGGGTCACCGGGAGCAGCACGCGGATGCCGCGGGCGGCCAGCCTCGAGTTGACGGCCGCCGTGGGTGGTTCCCCCGGCACCGCCGCATACGACGTGACCACGGCCCCGGGGCCCAGGCCGAGCTCCTCGACGAGCGTGCCGACGTGTTCCGCGAGGGCACGGTCGTCGACCGCCGCATCGCGGGTGGCGGCGCGCGCCCTTCGCTCCGCGCGAAGGGCCCTGCGCCGGGCGGACTTCTCCGCAGATGGGGACATGGCCGCATCGTAGGGTGGTCGTCATGACCAGCGAGGGACTGCGGGCAGCGACGACCAAGATGCGTGCGGCCGGTGTCCCGGAGCTCGCGATCTCGGTGTTCAGCAGGTTCCACGCGCAGCTCCGCTCGGAGGCCACGGGGACGATCCCGGAGGACACCATCACGCCGCTGCGCGAGGTGCAGCACATCGACGACGTCCGCCCCCCCGAGGCAGCGGTCCGCGACGCCCTGGCGCGCACCGTGGTCATCAAGCTCAACGGCGGGCTGGGGACGAGCATGGGCGTCAGCGGGCCGAAGTCCGCCCTCGCCGTCCGCGACGGTCTCACCTTCCTCGACATCATCGCCCGCCAGGTGATCGCCCTGCGGCGTCGGCACGACGTCGCAACGCCACTGCTGCTCATGAACTCCTTCCGCACCCGGGAGGAGTCGCTTGCCATCCTCGAGCGCCACGCCGGGCTCGCCGTCGGCGGCCTGCCGCTGGACTTCCTGCAGAACCGTGAGCCCAAGCTCCGGGTCGACGACCTCGCGCCGGTCGAGTGGCCCCAGGACCGGGAGCTCGAGTGGTGCCCGCCAGGACACGGCGACGTCTACGTCGCGTTGCGGACCACCGGCCTCATCGACGACCTGCGCGAGCGCGGCATCCGGCACGCCTTCCTCTCCAATGCCGACAACCTCGGTGCCACGTGCGACGGTGCCGTGCCGGCGTGGATGACGCAGGAGGGCGTTCCCTACGTCGCCGAGGTGTCCACCCGCACCCGCAACGACCGCAAGGGGGGCCACCTCGCCGTGCGGAGGACCGACGGGCGGCTCGTCCTGCGGGACAGCGCGATGGTCGCCGAGGGCGAGGACGACTACTTCCAGGACACCGATCGCCACCCCTGGTTCCACACGAACAACCTCTGGGTCGACCTCGACGTCCTCGCGGCCCGGCTCGAGGAGCGGGACGGCGACCTGGGGCTCCCCATCATCGTCAACCGCAAGACCGTCGACCCGACGCAGTCGGACTCCACCCCGGTCATCCAGGTCGAGTCCGCGATGGGCGCCGCCGTCGAGGTGTTCGAGGGCTCCCGTGCCCTCGCCGTCGACCGGAGCCGGTTCCGTCCGGTGAAGACGACGAACGAGCTCCTCCTCATCCGCTCGGACCTCTACCGGCTCACCGAGGACTTCGTCGTCGAGTCGACGATCGACCACGAGGAACCGTTCGTCGACCTCGGCGCGGCGTACACGCTCGTCGACGGTTTCGAGAAGCGCTTCCCGCGCGGGGTCCCGTCCATCCGCGGCTGCTCGAGCCTGCGGGTGGAGGCGGACGCGACGTTCGGTGCGGACGTCGTGTGCACCGGTGACGTGCGGGTCAGCGGCGGGGTGCGCACGATCCCCGACGGCGCCCGCCTCGAGGGCGACGTGTGATGCGGACGGTCGAGGAGCACCGCGCCGCGGTGCTCCGGCTCGTGGGGCCGCTGTCGCCGAGGTGCCTCCCGGTCGGCCGGGGGCTCGGGCTCGTTCTCGCCGCCGACGTCGTCGCCGCCGTCGACCTGCCCGGCGCCGACAACTCGGCGATGGACGGGTATGCCGTGCGCGCCGAAGAGCTGACCGGTGCGGCGTCGCAGTCGCCGGTCTTCCTGCCGGTCGACGGCGACATCGCGGCCGGTGACAGCCGTCGGCACGTGCTGTCGCCCGGTCACGCCATGCGGATCATGACGGGAGCACCCCTGCCCGACGGTGCCGACGCCGTCGTGCCCGTCGAGCTCACCGACGGGGGGGCCTCCCGTGTCGCGGTGCGCGTCAGCCCTGAGCCGGGCCGGCACCTGCGGCGCCGGGGGGAGGACGTCGTCGCCGGTGACATCCTGCTCCGGGCGGGGACCCGCCTGGGGCCGGGTCACCTGGCCCTGGCCGCCGCCGCGAACGTCGCCGAGGTGGCCGTGCACCCGCGACCCCGGGTCGCGGTCGTCTCCACGGGGGACGAGCTGGTGCCGCCCGGGTCGGTCCTCGAGCACGGACAGGTCGTGGACTCCAACCACGTCATGCTCTGCGCCCTCGTCGAGGCGGCCGGTGGCGAGGTCGCCGGTGCTGCCCACCTGCGCGACGACCCGTTGGCCCTCCGGCGGCTCCTCGACGACCCGCCCGGCGAACCCGACCTCCTGCTGACCTCGGGTGGGGTCTCCATGGGGGCCTACGACACGGTCAAGGAGGTCCTGACCGCCGACGGTGGGGTGGAGTTCGTCCGGGTGGCCATGCGTCCGGGAATGCCGCAGGGCTGCGGGGTCGTCGGCCCTCACCAGACCGCGATCGTCACCCTGCCCGGCAACCCGGTCAGCTCGTTCGTCTCGTTCCACGTCTTCGTCCTGCCGGCCCTGCGGCGGATGGCTGGTCTCGATCCGGACGCCGACGGGTCGTTCGACGCGGTCGCGGCCACGGGGTGGTCGACCGCTCCCGGAAAGGTCGAGGCGACCCGGGTGGTCGAGGAGCACGGTCGGGTGCGGCCCTCGGGTGGCCAGGGCTCGCACGTGCTCGGTGCTCTTTCGGGCGCAACGGCTCTCGCGATCGTGCCGGCCGAGGTCGACCACGTGGAGCCGGGTGACCGCGTGCGCTGCATCCCCCTGCTCGGTCAGGAGCCCCGCCGTGCCGAGTGACCCGGTGGGTCCTGCAGCCCTTCGCCACGTCAGGGCGGACGGCACCGCCCACATGGTCGACGTGTCGCAGAAGCCCGTGACCGCCCGACGGGCGGCCGCGGCCGGTCGCGTGCTGTTGTCCGCACCGGCAGTCGAAGCCTTGCGCGGGGGCTCGGTGCCCAAGGGTGACGCCCTCGGGGTGGCGCGGCTCGCCGGCATCCAGGCGGTGAAGCGGACGCCGGACCTCATCCCGTTGGCGCATCCTGTCGCGGTCCACGCCGTCGAGGTGGACGTCGTCGTCGTCGACGAGGGCGTCGACATCCGTGCCGTGGTCCGAACCGCCGACCGCACCGGGATCGAGATGGAGGCGCTGACCGCCGTGTCCGTCGCCGCCCTCGCCCTCGTCGACATGGTCAAGGCCGTCGACAGGCACGCAAGGATCACCGACGTCCGGGTGACGGCCAAGTCCGGCGGTCGGTCCGGGGACTGGGAGGAGGCGACATGAGCGGCGACGCGGAGCCTGGAGGGGGCGCGCCCCTCGCCGGACGCCGGGCGGTCGTCGTCAGCTGCTCGACCCGCGCGGCGGCGGGCGTCTACCCCGACCGGGGCGGCGCGCTCGTGGTCGAGACACTCCGGGACTGGGGCTGCGAGGTCGCGGACGCCATCGTCGTCCCGGACGGCCCGTCGGTCGGCGAGACCCTCGCCGCCGCCCTGCTCACCGGACCCGACCTTCTCCTCACGACGGGGGGCACCGGTCTGACGGCGACCGACCGGACGCCGGAGGCCACCCGGCCGCTGCTCGACCGTGAGGTGCCCGGCGTCGCCGAGGCGATCCGTGCGCGGGGCGTTGCGAACGGCATCCCCACCGCGGTGCTCTCCCGGGGGGTGGCCGGCTTGGCCGGAGCCACCCTCGTCGTCAACCTCCCGGGCTCGACGGGCGGCGTGCGGGACGCGTTGACCGTGCTGGCCGAGGTGCTCCCGCATGCCGTGGCCCAGGCCCACGGCGGAGACCACTGATGTGGGGTCGGCTCCGTCGCGCCGGTCGAGCCCGTGACGGGCTGTCGACCGAGCTCGAGCCCGCATGGAGATGGCCGCTGCGCCTGGAGGGAGTGACACCGCAGGGGACCCCGGTGATCCTCAGGCCCCTCCGGCTCGAGGACGGTCCGGCCTTCCAAGCCGTCCGTCGCGCGAACCTCGCCTGGCTGGAACCGTGGGACGCGACCTCGCCCGACCCGGACGCGCCCACGCGGAGCTTCGCCGACCTCGTGACGCAGTACGACGCCGACGCGGCGGCCGGACGGGCGCTGCCCTTCGCGATCGAGGTCGAGGGACGGCTCGTGGGGCAGATGACGATCGGGTCGATCGTCCTCGGGTCGTTCCGGTCCTGCTTCGCCGGTTACTGGGTGAGCCGTTCCGTGGCGGGCCGGCTGGTCACCCCGACCGCCCTCGCGCTGGCCGCCGACCACGCCGTCGGCACCCTCGGCCTGCACCGCATCGAGGTGAACATCCGGCCGGAGAACACGGCGAGCCTCGCGGTCGTGCGCAAGCTCGGCTTCCGAACGGAGGGTCTGCGGCCCCACTACCTCCATATCGCGGGGGCCTGGCGTGACCACCTCTCGTTCGCCCTGACGACCGAGGACCTTGCCGGGGAGACCTTCGTCGACCGGCTCGCCCGGATGACCTCCGGTGGCAGGCCTGAAGCGGAATCCCAGTCGCCACAGCAGTCACACGCGCGACACACCGAGGAGGGTCCGGCGCCCGGCGAGGGAGCACACCTACGGTCGTAGTCGTGCAGTCCCCTTCGAGCCTGATCTTCCTCGTCCTGCTGGGGGTGTGGGCTGCCTACTTCGCGCAGTACTGGCTGCGTCGGCGTGACCACCTTGCGACGGCTCGTTCGGTCGACCAGTTCACGGAGGCCATGCGGGTGCTCGAGCGGCGCCCGTCGCTGCCCCGCACCGACCTCTCCGAGCCGGCTCGTGCCTCGGATGCCGTGCACCCGGCTCGCGCGGCGCGGCCCCAGGTCCTCGTCAAGCGCGCCGTCGCCGTCGAGCCGCCCTCCACCGGTGTCACCGCGCGCGTCCCGTCGGGATCCACTCACGCGCCACCGGAGGCGACGAAGGGGTCGCCCGGCGCGTCGGCGAACCGCTCGGCGCGCGAGGTCGCTCCGGCGCGACGGGTCGGCCCGCGTGGTCCTTCTCGAGTGCGGCCCAGCCGCCGCATACGGGCCTTCATGCTCCTCGCCGCGCTCGCCGAGCTGGCTGCGATCGTGCCGCTCGTCGCGTTCTCGCTCGTGCCGGTCTGGGCACTCGCCCCCGCGGTCCTCGCCGTCGTGTGGGCATTCCTCTGGGTCCGCTCCGCGGTCCGCGCGGAGCAGGCCCTCGCGATGGCGCGCCGCCGTCGCCCGACACGCGTGCCGTCCGCTTCCGACGCCCCAGAGCCCGACGACGTGCGCGCTCCGGGCGATGTGGACGACCCGGCGCCCGTGAGGCGAGCGCGAGCGGATGCCGTCGCAGTGCCGGCCGGGGAGACGCAACGCCGTGCCGGAGCGGGGGAGCGTGTTCTGGCCGCTCCGGCCGAGGCCGCTGAAGTCGCCGTTGTGTCGGGTGTCGAAGGTCCGGACGACGAGGCCGGCGAACGCCGCCCCGCGAGCCCTGACGTGGCACCGGCGGCCGAGGTCATGGTGCCGATCGTCGACGAGGACGACATCCCGCTCACCTGGGACCCGGTGCCCGTTCCACGTCCGACGTACACGATGAAGGCCAAGGCGGAGCGTCCCGAGGTGGCACCGGCCGCCGTGACCCCCGACCCGGCACCCGTCCGCCAGGAGGCGGTCGGCGACGCCACGGCATACGAGCGACGGCGCGCTGCTGGCGCCTGACTCGTCCGCCACGTCGCCGAGAGCGCCTGACCGTCTTTCCGCACCCGCGGAGCCGTCGACGCTCAGCCCTTTCCGGGGAGGCGCTGGCGAGCCGCCTGCTCCTCGCGCTCCTGCATGTGCTGGGCCTCCGCCTCGGCCGTCTCCTCCTCGTCGGGGGTCAGCACGTCCTCGGCCGTCACGGGAGCGTCCGGTGGGACATCGTCCGCGACCTCCGGCGAGTCGAGCAGGTGGTGGCCGACGGCGTTGAGGGCCGCCACCGTCGGCACGGCGATGAGGCCACCGATGATCCCGGCGAGCACGACACCGGCCGCGATGGCGAAGATCACTGCCAGGGGGTGGATACGCATGACGCGGCCGACGAGGAGGGGCTGGAGCAGGTGCGCCTCGATCTGCTGTACCCCGATGACGATGCCGAGCATGATGAGCGCCTTGACCGGGCCCAGCGCGACGAGCGCGAGCAGCACTGCGACGCCACCCGAGAGGGCGGCGCCGATGACGGGGACGAAGGCGCCGAAGAAGACGAGCAGCGCGATCCCGGAGGCGAAGGGCACGCCGAGGAGGGCGGCACCCACCCCGATGCCGGTCGCGTCGGCGGCCGCCACGATGAGGGTTGCCCGGGCGAACGCCGATACCTGGTCCCAGGCGATGAGCCCGGATGAGTGCACCTTCTCCCGGGCACCGCGCGGGAAGAGCCGGACGACCCATCCCCAGATGACAGGTCCGTCGTAGAGGAAGAAGTAGAGGGTGAACAGTGCGAGGAAGAAGCCGGCGATGAAGTGCGTCGCGGTGAGCCCCGCTGCGGTCGCCGTGTCGGTGACGTTGCCCGAGCTGAGCCAGTCCCGTGCCTGGTCGATGTAGCGGTCGACGTCGCTGTCGGTGATGCCGAAGGTGCTGTTGGCCCAGCGCCGCACCTGGTCGATGCCCTCGCTGACCTTGGAGCTCATGTCGTCGAGCTGGCTCGTGAGCTGGGACCCCACGAACGACAACATCCCGATGACGAGGGCGAGGGTGCCGATGACGGTGACGCCCGCCGCGAGGCCGCGCGGCATGATCCGCCGCAGGCCGACGTAGGCCGGCTGGAGGAGCGCCGCGAGGAGGAGGGCGACGAGGATCGGGATGACGACCTCCGACAGCCGCCCCATGAGGTAGAGCGCGCCCACCGCGGCGACCCCGATGAGGATGCCGCGCCACGCCCACTCGCTCGCCGTCCGCACCCCGAGCGGCACCGACCACTCGGCCGGGCGACGGGCGCCCAGTGCCGGCCACGGGGTGGCGTCGGTGCCCGTCATGATGGCTCGAGGGAGCTCCGACGGGCCGGCGCCGCGGCGGGCGGGGCGGGGCAGGCGCAGTCGCATGCGGCGATGCTATGTCCTCCACAGGCCCTCGACATTCGAGGATGACGACCCACTGGCGACCTGCTCCCAGGCCGACTCGCCGCCCCGCTGTGACGCTGGTCAGGTGGTCCGCGGAGCGCTCGCGAGCCGGGTCCGCCCGTTCGGCGGCCTCCTGGGCTGGTGTTATCGTTGCTCCGCACTTCGGGGCTGTGGCGCAGTTGGTAGCGCGTCTCGTTCGCAATGAGAAGGTCAGGGGTTCGAATCCCCTCAGCTCCACCATGGTGACGTGTCGCGACATCGGCAGGGACCGAACCGTCGTGAACTCGTGGCGTCGTCCAGCAAGGCGGGACGCACGGACCCGGCTCGATGTCCCGACCTGGTCCGGATACTTCCTGGAGCGGCTGCCCACTGAGCTGCCTGGTCCCTAGAGTGTCCTCACCTGCGGGAGTCGCAGGGGCCGCGCCACGAGGGGGCGACGATGAGATCGAGGCGGCTCCTGGGGGCTTGGTGCGCGGCCGCGTCGACGGTCATTGTGGGGGTCGTCACCGGCGGTCCGGCGAGTGCTGCCGGCGTGGTCCACGCGGGCGGAGCAGCTGCGGATTCCGAACAGGCGCTGGCCGAGCGCCATGCGCCCGTCGTCCGGCTGGTGCACCAGGACGTCGAGTGCGGTCCCGGAGAGCCCTACCAACCGGAGAACGTGGACACCGTCCTGGGTGACCGCAGCGTCGCGCTGCGCGGGCCGTGGTCGGACGCTGAAGTGGTCGATACCGGTCCGACGGCCGAGGATCTCAGCGAGGGGCTCTTCGGCTACCACCTGGACTTCCCGGGGAACCCACTCGAGGCGGGATGCGACTACGAGCAGTGGGCGCGAGTTCTCGCTACCGGCTCTGAGCCGGTGACCTATGCGCATGTGGCGCGTGAGCCGGGTCGGGACGACCGGCTGGTCGTGCAGTACTGGTTCTTCTACCCGTACAACGACTACACCAACAAGCACGAGGGTGACTGGGAGGTGGTCCAGCTCGTCTTCGCCGCGGCGGACGCGGCACAGGCACTGGACCAGATGCCTGTCCAGGTCGGCTACAGCCAGCACGAGGGCCTCGAGGTGGCGGGATGGGAGGACCCGAAGCTCGAGATCGTCGACGGCACCCATCCCGTGGTGCACGCCGCGGCCGGCTCGCATGCCAACTACTACGACGACGCGCTCTACCTCGGCACGTCCGGTGAGCTGGGGTTCGGCTGCGACGACACCCGTGGTCCATCCGACGACGTGAGACCCAGCGTGGCGGTCATCCCCGGTGACGCGGCAGCGGCCGTGAGCGAGTTCCCCTGGATCGGCTACGAGGGGCGATGGGGGCAGCGCGAGGAGGCGTTCTACAACGGACCGACCGGGCCGAACACCAAGGAGAGCTGGAGCCACCCGATCAGCTACATGGAGCAGAAGGGTCGCGACCTCAGCTACGCCGTTCCGGTGGGCGGCGCGCTGGGGACGACCGCCACGGACTTCTTCTGCGGCGCGGTCTCCCAGGGCTCCGAGGTCGTCCGCAAGCTCGCAGACCGTCCCGGACGCCTCCTCCTCATCCTCGCGTTGCTCGCTCTTCTCGTGGTCGCTGTGCTCCGCCGGACCACCTGGAGACCGGTCACCCCCCTGCGTGTCGCCAGACGGCGCGCGGGCGGGCAGCTGATCCGCGCGGCCGCACGCATGTATGCGTCGCACTGGCGGTTGTTCATCGGGATCGGGTTCCTCACGGTGCCGGCCTTCCTCGTCGTCGCCGGACTCGAGGGCCTCGTCGTGAGTGGACCCGACGTTGCGGGTCTCTCCGAGGGCGGCGAGGCGGGCGGAGCTCGCGTCATCCTCGTCGCCCTGGTGGGATGCCTCGTCATCGGGACGAGCATCCTGCTGGTGCTGGCGGCCACCACCTCCGCGCTCGGAGAGATCGACCGCGGCCTCGACGTCGACGTACGACGCGCGTACCGTCTCGCCCTGGCCCGCTGGAGGGCGCTGCTCGGCGCGTTCCTCGTCGCGTCCATCCTGGTGGGCGTCCTCAGCGTGACCGTCGTCCTCTCCCCGGTCGCGCTTGCCGTGGTCCTGCTGTCCGCCCTCTTCGTGCCGGTGATCGCCTTCGAGGGTGCAGCGGCCCTCTCCTCGCTCCGTCGCAGCGCCGCACTGGTGCGGCAGCAGGTTCTCAAGACGGCGGTCCTCCTGGCCGGCTCGATCCTCCTCGCGGCGGCGGTCGGACCCGTCCTGGGCACGGTCCTCATCCTCGTCACGGGAGCCCCGCTGGCGGTGGCCAACACCGTCGCGGGGGTCACCATCGCCGTCGTGATGCCGTACGTCGGACTCACCATGGGCTACCTGTACTTCGACGCCCGAGTCCGGTCCGAGCTGGCCCACGACGACGTCGCCGCTTCGGAGGTCCTGCCTGCGGAGATCGAGACAGCGGGCTGATGGGCGGCGTGTCCTGGTGGTGCCGAACGCGCGGCATACCCCACGTGTCAGTCTCTTGTTGAGTCAGTCGCTTCGACAGGAGTGCTTGACGATGGGCAGGACGAAGTTCACCGCTGAGGAGAAGCGGGAGATGGTGC
>JAQSWG010000043.1 GCA_029266735.1 Ornithinibacter sp.
GCGGTCCTCAGGGCGACCGAACCGCCCGCCGGTGTCCCGGCATCCGGCATCCGGTTCAAGAGCCTGGAGGCGGCGACTCGCCGGCGCGGCCTGCGAACCCTCGAGCTGTTCCTGGCGGAGGGCGGGCGAGGCGTGCTCACCCTTCCCAAGGTGACCTCCGTCGAGCAGGTGCAGGCGATGGTCGCCGCCTGCGACCACCTGGAGAAGAGCTACCGGCTCCCCCGCCTGCAGTTCGAGATCCAGATCGAGACTCCGCAGGCGGTGCTCGCAGCGGACGGAACGGCGGTCGTCGCCCGGATGGTCCACGCGGCCGCCGGGCGCGTCACCGGCCTCCACTACGGCACGTACGACTACTCCGCCGCGCTGGGCATCGCTCCCGCCCAGCAGAGCCTCGACCACCCCGTCGCCGACCACGCGAAGGCGGTCCTCCAGGTCGCTGCAGCCGGAACCGGCGTCTTCGTGTCGGACGGGTCGACCAACGTCCTGCCCGTCGGCGACCACCGGAGGGCGGCGTGGCAGCTCCACGGTCGGCTGGTCCGGCGGTCGCTGGAACGGGGCCTCTACCAGGGCTGGGACCTTCACGCCGCTCAGCTCCCGACCCGGTTCCTCGCGACGTTCGGCTTCTTCCGCGACGGTCTGCCTGTCGCGCTCGACCGGCTGCTGCGCTACCTGGACCGGCAGGACTCCGGGTACCTCGACGAGCCGGCGACCGCGGCGGCCCTCGCCGACTACGTGCTGCGGGCGCTGGAGTGCGGGGCCGTCGACGCGCACGAGGTGCCCGTCCCCGTGGACAGGCTCCTCGGCCTCACCCGTCGGAGCCGGACATGACCCTCGACGAGATCAACCGTGGTCCCCGTTGGCAGGTGCGCCGAGCACTGTTGGCCTGTGCCGACGTGCCGCGGTGGGCCGATTGGCCGCCCATCCCCGGATCGGAGACCGGGCACGAGGCGACTCGACGGAGGCTGCGTGGTCCCGACAGGAACAGGCCGGGGTGATGCCGGACGCCGAGCTCGTCGAGGTGAACCAGGCCTACGAAGAGCGGTTCGGTCGGGTCTTCCTCGTCTGCGCGACGGGTCTCACGACTGGCGACGTGGTCGCCGCGGCTCGGGCCAGGCTCGGGAACGACGACGCGACGGAGACCGCGGTGGTCAAGGGCGAGCTGCGCAAGATCGCCTTGGTGCGCTTGCAGAAGGAGCTGGACGGATGAGTCGGATCACCACCCATGTGCTGGACACGGCACGCGGCCGGCCCGCTGCAGGGGTGCCCGTCCGCCTCCACGGCCCTGGAGGCGCGGACAAGCCGGACGCCCCGCACGGCGCCGACGGCCTCGACAGCCGCGGACCCCTTCTCGGAGAGGGGATCACCGACCACGACGGGAGGGTGCGAACCATCGGGCCGGAGCGCCTCGAGCCGGGGACGTACACCCTGACCTTCGACGTCGCGGCATACGACACGGACTGCTTCTACCCCCGGGTCGCGCTGACCTTCAGGGTGACCACCGACGAGCACCACCACGTGCCGTTGCTGCTCGCCCCGTTCACCTACTCCACCTACCGAGGGAGCTGACATGCCCATTCGCCTCGGTGCGAACCGATACGGCAAGGCGGAGAACCGGGTCGTGCGGATCCACCGGGACACCGCTCGCCACGAGATCACCGACCTCAACGTCTCGACCCACCTCCGAGGGTCCTTCGAGGCGGCCCACACGACCGGTGACCAGGCATCAGTCCTGCCCACCGACACGCAGAGGAACACCGTCTTCGCGTTCGCGAAGGAGCACCGCGTGCGCCCCATCGAGGACTACGCCCTGCGCCTCGCGCGGCACTTCGTCGACACCACCCCTGCAGTCAGCGGCGCCCTGGTCGAGGTCGAGGAGTACCGCTGGAACCGTATCGACGGCCACGACCACGCCTTCACGCGTGACGGCGGCTGGGTCCGCACCACCGCGGTCGACGTGGAGGGCGACACGGCGGTCGTCACCTCCGGAGTCACGGACCTGGCCCTGCTCAAGTCGACCGGCTCCGAGTTCCACGGCTTCCACACGGACCGGTACACCACGCTCGCCGAGACCCGGGACCGCGTGCTCGCGACGTCGCTGACGGCCACGTGGCGGTATCGCTCGACCGAGGAGGAGTGGGACGCGGTGCACGCCGACGTGCTGACCCTCGTCGCCCGCTCCTTCGCCCACATCCACTCGCTGGCGCTCCAGCAGTCGCTCTTCGGCATGGGGAAGACGGTTCTCGAGGCACACCCGGAGATCGAGGAGATCTCGTTCGTGGCCCCGAACAAGCACCACGTCCTCGTGGACCTCTCGCCGTTCGAGCTCGAGAACAGCGGAGAGGTCTTCATCGCCACCGACCGGCCGTACGGTCTCATCGAGGCGACCGTGGTGCGCGAGTGAGGGTCTTCCGGGGCCGCGCGCTGCTGCCGGGCGGGGAGCAGACCTGCGACGTCGCCGTCGAGGACGGGCGCATCGTGGCCGTCGGTGACGACCTCGGCGGTGAGGTCGTGCGCCTGGCCGGCGACGAGATCCTCCTGCCCGGGCTCGTCGACACGCACGTGCACGTGAACGAGCCGGGGCGCACCGAGTGGGAGGGCTTCGCCAGCGCGACCCGGGCAGCGGCAGCCGGAGGTGTCACGACGATCATCGACATGCCGCTGAACTGCCTGCCCCCCACGACCACCCGCATGGCGCTCGAGGTGAAGCGCGCCGCCGCGCTCGGCCAGTGCCACGTCGACGTGGGCTTCTGGGGCGGAGCCGTCCCGGACAACCTGTCCGAGCTGCGCGGCCTGCACGACGACGGCGTCTTCGGGTTCAAGTGCTTCCTGTCCCCCTCCGGCGTCGACGAGTTCCCTCCTCTGGACCCGGACACGCTTCAGCGGGTCATGACGGAGCTGGCGGACCTGGGGGCGCTGCTCATCGTGCACGCCGAGGACGGTGGGCGTGTCGGTGAGTGCTCAGGTGGTCGGTACCCCGACTTCCTGGCCTCACGTCCCCCCGAGTCCGAGGTGTCGGCGATCGAGCTCGTCACGTCCTCGGCACGGGCGACCGGCTGCCGGACACACATCCTGCACCTGTCCTCCGCGGATGCCGTCGCGTCGCTCGCCCGTTCTGGTGTCACCGCCGAGACGTGCCCCCACTACCTCACCCTGACGGCCGAGCAGGTCGGCACCGGAGCCACCGAGTTCAAGTGCTGTCCACCGATCCGGGGGGCAGCCAACCAGGGGCGGCTTTGGGAGGCCCTGCGCGACGGGACGATCGGCCTCGTCGTCTCCGACCACTCCCCTGCGACGCCGGACCTGAAGACGACCGGCGACTTCGGGACCGCCTGGGGTGGGATCGCCTCGCTCCAGCTCGGCCTGCCCCTGGTGTGGACCGAGGCCAGACGGCGAGGGTTCGGACTGGACGACGTCGTGCGCTGGATGTCCGCGCGCCCGGCATCCCTCGTCGGCCTGGACACCAAGGGAGCGATCGAGGTGGGGCGCGACGCGGATCTGGTGATCTTCGCACCCGACGAACGCTTCACCGTCGACCCTGCACGTCTGCACCACCGACATCCCGTCACGCCCTACGCGGGGCATGACCTCACCGGTGTCGTGCGGTCCACGTGGCTGCGCGGCCGACGCATCGACGGCGCCGCCATCCACGGCAGCCTGATCCGGAGGACCCAGTGACCGACCCATACGACTTCCTCGAGCTCCCCGACCTGGCGTCGCGCGCTCTCGCCGGCAGCGTCGTCGCCGCGAACGACGAGCTGTTCGCGGAGCGTGAGAACCTCATCAAGCCCGGGCCACCGAGCTCATCCCCGGACTTCGGCAACAAGGGGAAGATCTACGACGGCTGGGAGACCCGACGACGGCGCGAGCCGGGGAACGACTGGGCCGTGGTCCGCCTCGGCGTCCCGGGCGTCGTTCGTGGGGTCGTCATCGACACCAGCCACTTCACCGGCAACTACCCACCGGAGGCCTCGGTCGAGGGAGCCGAGGTCGACGGCTACCCCGATCCGGGGGACATCATCGACTGGGTACCCCTGCTGGCTCGCTCAGACCTGGTCGGGGACTCGCCGAATGCGTTCGCCGTGTCCTCACCGGCGCGGGTCACGCACGTGCGGCTGTCGATCTACCCGGACGGTGGCGTCGCCCGGTTCCGCGTCCACGGCGAGTGCCGACCGGACCCCCGTCTCCTCACCGGCACCATCGACCTGGCGGCGACCGAGAACGGTGGACGCGTGCTCGACTGCTCCAACCGCTTCTACTCCTCCCCCAGCAACATCCTGTTGCCGGGAAGGACACGCACCATGGGTGAGGGGTGGGAGAACGCCCGACGACGAGACGCCGACAACGACCACGTGACTGTCGGGCTGGCCGGCCGGGGACGGGTCCGGCGGATCGAGATCGACACCTCCTACTTCGTCGGCAACGCGCCCGGCTGGGCCATGGTCACCGGCGACTCGGAGGTCGAGCTGGTGGCCCGGGTGCGCCTGCAGCCCGACACCCGGCACCACTTCGTGGTGGATGACGGGTCAGAGGTGGACACCGTTCGCCTCGACGTCTACCCGGATGGTGGGATCGCCCGGCTCCGCGTCTGGGGAGAGCTCGTCTGAACGCGCGTGGGGCCCGCGGGGCCGGCTCACGACCGTGGTGGGCCTACGACCGGTTGTGGCCGTCGTCCCGCGGGGCGCCGACCCCCGCCTCCTGAACCGTCCGGGGCAGCCGGCCGATCCCTACGCCTGCCGTACGCTGGCCGGCGTGACCCGGTACACGCGGGAGGAGGCGGCAGAGCGCGCGGGGGTCGAGGCGTCCGATGTGGACCGCCTCGTGGAACTGGGCATCGTCGTCCCCGCAGAGCCGGGTCGCTTCTCGCCGGGTGACGTGCGCCGAGCCTTGATGGCTACGTCGCTCGAGGCCGCGGCGATCCCCCTGGATCTCGTGGTGTCGGCGCTGCGGAGCGGCACCCTGTCGCTCGACTTCCTCGACGGAGCCGCGTACGAGCGGTTCGCCGCGCTGGCCGACGAGACGTTCCAGGAGGTCAGCGATCGCACGGGCGTGCCCTTGGAGCTGCTGACCGGCATCCGCGAGGCGATCGGATCGGCCGAACCCTCACCCGATGACCGACTTCGCGAGGACGAGATGGCGGTCGTGCCGTTCCTCGAGCTGCAGGTGGGCGCCAGCTTCCGGCCGAGCGCGATCGAGCATCTGCTCCGTGTCTACGGCGACAGCACCCAGCGAATCGCCCAGGCCGAAGCCGGGTGGTGGAACTCCGAGGTGATCGAGCCGGCCCTGGCCGCCGGGAAGGGCTGGGAGGAACTGGCCAGCTCCGACTTCGCCGACCGGAGCACCCCGGTGGCCGAGCGTGCCGTCCTCGGCCTCTACCACGCGCATCAGGCGCGGGCATGGACGGCCAACCTCATCGAGGGCTTCGAGGACCTGATGGCGAAGGCGGGGATCCACAGCAGGCTCGAGCGACCGCCGGCGATCTGCTTCCTCGACATCACCGGATACACGCGGATCACCCAGGAACGCGGCGACGAGGCGGCCGCCGACCTGGCGGCCACGCTGGCCCGGCTTGTGCGGCGGGGGTCGGTGCCGTTCGGCGGCACGCCGATCAAGTGGCTGGGCGACGGCGTCATGTTCTACTTCCGCGACCCCGGCCCCGGCGTGCGTGCAGCGCTGCAGATGCTGGACGGGCTGGCAGCCGCCGGCCTCCCGCCGGCCCACGTCGGCCTGCACGCGGGACCGGTCCTCTTCCAGCAGGGCGACTACTTCGGGCAGACCGTCAACCTGAGCGCGCGGATCGCCGAGTACGCGCGGCCGGGCGAGGTGCTGGTCAGCCAAGCCGTGGCGGACGCGTCACAGGAGGAGGGGATCGAGTTTCTGGACATCGGCCAGGTCGAGCTCAAGGGTGTCTCCGGCAGCACGCACATCCTCCGCGCCCAGAACGCCTGACGGCCGCGGGACTCAACGGGTCAGGCGCCCCGAAGGGACGCCTCCTGATGCAGGGCAATCAGTCCAGATGGTCGCGCACCAGGAACGGCTGAGGGCTGTGCATCGGTGAGTGGTGCGCGTGCAGGCCATGAGCGCTGGGCACTGAAATATCCCGGACTGAGACGAGTCGGGCGTCGTCATGGTGAACCAGGTCCTGGAGAACGGATCACGAGCACCCAGTCGCCGTCCCCGCTCGAGTTCGGCCCGGGGGTCGTCATGGAGGACGTCACGGTGGCAGGAGACGTCCGCGCCGACGACGGGTCGAACCAGACGGCGGTGGCCGACGCGGGCAGTCGGTCCATGTCCAGCTGGATGGTCCTGCCGGTAGGGATGTACACCACGGTCGTACCGCCGTCCGGGGTGCGGGCCGCCGTGACGTAGTCGCTGTCCAGGACGTCCATCGACTCGGCAGGCGCCGCCGGTCTCCCGCGGCCCCCCGTGACGACCGGGCGCTGGTCGTCGGGCTCCAGCCGCGACCACGGGAGGGTACGGAAGAAGTCGCGGATCCCCTTGAGCTGCCGGGTTCCCGCGCTCTCCAACCGGCCCTGCCACCCGTCCTCGAAGCGCCAGTCCTGCGAACCGTAGAAGTCACCAGGTGAACCGGAGGTGAGGGCCCACAGCGCCTGCCTCCGCAGCGTCTCGTCGGTTGTCGGCGGCGTCTCCGGCTGGTTGTTCTCACCCTCGTAGTTGCCCTCGGCGAACAAGGCCGGCTTGTCGGCGGCCCGATAGGCCTCGAGGACGGCGGCGTACGTCGGGTAGTACGTGTACACGAAGTTCCAGTCGACGCGCGCCGCCCAGAACGGGTTCTCAGTCGAGATCGACTTGTCGTACCCGAGCTGCATGGAGAACGGTCGGGTGTCGCCCGTGCTGCGGATCCCCCGCAGGGCGTCGTCCATGCAGTGGTCGACGTCGCTGCCTTCCGCCAGGTCGTCGGTGGCCGGGAAGTAGTCGCCGCCCATGACCCAGACGATGTTCGGCAGGTCGGCGAAGTACTCCGCCACGCGGACCCCGAACTCCTCGCAGCTCCTCTCGCTGCTGGGGGAGAACGCGTTGCCGATCGTCCATCCGTCGATGGGGTAGAGGAACGCCGTGACCCCACGGGAGGCCGCCAACTCGAGGTAGTCGTGGACGCGTTGCCAGTAGTCGGGGTTCCAGTCGAGGATGTCGCCCTCGACGAACGGGGCCACACCGTCGTACGTGGCGCCGTCGTCCGACGGCCCACCGTTGGCCTCGGAACCGATCAGCGACACGATCATCGCGTTGAAGCCCTGCTCGGCGCGCGTCTCGAGGTATCGCCGGGCCTCGGCAGGAGAGAGGTCGACGAACAGCGACCAGGGCGCGTCGCCCGTGACGAGAAGTGGCTGTCCCGCTTGGTCGACGAAATGGCGCCTGTCGCCACTCACGGCGGTCACGAACGGTGCGTCGTATTGCTGCCCCCCCGACTTCGCAGGGGGCAGCGCGCGCGGGTTGGAGCTCGGGGTCGAGTCCGGGATGGTCATGTCCTGTCCCTGCTGGTCGGCACCACGCCAGAGCACGAAGCCGACCACCGCCACGGTGGCGAGCACCAACGTCGACGCGATCAGCAGACGTATGCGAGGCGGGGCCCATCGCTGCCTGCCGGGGTCCACAGCGGCCGATGCTACCGGTAGGACGCCGGACCACCCCGGCGGGCAGAACGCGCGGCGCTGCGGCCACCGGGTCGAGGTCTCGGATGCACCTCTTTCGCTTTTCGCCCACGGCGATGTCCGCCTCGGCCCTATCCTGCCGACATCGGGCCAAGGTCGGCGGTGAGCACGCTCATCGACGGCGGTCTGGGGAATCTCGGTCGGGAGGCATCGTGGATGACAGCCGTAGCAATGATGTGACGTCGTGGATGAACGCGTCCACCCCCGGCTTCGTCGCCCGGTCTGGGCGATCACCGCGACACCGCCGAATCCCCGGCTTCGTCCTCACCATGTTGCTGGTGATGATCGCGAGCGTCTCCGTTGTCGGCGGCTCACGGTCCGCCGAGGCGGCAACCCTGCCTGCCGGATTCCAGGAGTCAACGGTCTTCAGCGGTCTGGTCAATCCCACGGTGGTCCGCTTCAGCAGCGACGGACGGGTCTTCGTGGCGGAGAAGCGCGGCGTGATCAAGGTGTTCGACTCGCTGAGTGACCCATCGCCGGACGTCTTCGCCGACCTCAACGCCAACGTGCACAACTTCTGGGACCGCGGATTGCTCGGCATGGCGCTCGCACCGAACTTCCCCACCGACCCATCCGTGTATGTGCTCTACACCTACGACCACGTGCTCGGCTCCTCCGCCCCCGCCCCCCGTTGGGGAACGCCGGGCACGTACTCAGATCCGTGTCCGACGCCGCCCGGCGCGACCGCTGACGGCTGCGTCGTCAGTGGTCGTCTGTCCCGGCTGCAAGCCTCCGGCAACGCCATGACCGGCAGCGAACAGGTGCTCGTCGAGGACTGGTGCCAGCAGTACCCCAGCCATTCGGTCGGCTCAGTGGAGTTCGGCCGTGATGGTGCCTTGTACGCCAGTGCCGGCGACGGTGCCAGCTTCAACTTCGTCGACTGGGGCCAGGACGGGTCTCCGCTGAACCCCTGCGGGGACCCGCCGGGTGGTGTCGGGGCAACCCTGACACCACCGACCGCCGAAGGTGGTGCGCTGAGAAGCCAGGACCTGCGGACCGCAGGCGATCCGGTGACCCTCGACGGCACGGTCATCCGGGTGGACCCCGCCACCGGGGCAGCCCTGCCGGACAACCCGTCAGCGAGCACGGACCCCAACGCCAAGCGGATCATCGCCTCCGGCCTGCGTAACCCGTTCCGGATCACGGCCCGGCCGGGAACCGATGAGCTCTGGGTGGGTGATGTCGGCTGGAACGACTGGGAGGAGATCAACCGCATCACGGATGGCACCGCGGTGCAGAACTTCGGGTGGCCCTGCTACGAGGGCGTGGGCAGGCAGTCGGGCTATGACGGCGCCAACCTGAAGGTTTGCGAGGACCTCTACGCCCAGGCGGGGGCTGTCACCGCGCCCTACCACGCCTACCACCACACCAGCCGGGTCGTACCCAACGAAGGCTGCCCGACGGGGAGCTCGTCGATGGCGGGACTCGAGTTCGAGTTCGCCACCGCCGGAAACTCCTACCCGGCTGAGTACGACGGGGGCTTGTTCTTCGCGGACTACAGCCGCGACTGCATCTGGTTCATGCAGAGGGGTGCCGACGGACACCCGGCCCCCGGGCTGATCAGGACGTTCGTCGCGGGCGCCGCCAATCCGGTCAACCTGGAGACCGGCCCTGATGGTGACCTGTTCTACGTGGACTTCGACGGCGGCACCATCCGACGAATCACCTTCACCAGCGCCAACCAGCCTCCCGTGGCCCGCGCGACCGCCGCACCAACGACCGGGTCTGCTCCCCTCACCGTCACCTTCGACGGCAGCGGCTCCAGCGACCCCGACAGCGGCGACACGCTCAGCTATGCCTGGGACCTGGATGGCGATGGAGCCTTCGACGACTCGACCGCGGTCCAGCCGATCTACACCTACACCTCGGCAGGCACGGTCACCGCCACGCTGCGGGTGACTGACGGCGCCGGCGCAACAGACGACCAGAGCGTCACGATCTCGGTAGGCGGTAACACGGCGCCAACGGCGGTGATCACCACCCCCGGGGCGGGCACCACCTGGAGTGTCGGCGATGTCATCACCTTCTCCGGGTCGGCGACCGACGCACAGGACGGCACGCTGCCGGACTCGGCCCTGACGTGGGATCTGGTCATGAACCACTGCCCGTCGAACTGTCACCAGCACCCGGTGCAGAGCTACGCAGGGGTCGCGGGCGGATCCTTCACGGCTCCTGACCACGAGTATCCGTCATACCTGGAGCTGAAGCTGACCGCCACTGACTCCGGCGGGCTCACCACGACGACGGCGGTGCGGCTGGATCCAAAGACGGTGCAGCTGACGTTCCAGACCAACCCAGGCGGCCTCCAACTGGCCGTGAACGGCACCGCCGCCAAAGCCCCCATCACCCGCACGGTGATCGCCGGCTCAAGCAACACCGTCAGCGCAGTCACGCCCCAGCGCAAGGGCTCGAAGACCTACACGTTCACCTCCTGGTCCGACGGCGGAGCTCAGACGCACACCATCACCGCGCCGCCCACGTCGACGACCTACACCGCCAGGTTCCGATAGGCCACACCGCATGGTTGATCGAGGCACTCGTTCGCGGGTGCACAGGACGAGGATCGGTCAGTCCAGGTAGGCGCGTACATAGGAACGGCTGAGCGCTGTGCCTGCAGGCGCTGTGAACGTGCAGGTCAGGAGCGCTGTGGCGTGGAACAACCGGCCTGTGGTTGGTGGAGCGGGAGCACCATCATGACCGCAATTGTCATCGATTACCTTTTCGGCGGGTTGGCCGCCCGACCGCACGTTCCCCTGCGCAGCGTCAGACCCAGCACCACGTCTGGTGAGCTTCATCTGAACAGCCACAGTCCAGGCAGGACATCACCACGGTGGCATGGGCATCATGATCGGTCACCGGTCGTGACCGGGAGCTGGACGTCGCCTGTGCGTCGTAGCTTCTCCCACGGCAGTCGGATGCCGTAGACCGCGGTGAAGACGGATTGGATGACCACGAGATACATCATCTGGCGGTAGGCGACCTGCTGCAGTGGCAACGACCACAGGGGCCATGGCGGTTCGCGATCGAGCCAGAACGCGTAGGCCGCCGTCACGAACTGGACGCCCAGAAACCCGCCCCAGACCAGCACGGTCGTCTGCTTGTCGAGGAAGAACAGGCCGTACAGCAGGAAGGCGTCCATGGCCGGGGCGCTGAGCGGCAGGAGCACTTGGAAGATCAGCATCATGAGCAGGCCTCGACGGCCGAAGCGGCCACTGGCTCCCCGCTGGACGACGGAGCGGCGGTGCTTCCACATCGCCTGGAGGGTGCCGTAGCACCATCGGTAGCGCTGCTTCCACAGACCCCCCCACGTCAAGGGCGCTTCGGTCCACGCACGTGCCTCCTCCTCGTACACCACCTTCCAGCCGGCTCGGACGACGGCCACGGTCAGGTCGGTGTCCTCCGCGAGGGTGTCATCGCTGACTCCACCGACGTCGGCCAGCGTCGTCCGGCGGAAGGCGCCGGCCGCGCCCGGGACCGTGGGCATGCACTGGAACACGTCGTAGAGGCGGCGGTCCAGGTTGAAGCCCATCACGTACTCGATGTGCTGCCAGCGGCCGAGCAGCCCGCGGCGGTTGCCCACCTTGGCGTTCCCGGAGACTCCACCGACCTCGGGATCGGCGAACGGCTGCACGAGCTTCCTGACGGTGTCCCGTTCGAAGCGCGTGTCACCGTCCACGAGGACCACCAGGTCGTGTTGGGCGGCTCGGATGCCGGCGTTCAGCGCGGCTGGTTTGCCGGCGTTCTGCTGCCGGACGAGGGTCAGGCCGTCCAGGTTGAGCTCGGCCACCATGTCCCCGGTGCCGTCTGTCGACCCGTCGTCGACGACGACGACCTCGACTGGGTGATCGCTGGCAAGGAACGACCGAAGCGCCGGCTCGATTCCCGCCCTCTCGTTGTAGGCCGGAACCACGATCGAGACCGGAAGGGACACCGGGGCCCCCCATGCCGACCGGCGTCGGGTTCGGCCGTGACGTCGTGCCACACCGAGCATGAGGAACATCCGGGCGACGGTGAGCACCCCGGCCACGAGAAGCAGCACTGCGAGGAGAGCCGCGATCCAGTGGGAGATCTTGGTCGCCCAGACCAGAGCCCGGCCGCGCCACTCTTCACCGGTCGAGCTCGGATGGTACGCGGGGACGTCGGCAGCCTCGCTGATGGTCGTGAACCGGTAGCCCGCCGACTTGAGCTTCGGAATGAGGATGTCGAGCGCGGCGACAGTCTGGGCGCGGTCCCCGCCTGCGTCGTGAAGCAGGATGACGGCACCCTCGCCGTTCTTCGGCATCGCGTTCTGCACGATCTTCTCGACGCCCGGACGCTCCCAGTCGCGAGCGTCGACGTCGGCAAGGACGGTGATGTAGCCGTTGGCGTGCCCGTCCTTGATCAAGCTCCAGTAGCGGTCGTCGAGAGACTCGGCGGAGAAGACGTAGGGCGGCCGTAGCAGAGCGGTCGTACTCCCCGTGATGCCGGTGAGGGCAAGCTGCGCCTGCGCGAGCTGCCACCGCTGCTCCCAGGGCGGAAGGGTGCTCAGGTCCCGGTGGGTGAAGGAGTGGTTGCCGATCTCGTGGCCTTCCGCCAGCTCACGGCGGACGAGATCGGGGTATCGCAGCATCTGGCTGCCGAGGAGGTAGAAGCTCCCGGGCACCTGATGGCGGCGAAGGGTCTGGAGGATCCTCGGCGTCCAGGTCGGGTCCGGTCCGTCATCGAAGGTCAGCACGACCGTGCGCGGTGGCATCTCGACACTCGTCACCGCCCCGGCGCGCGAACCGATGACAGGCCCCCCGGTGCTGATCGACTCGGGCACCTGGGCCGCCGGTCCTGGCGGTCGGACGTAGCCGGCGTCGGTCAGCTCCCCCGACACATAGCCGTTGAGAGCGAGGGCAGCCGTGATGGCCAACAGGACGACGACAAGTGCCAGCCAGTGCGCCCGGGGAGCGGGCCGCCGGCCCCGCACCTCACGCATCGGCGCTCAGCATCAGGGAGCCACCGACGGAGCCAGACTCGCCGACGGGACGGCCACGCCGACTGATGCCGACGGCGTGACGCCGGGCTGTTCGGTGGCGTCCGGCGACGGCGTGGAGGGCGCCGGCGACGTGGCGGGAGCCGGCGACGGCGTGGACGGCGCCGGCGACGTGGGGGGAGCCGGCGAGGCGGTGGGCTGCGGGCTGCCGGCGGGGATGGGCGCGGGACCTCCGCCCGCCCCGGAGCCGGTTGGTGTGGTCGTCGGCGCGGCCCCCACACCACCTGTGGGGACACCGCCGGACGGGCTCCCTGATGGCTCTCCGACGCCGGTTCCTGGAGGCGCGGTGGGGCTCCCTGCGACCGTGGGAGAAGGGCGCGTGGGCACCGCGGACTGATCGCTCGACTGCCTCAGGCCGGGCAACGGCAGCAGGTCGCCGGGTGTGATGGGGGCGCCGGCGAGGCTGAAGCCGAGCAGCAGGACGTACCCCAGACACAGCGCGCCGCCGACGCCCAGAGTCCACATCACCCAGGCACGGCGACGCCCGGACTCGTCGACGAACACCGGTGAGTGAGCAAGCTGCTGGACAGCCTCCCTCATGGGCGCCAAAGCCAGGCCCTCCTTCCCTGATGGTCATCGTGTCGAGCTGTCCCGTTCTGTGGCCTACCCCTCCTCTAAGGCGACGACACCCCGGCATACCGAGACCATGCGCCTCGCGTCCGCTTTCGTCACCCACGTCCGCGACCCGGCACTCTCCTCCGGGTGAGGGCTTCAGGCGGCGCCCACGTGTCTCGTGACGCCCTCACAGAGGAAGACCCCGTGGGGTCTGAGCCATGACGCCGCAGCCTGGACGTGCCAACGGCCCGCCACCGCCAACGAACTGGGCGTGCGCGTAGAAAGCTCCAGGATTTCCGCGTCATGCCTGCCCGCCCAAGGCGTTCCCCGTCGCGATGAGAGCCAGGGACGGTGACGGAGGGTCGTGAGCCGCACTGGCCGGTGCAGTCCTCGCCAGCCCTGGCACCGGCACCCGGTGGGTGCAGGTCCGCACGGAGCGCGGGTTGGCGTAGCGTCCGGTAATGCGCAGTTTCCTGGTCACGGATGTGGTTCGCTCCTACGCCGTCTCTCACGGATCTTGGCGCCCCGACACTGTGGTCCGTGAGCTGCAGGCTGAGACGGCCCAGCTCGGGGACGTCGCAGGGATGCAGATCGGCGACGACCAAGGACAGCTGCTGACCATGCTGGCCCGGCTGACCGGCGCACGCCGGGCCGTCGAGGTGGGGACGTTCACGGGCTACTCGAGCATGTGCATCGCCCGAGGCCTGGAGGAGGGAGGTTCCCTGCTGTGTTGCGACGTCAGCGCAGAGTGGACCGAGATCGGCCGCCGTGCCTGGGCCTCGGCCGGCCTGGCCGACCGGATCGAGCTGCGCATCGCCCCGGCGCTGGAGACCTTGCGGGCGCTGCCCGCGGCGGCAGACATCGACCTGGTCTTCATCGATGCGGACAAGCCGGGTTATGCCGCCTACTGGGCCGAGCTGGTGCCACGGGTCCGCCCAGGGGGACTGTTGCTCGCGGACAACGTCTTGTGGAGCGGCCACATCACCGATCCCGAGGTCACCGACGCGAACACCACCGCGTTGCGCGCCTTCAACGACCTGGTCGCCTCCGACGACCGCGTCGATACCGTGGTCCTGACCGCCTTTGATGGACTGACCATCGCCCGACGGCGGTGAACCTGGAGCTGCCGGGACGTGGACGCGTCTGGCCGCTCCACACGAAACGTGCGGTTCAGCACCCCAGGGAGCAGAAGGCGGATGTCGTCACTCGCCCAGCGCGCTGCGAAAACGCCAGCGACCCGACGTGGGCGCGCCGTGGTTGACTCGTGGTGAGCACTCCCGCGAGCGAGCGAGGATGACATGGCGACGTTGGTGCAGCGAGTCTGGAAGGCCGGCAACGCGGCGGCCGTGTGGATGTACCGGCGCACGGGGGGCAAGGTCGGCGGCAGGGCCAAGGGCGGCAGCCTGGTGCTCCTGCTCACCGTGGCCGGACGAAAGTCCGGGCTGCCGCACACGGTGCCCGTGGCGTATGTCGAGCGCGACGGCGACTACTACCTCGCGGCAACCGCGGGCGGCCAGCCACAGGAGCCGCAGTGGATCCGCAACTTGCGCGCCGCCTCGACCGCCACCATCGAGGTGGGACGCGACACGAGGATGGTGTCGGTCGACGTCCTGCGCGGAGCCGAGTCGGACGCCGCATGGAAGGACGTCATCGTTGCGACCTACCCCTCCTTCGGCCCCTATGAAGCGAAGTCGGGTCGGAAGATCGCAGTGGCGCGCCTGACTCCCACCGCGTGAGCAAGCGGCGTTCGCACTTCGTGCGTGGCGGACCCACGAGCCTGACCAGCCCAGGGATCCACGGCCGCCAGCTCATTCCGCCGACAGGGCGACTACTGCGGGGGAGGACGCGGCCATTGCCCGGCTGGAGCCCCCTTTCTGAGGCTGTCAGTCCAGGTGGTCGCGCACCAGAACCGGCTCAGCGCTGTACGCCTCAGCGTGCGAACGTGCAGGTCAGGAGCGCTGTTCGATGCAATATTCTGGTCTGAGGTGAGGCGGCCTCGGTCTTCTGTGAGATCTCTTCAGCGATGGGGGGCGCGTCCGTGGACCTCAGGTCCGCCGAGCTCGGTCGGGTACGCTGCCGCCGTGAGGTCGGGGTCGTGACGGCCATCTTCTGCGCGACCTGCGGCACGGAGGCCGCGGCAGGCCAGCCTTTCTGCGGCATCTGCGGCGCGGCACTGCCGATCGTCTGTGCAGCGTGCGGGACGGCGAACCCGCCGGATCATCGCTTCTGCGGCCAGTGCGGCACCAAGCTCGACTCGGGGATCGCGGGAGCGACGTCGACGCCACCGGCCGCCCGATCGAACGGCCGGGCGCGGGCACCGATCGCGGATGTCGGCGCACCGGCCACGCCGGTCGCGCCGCCTGCGACATTCGCAGCGCCGGTTGCCGAGCGTCGCCTCGTCAGTGTCCTGTTCGCGGACCTCGTCGGGTTCACGCCCTTCTCGGAGGGGCGCGACGCGGAGGACGTTCGCGAGGCGCTCACTCGGTACTTCGGCATCGCGACCGAGACGATCACCCGCCACGGTGGAGTCGTCGAGAAGTTCATCGGCGATGCGGTCATGGCCGTCTGGGGCACCCCGACCACGCACGAGGACGACGCCGAGCGCGCGGTGCGGGCCGGCCTCGAGCTCGTGGCGGCCGTGCCGGCGGTGGCGCCCGGAATCGAGGCTCGCTGCGGCGTTCTGACCGGTGAGGCCGCGGTCACCATCGGCGCGACGAACCAGGGGATGGTCGCGGGCGACATCGTGAACACCGCGGCGCGTCTGCAGTCGGCTGCGGCACCGTCGACCGTGCTGGTCGGAGAGTCGACGTTCCGCGCCGCCTCGGGCGCGATCGCGTTCGAGCCTGCAGGAGTGCACGCGCTCAAGGGCAAGGCGGCTCCAGTCCCGACGTGGCGGGCCCTCCGTATCGTGGCCGAACGCGGCGGACGAGGGCGGGTCGAAGGCCTCGATGCGCCGTTCGTCGGCCGAGACGTCGAGCTCCGCCTGCTCAAGGAGCTGTACCACGTGACCGGATCGGAGCGACGGACCCAGCACGTCTCGATGATCGGTGCCGGCGGCATCGGCAAGAGCCGGCTCACGTGGGAGCTGGAGAAGTACCTCGACGGCATCGCCGAGCCCGTGTACTGGCACCGCGGGCGCTCACCGGCGTACGGACAGGGCATCACATTCCGGGCGCTCGGAGAGATCGTGCGCGCCCGGGGGGGCCTCGCCGAGAGCGACGACGAGGCGACGTCACGCGCCCGGATCGGCGCCCTCCTTGATGAGCTGATGCCCGAGTCGCCGGACCGCGTGCGAGTCGAATCCGCGCTCCTGCAGCTGCTCGGCGTCGACGGGGACGTGCCGCCAGACGAGCTGTTCGGCGCCTGGCGGACGTTCTTCGAGCAGCTCGCGGCATCGGGGACGGTCGTGCTCGTGTTCGAGGACCTCCACTGGGCGGATGCCGGCACGCTCGACTTCGTCGACCACCTGGTCGACTGGGCGCGGGACCACCCGATCTTCGTGCTCTCGCTCGCCCGGCCCGAGCTGCTCGAGCGGCGGCCGGAGTGGGGGACACCCCGCCGCGGCCACGCGAGCCTCGTCCTGGAATCCGTCCCGGAGGGGGACATGCGCCGGCTGCTCGATGGTCTCGTACCGAGCCTGCCCGACGCGACGGCCACGGCGATCGTGGCTCGCGCCGAGGGCGTGCCGCTGTACGCGGTCGAGATGGTTCGGATGCTGTCGTCGAAGGGGCAGCTGCGGCTCGGCGACTCCGGCGTGCTCGAGCCGGCGGGCGACCTCGGCCAGCTGGCGGATCTCGCCGTTCCGGAGACGCTCACCGCGCTCATCGCAGCGCGGCTGGACGCGCTGGCGCCACAGGATCGGGCGCTCGTCCTCGACGCCGCGGTCCTCGGTCAGAGCTTTTCTCCCGCGGGACTCGCTGCGGTCTCGGGCCGCGCAGAGTCGGAGCTCGAGCCGCGTCTCCGGTCGCTCGTCCGGCGCGAGCTCCTCACCCACGTCGTCGACCCGCGCTCGCCCGAGCGGGGCCATTACGCGTTCGTCCAGGCACTCATCCGCGAGGTCGCGTACCGCACGCTCGCAAGGGCTGACCGTCGGACGCGCCACCTCGCCGTCGCGCGCTGGCTCGAGTCGCTCGGTGATCCTGAGCTCGTCGCCGCGTTCGCCAGCCACTACTTGGCCGCCGTTCCTCTCGCGAGGCCCGGCGAGGAGGCCGACGAGCTGGCCACGAAGGCCCGGGTCGCACTCCGGGCGGCAGGCGACCGCGCGGCTGCGCTCGGCTCCCCCGCCCAGGCGAGGACGTTCTATGAGGAGGCGCTCGGGCTCACGACAGACGCCACCGACCAGGCTGTGCTGTTGATGCTCGCCGGGGAGAAGGCCCTCGCGTCAGCCGAGTTCGATGCCGCCGACGCGCACCTGGCCCGGGCCGTCGAGATCCGTCGCACACTCGGCGACCGGCAGGCGCTGGCGCAGGCCCTCGCGGAACGCGCGCGCGTGCTGCTGGGGGCCCTGCGGTTCGACCAGGCGGCGGCCGTCATCGAGCCCGCGATCGCCGAGTTCGCCGACCTCGCGGCCGATCCCGCCGTCCTGTCGCTGCGCGACCAACACGCGCGCCTGGTGTTCCTCTCCGGCCCGTCCGAGCGCGCGATCGAGCTCGCGTCGCCGCTCCTCGACCTTGCCGAGTCGTCCGACCAGCCGGCGATCCTCGCCAGCTCGTTGATCACGATCGGCTCGGCGTTGTCGATGCTCGGGCGTCACGCTGAGGGACGGCCGCTTCTCGCTCGCGCGCGCCGGATCGTCGAGGAGAATGGCCCTACCGACCTGCAGCTCCGGGCGTTGAGCAACGCCTACCTCCTGGAGGCCGACGAGGATATGGCGAAAGCCTGGGAGCTCGGCTTGGAGGCTCATGCGCTAGCCACGCGCCTTGGCGAGCTCGCGCACGCCCACCGGGTCGCGGGGACCCTGTCCAGCTCCGCGATCTGGCTCGGCCACGTCGACGCGGGCGAGCGCATGTTCGCGTCGGCCCTCGACGACACCACGGACCCGAACGACCGCGCCCTGCCGTTGGGTTCGCTCGTCGTCCAGCGAGTGTGGCGCGGCGAGACATACGGGGACGAGCTTGCCGAGATCCTGGCGACCGCGGAGGGACGAACGGAGGGCTTCTGGCGGATGACTCGCGACGAGCTGCTGGGCTACGCAGCATTGGCCGAGGGCCGTATCGACGACGCCCGCGATCTCTGGCGACCGATCGCTCCCGACCCGGACACATTCGCACTTGTCCAGCTGGTCGCGCACCTCGACCTCTGGCGGGCCGACCCCGACGCGGCCGAGCGGGTCATCGAGGCCGGCGTGAACAAGCTTCCCGACGCCGGCGCCAGCGCCCTGGTCCGTCGAGCACTGACTGCAGGCATCAGCGGCCTCCGCGGGGACCGGGCCGCGGCGCTCGACTCGTACCGCGAGATCATTCCGACCCTGCGCGAGTGCCGTGTCCCGCTCCAGGACGTGCTTTTCGCCATCGACCTCGTCCACGTCATAGGGCCCGATGACCCGTTTGTCGCGGAAGAGGTCACGCTGGCCCGGGAGACGATCGACCGCCTCGGGTCGCCGCTGCTGCTCCGCCTGCTCGAAGCGGCCAAGGGTCCGCGAGCAGAGGTCGCTGCTCACTGACTTCGAAACCGCGCCGTCTCCCCAGAGCCGGGTCGGTCCGTCCAGGTGGTCGCGCACTGTGAACGGCTGAGCGCTGTGCATCCGTGCGTGGTGAAACGCGCAGGTCAGGAGCACTGTGCATTGAGACATCTTGGACTGACCTTCGCCCCTTCAGTCGCGAATCTCTCGAACTGGCGCCCAGTGGATATCCATCGTATCGACCCGCTGCTCCAGATCCTCTGATGGCTGCGACGGCGCCCGCCATGGCTCGGTCCCACACCGCAGCCTGAAGGGCATCGAGCCGGGCCGTCTCAAGAGTGCGGAACTCCTGGACGTCTTCGCTCTGCTGGGCAGCGAGGGCCGCCTTGACGATGTGGTGGACGGGTGGCCCGGCTCGTGTAGCCGAGCTCCTCCGCGATCGCGTCGTATGTCCATCCCTGCGCGCGCAGATCCAGCACGCGCGCACGCCGGGCGCCGGCCAGCTCACGATCCCAGTGTGGGGCGGCAGGCCAGAGATCCGCAGGATCAGTGGGCCGGGTCGGCGGCGTCCGTGAGAATCATCGCGTTGCGGGCGTCATCACAAGAGGGAAGAGGTCTGGGCAGCGTGCAATGGTGTCCCGCAGCGGGCTGCTGCCAGCGATGGCGCGAAGACGCTCGCCGCCTCTCTGCCCATGGTCCGCGAAACCCCTTGGAGAGCACCTCTTATGACAGCCGTCTGTGAGCGCCAGCCCCTGTACCGCAGACCCAAAGAGATCCGGCGGAGGGTCTTCTTCTCCTTGCTCGAGTGGGGATTGAAGGCATACGCGGCGGCCGCCGCGTTGAGCGTGCTTGAGACGGCTGTCCAGAAGAGCTCTGAGACGCTCGACCGCATCAGGACGACGTACAGCGAGGTCACCCAGGCGAAGGACGCGTTCGTCAGCATCCGCCCGACCAACATCCTTGAGAGGCTCCCGCGGGTGAAGGAGCACGTCGAGACGGCATGGGCGGCGAAGCCCTCCCTCGATTCGATCGAGCACCTCTCGGAGCGGGCGCAGAACGTCGAGACCTTCCTGAAGCAGCTGGGCCTCGAGGACCCCTACGTGCGCAGCGCATATGCCGACCTGCTCACGGTCATGGACAACTTCGCGAGCGACGAGATCGTGGCCACCCTTGCCCTCATGGGAGCCGCGTTTGCGCTCGGGTACATCCTCGGTATGGCAGCCGGCTACTGGGGCCGCAGAGGCAGGCCAGGCTTCATCGCTGGCACGCTGCAAAGATGGGGCACGCGCCACTTCAAGGACTGGTACGTCCAGAATCTCGAGTACGCCATGAGCTGGCCCCTCTATGCCGTCGCCCGCGAACGGATCCAGCGCGACATCGTGGCCGACCCGCAAGAGGCGCTCGACCCGGAAGCCCTACAAGCACTCGAGCGGTACTTCGAGCGCCGGCTCCCAGAGAATCCGACCGCGTCGCCGGGGTCTGTTACGGCGCCTCGACCCATCCCGTAGCTGCGGCTGCACGGCTGATGGTGGGATCAACTTCGCGTCTTGCGTTCACGCTGCCCGGTTGGCGTGGCCGAGCTCGTCGGCGATGGCGTCGTAGGTCCATCCCTGAGTTGGCAGCTCGACGGCACCCGTGCGTCGGCAAGCGGCCAGCGCCTTGTTGTGGTGCCGCCCGCTGACCCGGGGAAGGGCTGCCGCGCTCTTGAACCAAGTGTGACTGCGGGGCCGGAGATCGAATGTCAGCCATTGGGCGGGCCGGGTAGCTCGTCCACAGCCCGGAAGGTGGCCTTGTTCCCCTCCACGTCCGCCTTGAACACGTGGCGAGGTGGGTCGACTGATCCGGGTCCCAACCGTGCTCACGCACCTGGCGGGCCAACGTGTCGGTCTGCTGGCCGGCGGCCTTGGCCTCGACGTGCAGGTCGATGCTGCCGTCAACCGTAGAACTCAGCGTCGGTTTCGTAGCCGGCTCCAGCCCGCTTGGTGATCAGGTCGCGGGAGTACTTCCGGTAGCGGAAGAAGGAGCTCCGTGTCGGGTCGTACCCCTGCCCCAGAACCGCCCGGGCGTAGGCGGCGATGTGGGGGACGTACTCGCGGTTGAGCCACCCCACCTCACCGACGGGCTTGGAGAACAGGTGCCGCGGCCTGCCGGCCGGCGTCACGAAGTGGTCAGGCCCAGGAACCCTTCCACTTCTTGTACCGGCAGCAGTCGGGAGGGCACAACTCGAACGAGACCACTTTGTGGCGACCCGCCCGGATGAACCACGTGCTCGCGTCCTCCAGTAACGGGACCCGGACGAGGACCTTCTGACCCCGCGGCGCCAAAGAGGTGACCAGGCCTCGAGCTTCGTGAATTGCTGCGACGTCCGCCATACGCCAAGGCTGCACCGGAGCACCGACCCCTCGGAGGTCAGCTGGAGGTGGCGACCGTGGAGGCGACGATAGCCGCGACGACCGCGCCCTGGACCTCCTGGACGACCTGGGAGACCGCCTGTCCGCCCCAGGAGAGCTCGGCGATCTCGGTGGCCCGACGCCGGATGGCCTTCTTCTCGCGCCCGGGGTACAGCTTGGGCAGCAGGTCGATGGCGTTCGCCAGTGCCACGAGAGCGGCGGTGCGGGCATCCGGCTTACGGCCGTCGAGGACAAGCGCGATGCGGGTCTTGATCTCGGCCTCAACCTCGGATCGGCGCATGACCCATCGAGTGGACCTCAGCACCCCGAGAGTGGTGCGCTCGACCGGTTCGACGATGCCCGAGGCGGCCAGTTCCTGTAGCACCGCCTCCAGGATGTCATCGGCGCGGTGCTTCCAGTCCGATGCGCCACCGAGGCGGGCGACCGCTTCCTTCGGCTTGTGGCCGACGACGCGATCATTGGCCTGGGCGAGCACGAGCGAGCGGGGCTCGGCCGCACCCGGTGCAGCGACGAGCCGCGCCTGCCGGGGCTCGCCGGCGGTCAGCTCGAGGATGCCGTCGAGGACAAGCTCAAGCACGGCGCCGCCGGCCACCGCCGCCTTGCGCCTGACGGAGTCCACCAGGGGCTTGCCCGTGTTGTCATCGAGGATGAGCAGGACAAGTTCTGCGGTCAGAGGCAACGTGGCTGTCATGGGAATCTCATTTCGTCGTCGGCGGGGATGGCCGCCTGCTCCTTCGAGGTGGCCGGGCCTGAGATGTGCGGGCCTGAGCGACGCCGCGAGCTGGGGTTCGCGCTCGATCGGGTGGAAGCCACGCCGCCGATGCGGAAGCTCGTGACGGCGATGGCGTCGGCGGGTGGGCGCAGGCAGTTGCAGTCGAACAGCGCCAGGATCTCGTCGCCCGGGAGCAACCAAGGGCCGAGTGCGCACCGGCCAACTTCTGAGTTCCCCCGGCCTTATGGCCCAGCAGAATGCTCATATGCGTCTCCGGTGGACTCGAGTCCCTACCTCCAACGTAACGCCTCCCATACAGACGTCACTCGTGGGTTGACGCGAATCACAAGGCGCCCCCGGCGCCTGCTCGATGTGGTCCTTGGCGACCTTGCGGTCGTGTCAGGAGCAAGAGCCAGAGGCGGAGCGCGGGCGTCCGAATCGCGCCCAGAAATGGGCAGTGACCTGCGGAGATAAAGGTCGACCGGCGTGCCCGTCAGTCCAGATAGTCGCGCAGAGCCTGGCTGCGGCTGGGGTGGCGCAGCTTGCTCATCGTCTTGGACTCGATCTGGCGGATCCGCTCGCGCGTCACCCCGTAGACCTTGCCGATCTCGTCGAGTGTCTTGGGCTGGCCGTCGGTGAGACCGAACCGCATCGACACCACACCGGCCTCCCGCTCGGACAGGGTGTCGAGCACCGAGTGCAGCTGCTCCTGCAACAGGGTGAAGCTCACGGCGTCCGCGGGAACGACCGCCTCCGAGTCCTCGATGAGGTCTCCGAACTCGCTGTCGCCGTCCTCGCCGAGTGGGGTATGCAGGGAGATGGGCTCACGGCCGTACTTCTGGACCTCGACGACCTTCTCGGGCGTCATGTCGAGCTCCTTGGCGAGCTCCTCCGGCGTCGGCTCGCGACCGAGGTCCTGGAGCATCTGGCGCTGCACGCGCGCCAGCTTGTTGATCACCTCGACCATGTGGACCGGGATGCGGATGGTGCGCGCCTGGTCGGCCATCGCGCGGGTGATGGCCTGCCGGATCCACCACGTGGCGTAGGTGGAGAACTTGTAGCCCTTGGTGTAGTCGAACTTCTCGACGGCGCGGATGAGGCCGAGGTTGCCCTCCTGGATCAGGTCGAGGAACAGCATCCCGCGCCCGGTGTAGCGCTTCGCAAGGGAGACGACCAGGCGGAGGTTCGCCTCGAGGAGGTGGTTCTTCGCCTTCTTGCCGTCCTGGGCGATCCACCAGAGCTCGCGCTTGAGCTTCATGTCGATCTTCTCGCCGGCGTTGAGCTTCTCCTCGGCGAACAGTCCTTGACCGGATCGGCGGTGGCCCCCGCGGTGACTACCTGCTGCACCGGGGCGTCGTCCTCGTCGTCGTCCCGCAGGACGAAGCCGCCCTCCTCGGTCTCCCCCTCGACTGCCGGCTTGGCGACCTCCGCGTCGTCCTCGGTGACCTCCGCGGCGGCCACGACGAGCACGTCGTCGACGACGAGGTCGGCGAGGTCGACCTCCTCGACCGCGACGTCCTCGAGGTCGACGGGGACCTCGTCACCGTCCGCCCCGGCGGGAGCCGCCGGCTCGGCGCTGGACGTGGCGGTGGCCGCCTTCCGCGGTGCAGCCTTGCGTGGTGCGGTCCCCGCTGCGGTTGCGGGCGCCTCCGCCGTGGCGGCGGACGCCGCCTTGCGAGTCGTCGCCGCCTTGGTGGGCGTCGACGTCGCGGAGGTCGCCTTGGCCGGCGTGGACTTCGCGGCCGACGACTTCTTTGCTGCGGCGCCAGGCGCGGCCTTCGGTGCCGCGGACGTCTTGGAAGCGGTCGTGCCAGCAGCGGCCTTGGCGGGCGCGGCCTTCACCGGGGACGTCTTCGTCGTGGAGGACTTGGCCGCGCGCGTCGAGGGCGCCGTCACCGAGGCGCCGTTGGTCGCCTTGGTGGCAGTCGCCTTGGGTGCAGTCGCCTTCGCCGCAGTCGCCTTCGTCGTCGTCTTCGTCCCCGAGGGTCGGGTGGTCGAAGCCGAGGCAGTCGCCTTCTTCGTCGTCCGCGTCGTCGCGGCGGCCACGCCGGGGGTGGCCTGGTCCATGGCGACGGCGATGCCCTGCTCGTCGAGCGCTCGGAGCACGACGCGGCCACGGGCGGCGCGCACGTCCGCGGCCCGCAGCGCCTCCGACACCTGCTCACCCGTCACCGAGCCCGTCGTCCTCCCCTTGCGCACGAGGGACTGGAGTGCCTTGTGGGAGAACTCCGGAGGAAGTGCGCTGGACTCGGAGGGTTTCGTGGACACAGGCGACACCGACTACCTTTCGTCGCGGATGGCCGCAGTCCGGGGGCGCGCGAGGCGGCGTCCGGGGGCGGCGAGGGGGTCCTGTGCGACACCGCGTCAACCGCCCGATGAAGCTTCGCTCGGGGTGGTGACCAGGTGTGCAGATACATTATAAATCGGCCGAGCCCGTTTGAGCACATCGCATCGCCGAACGGGGGTGCTCACGCCGGTCCCGGAGGCCGCACCGAGGCCTGCGCGACGCTCGCGTCGGTCCACCAACGGCCGTCCGTCCCGGACGGAGCGCGCCTCAGCCCTTGACCGCGAGCACCGCGCACGGCGCGTCGAGCAGGACGCGCTGGGCGTTGGAGCCGAGGATGAGCTTGCCGACCGGCGTCCGTCGGCGGAGGCCGATGACGATGAGATCTGCGCCTGTCTCGTTGGCCACGGCGATGAGGTCCTCCGCCGGTTCGTTCCCGCGGACCAGCTGGCGCACCTCCAGGGAGAGCCCGTCGCCGCTGAGCTCGGCAGCGACGCGATGCAGCTCCGCCTCGGTGGCCTGGGTGTCTTCGTCGAAATCGCGACCCCCGCGGTTGGAGTTGATGACCACGAGCCGCGACCGGCGCGCCTTGGCCTCCTCCACCGCTCGGGCCAGGGCGGCCCGTCCCTCCTTGGTGGGAACGAACCCGACGACGATGGTCACGATCTCCTCCTTGGCGCAGACGTCCGGCGTCCAACCCACCGACCGTACCGCAGACGTCCGCTCAGGCTCCTGTCAGGCCTCGTTCGATGACCCTGCCGACCTGCCCGGTCTCGATGAGGAACCCGTCGTGCCCGTGGCGGGACTCGATGACCGACAGGCCCGTGCCCGGCCGCGCCGCCACCATGCCCTCGGACAGCCGCATCGGGTACAGCCGGTCGCTCGTCACGCCGGCGACGTGCAGCTCGCCGGTGAACGTCTGGAGAGCCGAGGCGACCCCTCCCCGCCCTCGTCCGACGTCGTGGCTGTTCATCGCCTCCGTGAGGACGACATAGCTGTTGGGGTCGAAACGACGGGCGAGCTTCCTCGCGTGGTGGTCCAAGTAGCTCTCGACCTCGTAACGACCTCCGCCACCCAGCGGGTCCTCCCCCGGCCGCGGCCGCCGGCCGAAGCGGTCGTCGAGCTCACCCTCGTGGCGGTACGTCGTGTGCGCGATCCGTCGGGCGATCCCCATGCCGGTCACCGGCCAGTCCTCGTGGTCGTAGTAGTCGCCGCCGCGGAACGCCGGATCGCTGCGAATCGCGAGCAGCTGTGGCTGGCACCACGCGACCTGGTCGGCGGTCGCGTATGCCGTGGACGCGAGGACCAGCGCGCGCTCCACCCGGGTGGGGTGCGCCACTGCCCATTCCAGGACCCGCATGCCGCCCATCGAGCCGCCGAGAATGCCGTGCCACCGCTCGATGCCGAGGGCGTCCGCGAGAGCCGCCTCGGCAGCTACCTGGTCGCGGATCGTGATGAAGGGGAACCGCCCGCCCCACGGCCGCCCGTCGGGGCCAGCCGACGACGGCCCGGTGGTTCCCTGGCAACCCCCCAGCACGTTGCTCGCGACGACGAACAGCCGGTCGGTGTCGAGGGGCGCGCCCGGGCCGATGAGGCCTGGCCACCACCCGGGCGTCGCCTGCCCGGGACCCACGTCGCCGACCACGTGGCTGTCTCCGGTGAGCGCGTGCTCGACGAGGACAGCGTTGTCGCCGGTCGGCGAGAGGGTGCCCCAGGTCTCGTAGGCCACGGTGACGTCCGGCACCACGCCACCCCTCTCGAGGGCGACGTCACCGATCGCGAGGAAACGACGGTCGCCCACGGGGTCACCCGGCCGCCACACGGCGGCGGTGGACCTCGTCGGGGTGGCCGTCATGGCGGATGCTCCTCGAACTCGCGCTTGCCGCACCGGCTGGAGCGGCCGGGTCATCACCCGGGGCACCCCACCGCGAGGAGGGTTGCCGCCCAGCAAACCGGGGTTTGACGCTGGGACTCATGACCGGCATCCATGGTAACCGGGCGGCATACGGCCGCACGGAGCCGTTTCGCGACTCGGTCACCCCACCCAGGCTGTGGCCGGGCCGTCCCTGCCGCCGTCCGCAGGCAGGCGCACACCGTGCTCGACCAGCCGCTCGAGGAGCTGCGCCAGCCGGTAGCCGGGCGCGAGGCGACGCGCCCGGTCGACCGCGGCGCGGGCCACGGCGCCGTCGCCGCTCTCCCAGGCGACGTGGGCCGTCACGGTGCACAGGGCGGCGGCCTCGTCCGGGTGCTCGTCGGGGACGGACCGGCACAGTGCGAGGAGGCGCTGCAGCAGCTCCTGCCGCTCCACTCCGTCGTCGTCGTATGGCTCGGCCCCGCGCAGCCGTCGGCCTCGTCTCGGTCGGTGCGGCAGACCCATGCCGGCCCATGTCGGGAGCTCGCGACGGAGCAGGGTCAGCACCGAGCTGTCGAGGAGTCCGGCGGGAAGGACGCCCGGGGCCAGCCAGGCGACGAGGCCGTCACGCCACGCGATGTCGGCCAACCCGAGAACCGCGTCGGCCACCACCGGCGCGGAGGGCTGTGGCGGACCACCGGCCCCCCGGTCCCCCGGTTTCGTCCGCTCGCGTCGGAGCAGGACCCGCCAGGCGGCGGCCGAACGACCGCGCCGACCCGGCATCCCCGCCCGCGCCAGCAGCGCCTCCCCGACGGCCTTGCACGCCGACGGGTCCGGCGCCACGAGAGCCTCGACGGCGTCGCGCGACACGAGCGGAGACCTCCCCCGGGCCACGAACTCCGCGACCCCCGGGACGTCCGCGGGGTCAGGCAGGGCGATTCCGTCCGGTGGGCAGCACGGGTCCGAGCAGATCGGCGAGTACCGCCGCCCGTCGCGGACGACCACGACGTCGACGACGTCGATCCCCTTCCGCTCGACCTGCTCGACCAGGGCGACGAGCGCTGGTGAGCTCGCGTCCGGCTCGTCCTCGTAGCCGACGACGAGGACCGACGTGGCCCCGTCGCGGACGAGGGGCTCCACCAGCAACGTGACGGTCGCCTCGACCTCCCCCTCGAGCGGGAGGTCGGTGCGGACGACGAGGCCGACTCGCCGCCCGCGCAGGGAGATCGCGATGATGCTGTCGCGCGGGTGGTATCCGAGCTGGTAGGGCAGGACGGCGAGGACGTCGCCGGGGCCACGAAGCGTGATGTCTGCGGGCATACGCCCACGCTGCCGGGCGAGGGGCTCGGCGGAAGCGGCCCCCGACGGCATGTGGACGATGCCGAGAGTTCAACGCCACTGTGGACGCCGGTACGTGCCGAGGGGCCCCGTCACCCCGTCAGCGACGCAGGAACGGACCTGTTCAGCGGACGACGTCCCCTGGGATGGTCTGGGAAGCGGCTGCCGACCTCGGCGCCTGCGAAGGAGTCGTTCCGGAAGCCGAGCCATCCGGACCGGCCGTGGGCGGCATCGCGCCCTGCTCACGCTCCCACTCCAGGAACTGCTCGGTCTCCTCCACGAGGCGCGTGGCGAGCCAGCTGAGGACCATGGCGTCGTCGGCCAGACCGAACACTCCGAGCAGCCCTTCGGGCATGAGGTCCACGGGCGACACGACATACCCAGCCGCGGCGAGCATGAGGAGGAGCCTGCCCACCGAGGTGCCCTGGTACTGGCCTGCAACGGTCGCCCGCACGAGGCGCGGGACGGCCCCGGCCCGCTCACCGAGCGACGGACCACCGGGACGCACCGCCATCCGGACCGCCCTCACGACGGCACCGACCGAGGCGATACGGGTAAACGTCGACATGCTTCCTCCTGCTCCGAACCCGGGCCGGTCGACCCGGCTCCTCAACGAACGACGGACGCGACCAGATCCCGGTCCCTCAGGCGGATCCCGCGTCGGTCGCCGCCGGGACCGCCGCCGGGAACTCACGCCGGGCACTGGTCGCCACGGTGCGCATCATCCACGCGTCGAGCGCGCCGCCGATCGCACCGCCGACGACGGGGATGAGGCGGCCCAGCCTGGAGAAGGTCTTCGTCCCGACCTGCGCGAGGAGCCGGAAACCGATGCCCTTCTGGACCACCATCATCGCCGGGCCGGGGAGCCGCTGCACGGCGAGGTTGGAGAGCGCACCGGTCGGCACGGCCACCCCAGCCTTGCGGAGCAGGTCGTCGGCGTCGGCTCCCACGAGCGTCAGCAGCACCGCGGTGCGGATCGGCTCCCGGTGGATGTCGTGGCCCCGGGCGCGGGCGACCGCCGCGGTCATCCGGGTGGCGATGAGGTAGAAGCCGAGGACGTTGAGCGGCAGTGCCACCGGGACGGTGATGAACCCTCCCAGGCTGGTGACGAAGCCGGAGGCGGCGCCCAGGCGCACGTGGCTGCGGATGATCGACTCCACGGCCGTCTCGCGGTCCGAGTGGGTGCGCAACGCCTCGTCGGCCACGTGCGTGGCCGAGTGGAAGAACCCCTTGCCGTCGATGCCCAGGTCGAGGATGTTCTGCACCAGCCGGGTGGAGTGGTGCCCCAGCGCCCCCTCGTCCTGCGGGTTCTGCGCCTGCTCGAGCGCACTCCGGACGTCCTTGACCGCGTCGCTCGTGCGGTCGCGACTCAACCCCGGAATTCCCACGTCGTCCTCCTCAGAGCGCGTGCCGGCCGGCCAGGACGGCAGGCTGGTCGACTCGTCATCCTGCCACGACGGCGGGCCTCGCCACCCTCTGCGCGACGAACCACCGCGGGATGACGGGGGCCGCCCCTACGCTTCTCGACATGGTCCCGGGTGACGTGGCGGCACTCGTGGTCACCCCTCCAGGGCGCGGTGAGCAGTATGCCGCCCTCCTCCACCGGGGCACCTGCCGCACCGCTCCGCTCGCCGACGTCGTGGCCAGGGCGGTGTCCCTGGAGAGGGAGGCGTCGCCCCGCTGGGTGTGGTGGTCGGCCGAGGATGCCGCGGCTCCCCTCGTCGAGGCCCGCATCCCGCTCGCTCGGGCGTGGGACGTGGCGGAGGCGCACCGGCTCCTGCACGGGGGGTGGAGTGCAGCGCCCGGCGAGTGCTGGGCGGCGGCGCACGGCATCCCCGTCGAGGACGTGCCGGCTCCGCCGACGGATGACCTCTTCGGGTTCGCCGGCCGCGACGACGCGCCGGCGGACCGTGACTCCGTGCTCGACGTCCGGCATCACCTGCGGGGTGACCACGGTGAGTGGCTGACGGACCCCGCGCACCTCGAGGCATGGGGCCAGGCGGCCCTGGAGACGGCCCACCTGCAGCACGACGGCGCGACCGCCACCGGACCTCGGGTCGCGGGGACGGTCCACTCGGAGTCGGCGGCGGCCGTACTGTGCCTGGAGCTGCGCAGGGACGGCCTGCCGCTGGATCGCTCCCGGACCGAGGAGCTCGTCGCCGCCTCCGCCGGTCCCCGCCCGGACACCGAGGCC
>JAQSWG010000044.1 GCA_029266735.1 Ornithinibacter sp.
AGGCGGGTTCGGTCGATGGCAGGCATGGCGGCACTGTATCCGTGCGGAAGTGCTCGGCGAAAGGTGCGTTCGCTGCGCTTTCCGTTGCCCGGATGCCGTCCCGACACCGGTTTTCGTATGCCGCCTGGCGGCGATGACTACGCTCCTCCCATGGCCCGGCAGCGCACGCCCGACGGACCCCCGCCCGCCCCCGCGGTGCAGAAGCTCAGGATCCGCTACGCCAAGCGGGGCCGGCTGCGCTTCTCCTCGACGCGCGACTTCTCGCGGGCGCTGGAGCGGGCCCTGCGGCGGGCGGGCGTGCCCATGGCGTTCTCGGCGGGCTTCCACCCGCACCCGTTGATCTCCTACGCCAACGCTGCCCCGACCGGCACGGCCAGCGAGGCCGAGTACTTCGAGATCCGGGTCACGGAACGGGTCGACCCCGAGTCGCTGCGGGCGGCCCTCGACGAGGCGCTGCCGCGGGGACTGGACGTGCTGGAGGTCGTTCCCGCCGGTGCCGGCGCGCTCGCCGACCGGCTCGAGGCGAGCGAGTGGCGGGTCGTCGTCCGGGGCGCGGACCCGGCCGAGGTCGCGCAGGCGGTCACGGCATACCTCGCGTGTGAGGTCGCCGAGACGACGCGCACGTTCAAGACCGGGCCGCGGACCTTCGACACGCGCGGTGCCGTCGTGGCACTCGGTGTCACGGGGGTCGACGAAGAGGGGTGTGCGATACTGCGGGTGGTCGTACGGCACACCACACCGTCCGTGCGCCCCGACGACATCCTGACCGCACTGCGCGCAGTGACCGGGTTCTCGCCACCGGTCCCACCCCTGGTGACCCGGCTGGCCCAAGGCCCTCTGACCGACGCAGCTGCCGGGGTGGCCGACCCGTTGGCCGCCGACAAGGACGCCGCCGGCTCCGGATAGGTGCCGCGCCGCCCGCGCGAGCCACTCCGGGGCAGCTGTCGACTTCCGTGTCGGGGTGCGGCCCCGCACGACTGTGATCGCCCACCACGCGATCGACGAGGAGCCGGCCCCCGGGCCCGCACCGGTGTGGTCGTCGTCGCGTGGGTGACGAGAAGAGGCCCCAGGATGGCGTCCGAGAACGACCGAACAGACATCGACGCGGACCAGGCACCGGCCGAGAAGCCGAAGCGCCGCCGCGCCACGAAGAAGACCGCGGCACCCGCCGTCGAGGCGTCCCCCGAACGCCCGGATGCCGGCGGCCCGCCCGTCGAGGAGGGCGACCCGTCCATCGCCGTGGCCATCGCCGCGCAGGCCGAGGCCGGGCTCGACCCGGTCGACGAGGGCGCGTCCGAAGCCCTGGCGACGAAGAAGGGCACCCGCAAGGGCGCAGCGAAGAAGTCGGCACGGAAGAAGGCCACCAGCGCTGCAGGTCGGGCGTCCGACGAGCTCGGGATGCTCGGCGCTGACCCGTCCGTGGGAGATGTCGCTCCGAGGAGCGAGGAGGTTCCGGCGACCGACGACGCCCTCGGTGACCCGGCGGTCGAGGCGGACGACGCCCTCGAGGAGGACGGCGGCGAGACGACGCCGCCCGGACCGGTCGTCCCGAGCTTCGGGCTGCTCTTCCAGGCCCCGGAGCCGGTGGCACCGCGTCGCCGCCGTGCCACGGCACCGGTCCAGGCGCCGAGCGAGCGCCCTTCCGCGGACGGGGCCACCACCACCGAACAGCAGCCGGACGCGACGACGGACGACGACGTCCGCGAGCTGGAGGTCACTGCCGAGGCCGCCGGCGAGGCGGCCAGCGACGAGGGCGGCGAGGACCGCTCGGCCGAGGGCTCCGGTGACGAGGCGGACGGCGGTCCTCGCAGCCGTCGTCGCCGAGGTGGTCGCGGCCGTCGCGGTCGGACCTCCGGCGACGACGAGCAGGCGGGCGCGGCAACCGACTCCGGGGACGAGGCCGACGACGGGACTCCTGAGGCCGGTGCGCAGGACCCGGGCGACGAGGAGTCCGGCTCGAGCCGTCGCCGCCGTCGCCGCCGCCGTGGTGCCTCCGGCGATGGCGAGGGCGAGGACCCGCCCGGCACGGTCACGAAGGTTCGCGAGCCGCGCTCGCAGCGCGAGGAGCCGACCGCGGTCAAGGGGTCGACCCGACTCGAGGCCAAGAAGCAGCGTCGCCGCGAGGGCCGCGAGGCCGGCCGGCGCCGCACCATCATCACCGAGGCGGAGTTCCTCGCCCGCCGGGAGAGCGTCGAGCGCGTCATGGTCGTGCGGGGGCGCGGCGACCGCACCCAGATCGGCGTCCTCGAGGACGGCGTCCTCGTCGAGCACTACGTCTCGCGGGAGACCACCGCGTCGATGGCCGGCAACGTCTACCTCGGCCGGGTGCAGAACGTCCTGCCCTCGATGGAGGCCGCCTTCGTCGACATCGGCAAGGGCCGCAACGCCGTGCTCTATGCCGGCGAGGTCAACTGGGACGCCGCCGGGATCGAGGGGGGCCAGGGGCGCCGGATCGAGAACGCGCTGTCCTCGGGCGACACCGTCCTCGTCCAGGTGACGAAGGACCCCATGGGACACAAGGGCGCCCGCCTCACCTCACAGATCTCCCTGCCGGGCCGCTACCTCGTGTACGTGCCCGAGGGGCAGATGACCGGCATCTCGCGCAAGCTCCCGGACACCGAGCGGGCGCGCCTCAAGGCCATCCTCAAGGAGGTCGTGCCGGACACGGCCGGCGTCATCGTGCGGACGGCCGCGGAGGGGGCGTCAGAGGAGGAGCTCCGCGCCGACGTCGAGCGCCTCACCTCCGCCTGGGAGAAGATCCGTGCCAAGGCGGATGCCGCCCGGGCCAGGAAGACGGGCACCGGCGGGGCCCCGGTGCTCCTCCACGGCGAGCCGGACCTCACGGTGCGGGTCATCCGCGACGTCTTCACCGAGGACTTCACCGCCCTCGTGGTCGCAGGGGACACGGCGTGGGGCGAGATCAGCGCGTACGTCGAGGACGTCGCCCCCGACCTCGCACCCCGTCTGCAGCGCTGGACCGCCGAGGAGGACGTGTTCGCCGCCCACCGCATCGACGAGGCACTCGCCAAGGCGATGGACCGGAAGGTGTGGCTGCCCTCGGGCGGCTCGCTCGTCATCGACCGCACCGAGGCGATGACGGTCGTGGACGTCAACACCGGCAAGTTCGTGGGCTCGGGCGGCAACCTCGAGGAGACCGTCACGAAGAACAACCTCGAGGCCGCCGAGGAGATCGTCCGCCAGCTCCGGCTGCGCGACATCGGCGGGATCATCGTCGTCGACTTCATCGACATGGTGCTCGAGTCCAACCGCGACCTCGTCGTGCGTCGTCTCCTGGAGTGCCTCGGCCGCGACCGCACCAAGCACCAGGTGGCCGAGGTGACCTCGTTGGGCCTGGTCCAGATGACCCGCAAGCGGGTCGGCTCTGGGCTCATCGAGGTCTTCTCCGAGCCGTGCGAGCACTGCAACGGCCGCGGCATCATCGTGCACTCCGACCCGATCGACCGCGGTGGGTCCGCAGACCAGGCCGGCCAGGGCGGCGGCTCTGGCGGCTCCGCCGGCCAGGGCGGGCAGACCGGCTCGCGGTCGAGCCGAGGACGGCGTGGCGCCGTCGGCGGCGCCACCGGAGCCACCGGGTCGGCCGGCAGCCAGCCCAGCATCGAGGAGCCCCGCACGCCGTCGGGGCCGACCGCCGCCCAGATCGCCGCGGCGGCTCACGCGGCAGCCCTGCGCAAGGCAGAGACCGGTGGCGATGCGGCGGTGGACGTCCCCGACGTGGGTGCGACCGTCCCCGGCGCGGAGCAGTCACTGCTCGACGCCGACGAGGCCGAGGCGTCCTCGCCCGATGCGCCCGCTCGTGAGGAGATGGGCGCCGACGAGTCGGCAGCGGACCTTCGTGGACCGCAGGTGGCGGATGTAGATGTCCCGAGCCTGGACGCGGTCGGCGCCGACCGCTCGGGCACGGACGATGGCGGGATCGACGATCTCGGGATCGACGATGCCGGACTCGACGATGCCGGGATGGACGGGGTCGTGGTGACCCAGCAGGCCGCCGTGGTGGACGCGGAACCGGCAGCCGGTCCGGCCGAGCCCGAGAAGCCGCGGACCCGCCGCAAGCGCGGCCGGGTCGTCGCCCCGGCGGGGCCGCCCCGGGCGGTGCTGTCCGAGCAGCCCAGCGAGTAGCCCGAGCAGGCACCCGCGCGGCCGAGTCGAGATTTGGAGGGCCCCCCGGGCCACCGGTACGCTGGGAAGTCGGTGCGCCCACCGAGCCGATGTCCCGTGTCGTCCACGGGGTCGCGATCGGCCGGTCTCCAGGAGGAGCACCCGTAGCGAAAGTGAGTTCGACTGTGTACGCGATTGTGCGCGCAGGTGGTCGCCAGGAGAAGGTCTCCGTCGGCGACGTCCTGCTCATCGACAAGATCGGTCAGGCCGGTGACACGCTGCAGCTGCAGCCGCTGCTCGTCGTCGACGGCGGCACCGTGACGAGCGACGCGGGCAAGCTCGCGAAGGTCAAGGTCACCGCCGAGGTCGTCAAGGCCGCCAAGGGCCCCAAGATCACGATCCTCAAGTACAAGAACAAGACCGGCTACCGGAAGCGCCAGGGCCACCGCCAGGCGCTCACGCAGGTCAAGATCACGGCGATCGACGCCTGACCTCCGCCCGGAACTCACTGAAGGACTACAGACATGGCACACAAGAAGGGTGCGTCCTCGACCCGCAACGGTCGCGACTCGAACGCCCAGTACCTCGGCGTCAAGCGCTTCGGCGGCCAGGCCGTCCAGGCCGGCGAGATCCTCGTCCGCCAGCGCGGAACCCACTTCCACCCCGGTGACGGCGTCGGCCGTGGCGGCGACGACACCCTCTTCGCGCTCGTCGCGGGAGCGGTGAAGTTCGGCTCCAAGCGGGGCCGCAAGACCGTCAACATCGTGCCGGCGGAGACCGCCGCCGCCGAGTGACGCGTATGCCGGGTGCCCACCACCTGGCACCAGACCACGTCGTGAGGGGCGGGCCCGCGAAGGCCCGCCCCTCACGGCATCCCAGCCCCGATTCCCCCCACCCCGCCTCCCCGACCTCGTCTGTGGGAACGTCGCCGACACGCCGCTCCAGCGGCGCGTTGCCGACGATCTGACAGACGAAGTCGGGGACAACCAGAGGAGCGCCCGGCATGACGAGCTTCGTCGACCGCGTCGTGCTGCACGTCGCCGCCGGGAGCGGTGGCCACGGCGTGGCCTCGGTGAAGCGGGAGAAGTTCAAGCCGCTGGGTGGGCCTGACGGGGGGAACGGCGGGCGAGGGGGATCGGTCATCCTCGCCGTGGACCCGCAGGCGACAACGCTGCTCGACTACCACCACACCCCGCACCGCAAGGCGGCCAACGGCAAGCCCGGTGCAGGTGACGAGCGCAATGGCGCGGACGGCGACGACCTCGTCCTCAAGGTCCCCGAGGGGACCGTGGTGAAACGCATCGACGGCTCCGTCCTCGCTGACCTCGTCGGCCACGACACGACGTTCGTCGTCGCGCGCGGGGGTCGTGGCGGACTCGGGAACAAGGCGCTCGCCAGCCCGCGCCGCAAGGCTCCCGGCTTCGCGCTGCTCGGTGAGCCGGGCGAGGCCCTCGACATCGTGCTCGAGCTCAAGTCCATCGCCGACGTCGCGCTCATCGGCTTCCCGAGCGCCGGCAAGTCGTCGCTCGTGTCGGTGCTCTCGGCCGCCCGCCCCAAGATCGCCGACTACCCGTTCACGACCCTCGTGCCCAACCTCGGCGTCGTCACGGCCGGTTCCGAGCGCTACACCGTCGCCGACGTCCCTGGGCTCATCCCGGGAGCGAGCGAGGGCAGGGGACTCGGCCTGGAGTTCCTGCGTCACGTCGAGCGGTGCTCGGTGCTCGTCCACGTGGTCGACTGCGCCACTCTGGAGCCCGGCCGCGACCCCATGACGGACCTCGACGTCATCGAGGAGGAGCTCGCCGCCTACGTCGCGGACGACGCGCTGGGCGGCCGGCCGCTGTCCGAGCGCACGCGCGTGGTGGTGCTCAACAAGGCCGACGTCCCGGAGGCTCGAGACCTCGCCGAGATGGTCAAGCCGATGCTCGAGGAGCGTGGGCTCGAGGTGCACATCGTGTCAGCGGTCGCCCACACCGGGCTCAAGGAGCTCAGCTTCGCGCTCGCTCGTCACGTGCTGGCCGCCCGCGCGGAGATCGAGTCACGGGTGGCCGAGCGGCCCCGGGTGGTGGTCCGCCCCAAGGCCGTCGACGACTCGGGCTTCCAGGTCCGGCGCGAGAACACCCCCGACGGCGAGCTGTTCCGGGTGCTCGGCGAGCGGCCGACCCGCTGGGTCCGGCAGACGGACTTCTCCAACGACGAGGCGGTCGGGTACCTCGCCGACCGGCTGAACCGCCTCGGGGTCGAGGAGGCGCTGCTCAAGGCGGGGGCGGTGTCCGGCTCCACCGTGCTCATCGGTCCTGAGGACAACGCCGTGGTCTTCGACTGGGAGCCGACGATGTCGGCCGGCGCCGAGCTCCTCTCGGGGCCACGCGGAACCGACCTGCGCATGGACCAGGAGGGGCGCAAGACGCGAGGGGAGCGTCGCGAGGAGTTCCACGCCCGCAAGGACGCGCAGACGGCCGCCCGTGACACCCTCGCCGAGGAGCGTCGCGCGGGTCACTGGGCGTCGGCGGACGACGAGGACTGATCCGTATGCCGGACACCGCCGCCGTCCTCCGGCGCGCCGTGGGCGTCGGGCAGCGCCTGGTCGTCAAGGTCGGCTCGTCCTCGTTGACGAGCCCCGACGGTGGTCACCTCGATCTCGATGCGCTGAGCACGCTCGTCGACGTGCTCGCCGGGCGCCGGAACTCAGGTCGGCAGGTCGTGCTGGTGTCCTCCGGGGCCATCGCGGCCGGTCTCGGGCCGCTCGGACTTTCCCGCCGACCCGGGGACCTGGCGACGCAGCAGGCGGCGGCGAGCGTCGGACAGGGCGCCTTGGTCGCGGCATACCAGGCCGCCTTCTCGACCCACGGGCTCACGGTGGGGCAGGTGCTCCTCACGGCCGACGACGTCACCCGGCGGACGCACTACACGAACGCCCGCCGGACGATGGAGCGGCTCCTGGAGCTCGGCATCGTGCCGATCGTCAACGAGAACGACACCGTCGCGACGCACGAGATCCGCTTCGGGGACAACGACCGCCTGGCTGCTCTGGTCGCCGACATCGTGGGCGCACAGGGGCTGGTGCTCCTCACCGATGTCGACTCCCTGTACGACGGCCCCCCGTCACGGCGCGGCGCCCGGCGGGTGCCGCTCGTCGCGACGACGGAGGACCTCGACGCCGTGACGATCGGCGGCACCGGCTCCTCCGTGGGCAGCGGGGGCATGGTCACGAAGGTGGAGGCGGCGGGCATCGCCGGTGCCGCCGGCATCCCGACGCTCCTCACTCGCCTGGCGGACGTCCGCGACGCACTTGCGGGAGGCGATGTCGGCACCGTGTTCGCTCCGGCGGCAGCGACCCGGGCATCGCGCAAGCGGTGGCTCGCGCATGCCACGACGGCGCGAGGGCGGCTGCTCCTCGACGAGGGGGCCGTGGCGGCGGTGACGGTGCGGCGCAAGTCGCTGCTGCCCGCAGGGATCACGTCGGTCGACGGGGCGTTCGCTGCGGGGGATCCCGTCGACGTCTGCGCGCCCGATGGCAGCGTCATCGCGCGAGGGCTCGTGAACTACGCATCGGCCGAGCTGCCACGGCTGCTGGGGCGGTCGACCCGTGACCTCGCCCGTGAGCTGGGCCCGGCCTACGAGCGTGAGGTCATCCACCGAGACGACCTCGTGGTGCTCTGACCAACGGCTGGGGGAGCACGGCGTGCTCCGCCGGTCCGCTGGCGCCCGAGAGGCGGAGCCGGCCGCCTCAGGCTCAGCGGACCTTCTCGACCGCGAACTGCATGCGCGGGTTGGCGATCTGCGCCTGGCTCTGGACGACCTGAAGCTCCCGGCGGCCGGACTCATGGGTGCGCTCGAGGAGGTCGAACACGCTCGACACCGTGCGACCGAGGGCGACGCCGGCATCCGCCGTGTCGAGCAGGTGCGCGGTGAAGAGCGCGGCCGTGACGTCGCCCGAGCCGTTGGCCTTGAGCGGTAGGTGAGGTGTCTGGACGATCCATGCGCCGTCGCCCTGCACCGCGAGCATCTCGATGGTGCCCTCGGGGCGGTCAGGGCGCAGCACGCTCGTGACAAGGACCGTCGACGGACCCATCGCTCGAACCTGTTCGACGGAGTCGAGCGTGGAGCCCAGGTCGCCGGGGTCGGTCTCGGTGAGGAAGCCGAGCTCGAACTGGTTGGGCGTGATGACGTCCGCGTGGGGCACGACCCTCTCGCGGAGCAGGACGGGGATCGCGGGGTGGACGAAACAGCCGGATGCCGCGTTGCCCATGACGGGGTCGCAGGCGTAGATGGCGCCGGGGTTGGCCTCCTTGGTGCGCGCGACCGCGTCGAGGATGACCTCGCCGATCTGCTCACCGCCCTGGTAGCCGGAGAGGACCGCGTCGACCTCGGCGAGCGCGCCGCGCTCCTGGACGCCGGTGAGCACCGCTCGCACGTCCTCCGGCGCCATGAGGGGGCCCCGCCACGCGCCGTAGCCCGTGTGGTTGGAGAAGTGGACCGTGTGGATGGGCCACACCTCGACCCCGAGGCGCTGGAGCGGGAAGACCGCCGCGGAGTTGCCCACGTGGCCGTAGGCGACGGATGACTGGATGGACAGGATCGTCGTCACCAGGTCATCCTCGCACCCGTTCGCGGGCCGTCCCGAGGAGCGCCGCGTGGCGCCCTGCGGGGCGAATGGTGTGCCTCTCCGCCGCTACTGAATGCACCTCACTGGTGAGCGAACCTCAGATCGCTCGACCACATCGAGCACACCCACGTTTGCGCACAGCCGGTGAGCACACCGAGGTTTGCTTGCCACGAGCGAGCACATCGGGGTGTGCTCGCTGGGAGCGAGCATTCGTGAGGCGGCGAACAGGGTCATCCTGGCGGGCCGGCTGACGCCCCCGGAAGACGACCGCAGCGCTCGCCCCGGTACCGGCATACGCTGGAGTCATGTCCGTCCGCACGTCCCGCATCGATCCCGCCGACGTCCATCGGGTGTGCGAGCTCGCCGAGGCGGCCCGCACGGCATCCCGTCGCCTCGCTCTGCTCTCGCGCGCGGAGAAGGATGCGGCGCTGCACACCCTCGCCGGCGCCCTCGACGCCTCCACCGACGACATCGTCGCGGCGAACGAGCGCGACCTCCAGCGGGGCCGGGACTCGGGGATGGCGGAGAGCCTCCTCGACCGCCTTCGCCTCGACGCACCCCGAGTGACGGCGGTGGCCCAGGCCCTGCGCGACATCGCAGCCCTGCCCGACCCCGTCGGCGAGATCGTCCGCGGCTCCACGCTCGCCAACGGACTGCAGATCCGCCAGGTCCGCGTCCCCATGGGCGTCGTCGGCATGATCTACGAGGCCAGGCCCAACGTCACCGTCGACGCGGCAGGCCTTGGCCTGAAGTCCGGCAACGCGGTCATCCTCCGTGGCGGCAGTGCAGCCGCAGAGACGAACCGCGCCACAGTGGCCGTGCTGCGCTCTTCGCTCCAGGCGCAGGGGCTGCCCGCCGATGCCGTCAGCCTCCTCGAGGGCGGCCACGGCGCGGTCCGGGCGCTCTTGACCGCGCGGGGCCTGGTCGACCTGCTCATCCCGCGCGGCGGCGCCGACCTCATCCACACGGTGGTCACCGAGTCCACGGTGCCCGTCATCGAGACCGGGGTCGGCAACTGCCACGTGTACGTCGACCGCGCCGCGGACCTCGACAAGGCACTGGCCATCACCGTCAACTCCAAGACCCACCGCCCCAGCGTGTGCAACGCCGCGGAGTCACTGATCGTCCACCGGGACGTCGCTGCCGAGTTCCTCCCCAAGGTTCTCGCCGCCCTCGCCGGCGAGGGTGTCGTCCTCCACACCGACGAGCCGGCAGGCGCCCAGGCAGACGTCGCGGGCGTGGCCCACGACGCGGTGACCGACGAGCATTTCGCCACCGAGTTCCACGGCCTCGAGATGTCGGTCGGCGTCGTGGACGACCTGGACACCGCGCTCGAGCACATCCGCCGCTACGGCTCGGGTCACACCGAGGCGATCGTCACCGAGGACCGGGCGGCGGCGCGCCGGTTCACGGCCGAGGTGGACGCGGCCGCGGTCATGGTCAACGCCAGCACGCGCTTCACCGACGGTGGCGAGTTCGGCTTCGGAGCGGAGATCGGCATCTCCACGCAGAAGCTGCACGCCCGTGGCCCGATGGCGCTCCCGGAGCTCACGACGACCAAGTGGGTCGTCGAGGGCGACGGTCAGGTGAGGGCCTGAGGGCCTCGCTCGCCGCTCGGCCGCTCGGCCTCGGCGTCCGCGTCGAGTGAGTCGTGCGCGATGAAGTATGCCGGCCGCGCCTGGAGTGCCGTGTACGTCCGTCCCACGTACTCACCGAGGATGCCCAAGGCCAGCAGCTGCACCGCTCCGACGGCCGCGACGACCACCACGGTCGAGGTCCAGCCGGGCAGCGTGTTGCCGAGCAGCATCTGCACGAGCGCGTAGACGAGCACACCCAGCGCGGCGATGCCGCCCAGCAGCCCCAGCCAGGTCGCGAAGCGGAGCGGGGCGAGGGAGAAGCCCGTCACCCCGTCGAGGGACAACCGGATCATCCTGCCCAGCGGGTACTTCGACTCACCGGCGGCCCGCACCGCGCGGGTGTAGCGCACCGTCGCGCTCGGGAAGCCGAGGGCCGGCACCACGAGGCGCAGCACGCGACCCTGCTCGGGGAGGGCGTTGACCGCCTCGACCGTCGCCCGGGACATGAGGCGGAAGTCTCCCGCGTCGACGTGGGCGTCGACGTCGGAGAGGGCGCGGATCGACCGGTAGAACAGCCGGGCCGAGAGCCGCTTGAAGACCGTGTCCGTCGACCGGTCCTGGCGCACCCCGTAGACGACGTCCACTCCCTGCCCCCGCGCCACCGCCAGCATCTCGCCGATCACCTCGGGCGGGTCCTGCAGGTCGGCGTCGATGGTCACCACCCAGCGACCCCGGGCGCGAGCAAGACCGGCCGAGATCGCCGCCTGGTGCCCGGCATTCGCCCGGAGCCGGACGACGCGCACCTGGGGCCACTCACGGCGCAGACGCTGCAGCACGACGGGGGTGGCGTCCGTCGACCCGTCGTCCACGCAGAGCACCTCGTACGACGCCCCCCACCCGTCAGCGGCCGGTCGCAGCCGCTCGACGAGCAGGGGCAGGACCGCCTCCTCGTTGTAGACGGGGACGACGACGGTGACGTCGACGAGGGAGTCCGGCATGGCCCAAGGGTAGGTCGCCACCGGAGTCACCGCGCTCCAACCACGCAACGTCGCCGCCGCTACCTGCCCAGCAGGCGGTCACCGTGCCACCGCCCACCTCCGTGCGACGACGCCCCGCACAACGGCTGAGGGCCCCCGAGTATGAGATCGGGGGCCCCCGCTGTCGGCGGCTGCCGACGTCGTCGAGCCGTTCGGACCCGAGGCGGGCACCGCGGGTCGGCCACGCGACGGTGGCGTCGCCCCGGAGGGCGGCTTCGACTCAGGCCGTCGGCCGCGGCACCTGCGCCGTCGCGCGCATGTGGCCTCGAGTCGAGACCACGTCCCGCCGGTGGCCCGGTGGGGGCGGTGTGCCGTTATCCGTACGACCTGCCTTCCCCGCGCCGCCCCGACGATGGTCCGCCGGCACGATCCCGGATGGGCGTAATGCCCTTTCTAGTGCCGGGATCGCGTGCTGCGCAAGCAGATCGGAGAATGACGCCGGAGTATCCTGCGCCACTGCCGATTCGTCCACAGGCGGCAGGCGCGCACACCGCCTCGGTGCACAGGGTTGTGGACGATATCGGTGGACAGCCGAGGCGCTAGGCTGGCTCGCATGTCGATGACCGTCGCGCTCGCAGCCGCCGAGGAGGCTGCCGGCGAGCTGCCGCTGCCCGCCTGGATGTTCGGTGTGATGGCCCTGCTGGCCTTCGCCTTCCTCCTCGGCGTCACGTGGTCGTTCCGCGGCACCTCGCAGAAGTACGCCCGCCCCAACCTCGAGGGGGTGCGCCAGGACGACGCCGCCCCGGGCCCCGACCGCCGCGGGCAGGGACTTGCCGACCCGACGGGTGCCGGTGACGCACCGCACTGGCCCGAGCACCCCGGGCACCAGCACTGAGCACACCGCGGGTGCGGCTGGGGGTGATGGGTGGGACCTTCGACCCCATCCACCACGGACACCTCGTCGCCGCCTCGGAGGTCCAGGCTCTGCTCGGCCTCGAAGAGGTGATCTTCGTCCCCACGGGGCAGCCCTGGCAGAAGGACGGCCGGGAGGTCGCCCCGGCCGAGCACCGCTACCTCATGACCGTCGTCGCCACGGCCTCCAACCCTCGCTTCACCGTCTCGCGCGTCGACATCGACCGCGAGGGACCGACGTTCACCATCGACACCCTGCGTGACCTCCACTCCCAGCGCCCCGGTGCCGAGCTCTTCTTCATCACCGGCGCCGACGCCCTCACCAAGATCCTCACCTGGAAGGACGCCGAGGAGCTCTGGGGCCTCGCCCACTTCATCGGCGTGACGAGACCTGGATACGAGCTCTCCGAGCACGGGCTTCCGCCGGACGGCGTGACCCTCCAGGAGGTGCCGGCGATGGCCATCAGCTCCACCGACTGCCGTCAGCGGGTCCGGGCGGGCGAGCCGGTCTGGTACCTCGTGCCCGACGGCGTCGTGCAGTACATCTCCAAGCACCACCTGTATGCCGTGCCGGCACCGGTCGCGGCCGCCGCACCCCACCGAGGAGCACCGTGACCGCGACCGACCGAGCGCTGGAGCTGGCGCGTGCGGCGGCATCCGCCGCTGCCACCAAGCTCGCGACGACCATCACCGGCATCGACGTGTCCGAGCAGCTCCCGCTCACCGACGTCTTCGTCATCGTCTCGGCCGAGTCCGAGCGGCAGGTGGGGTCCATCGTCGACGAGGTGGAGGACACGCTGCGCGACATGGGGGTCAAGCCGGCCCGCCGAGAGGGGCAGCGTGAGGGCCGCTGGGTGCTCATCGACTTCGTCGACGTCGTCGTCCACGTGCAGCACGACGAGGAGCGCTCGTTCTACGAGCTCGAGCGGCTCTGGAAGGACTGTCCCTCGATCGACCTCGGCGTCGTGGGCACCGAGCAGGGCGGTCGGTGACCGCCGCCGGGAGCAGCCTCGGCCGGCGCATCGTCGTGCTGCGCCACGGCGAGACCACGCACAACGCGGCCGGCATCTGGCAGGGTCAGCTCGACTCACCCCTCTCCGAGCTCGGCCTGCGACAGGCGGATGCCGTGGGCGCGGCGGTCGCGGCGCTGCGGCCCGACCGGGTCGTCTCCTCGGACCTCACTCGGGCGCTCACGACCGCCGAGAGCGTGGGACGGGTCTGCGGCATACCCGTCGAGCCCGACCCGCGCTTCCGTGAGGTCCACGCCGGGTCCTGGCAGGGACTGAGCTCCGCCGAGGTCGCGCAGCGGTGGCCCGACGAGCGGGCCGCGATACTGCGCGGTGAGGACGTCCGCCGCGGCGGCGACAGCGGGGACGGAGAGCGGATGGCCGACGTCCTCGTGCGCGTCGGTGAGGCGCTCGACGAGCTGCTCGCTGACGCCCGACCGGGGGAGTGCCTCGTCGTGTCGACACACGGTGGCGCTGCCAAGGCGGCGGTGGCCTACCTGCTCCGCCTCGACCTCCAGATGGCGTGGCGGGTACTCGCCGGGCTGGGCAACTGCCACTGGGGAGAGCTCCATGAGGGGGGCGTCGGGTGGCGCCTCCAGACGTGGAACGTGGGACCGGTTGACGCGCCGGGGGCAGCCTCCTCGCCGCCCTGAGGCGATTTGGGCCGCTGCTGGGCCATGGGTAGACTCGCCGTCGCCCCTTCGGAGGGCACCCACTCGGGGCTGTAGCGCAGTTGGTAGCGCACCTCCATGGCATGGAGGGGGTCAGGGGTTCGAATCCCCTCAGCTCCACAGAGTGACCGACAGGACCGGACGCGCCAGGCGACCGGTCCTGTCTCCGTTGGGTGGCCGATCCGTGGAACCGGGTCGCCCTCTGTGTGGCGGGGCCGGTGAGTCCTTCGCCGGTACGCTGGCGTGGTGTTCCATATGCGGCCCGGTGCCGTGGGTGCGGTGTTCGACGACATCGTCGGGTTCTTCCGGCCCACGTACTCCCACGTCCGGGAGGAGAGGCAGCGCCTCGAGCTGACCCGGGAGGGCGTCGGGGACTCGGCGCCGCCGCAGCCCGGTGGCGTCCGGGTGAGGGTGACGCTCCCTCCCGGCTACACACCGCCTCACGGGCCGCGACGCCGGGAACGCAATGCCGACTCGCGCGGGCTGGTCGTCTGATCGGTCGCGTGCGCGCCACGGCGTCGATGGGTCCTTTGACGAAGCACGGCACGTCCCGGGCGGCTCGCCCGGGCGCGCCGTCAGGCCGCCGTCGGTGAGTCTCTTCGCCCTCCGTTCCATCCGCTGGGCGGATCGGCCCCGAACACGTGACAACGGGTGACGTGCATGGGCACGACCGAGCACCCCGACGAGACCCACGCTGAGCGAGGGTCTGCCCGACTTCGGCCCCATCGACGTCTCGCTCACCACGACGGGCGACACCAGCCCCCGCAGCGGCCTGGGCCTCGGGAGGTTCATCGCGGTCGACGCCGATGGCGCCATCGAGTACCACCGCAGCGTCACGGTGCCCAAGGACGTGGCCGAGAGCCCGACGACCTCCACATCGTCGGCGCCGACCTCCCCGGGGACGCGGACGGCAGCTCGCAGAACAGCGTCTTCGAGGCGACCCTCCCGGTCGCCTGCGGTGAGATCGACCGCATCGCCCGCTGACCGACGACGCCGGTGGCGCCGCATCCCAGGTGGCGCCGCACTCCAGGTCGCCCCGAACCCGACCCACGAGGTCAGGTCCGGGGCCACCTGGTGTGGGCGGCCAGGGTCATCCAGGTCACTGGTCCCACACGCCACTCGAGCCGCGTCGGTGGGAGTCGACGAGGTGCGTGTCCACGATGCCGACCGCCTCCATGAGCGCGTACATCGTCGTGGGGCCGACGAACACGAACCCCTTCCGCTTCAGCGCCTTCGACAGTGCGAGCGACTCGGGCGAGGTGGTCGGCAGCTCGGCCGTCGTCCGCGGCCGCGGGGTGTGGGTGGGTCGGAACGACCAGACGAATGCCGCGAGGTCACCGTCGGGGTCGTCGCGCAGTCGGAGCGAAGCCCGGGCGTTCGTGATGGTGGCCAGGACCTTGGCGCGGTTGCGGACGATCCCTGCATCAGCCATGAGCCGGGCCACGTCGTCATCGCCATAGCCGGCCACCGACTCCGGGTCGAACCCGTCGAAGGCGGCGCGGAATGCCGGGCGCTTGCGCAGGATGGTCAGCCAGGACAGTCCGGACTGGAACGCCTCGAGTGACAGCCGCTCGAACATGCCGCGCTCGTCGCGCACCGGCACCCCCCACTCCGTGTCGTAGTACTCACGCAGGAGAGGGTCGACCGACGCCCAGGCCGGGCGAGCCAGCCCGTCCTCGCCGACGACGACACCCTGCTCGCTCACGGCCACCGCCGGGGTGACCGGGACTCCCGCAGACGTCGCGGCCGGCTGCCGACGAGAACGGGAGCCACAGGCCTCAAGCGGCGTCCGCGGTGAGCGCGGCGCGCACGTCGTCGGCGAGGTCCGCCGGCTCGACGTTCGGGGCGTAGCGGCGAATGACCGTGCCGTCACGGCCGACGAGCCATTTCGTGAAGTTCCACTTGACCCGGCTGCCGAGGACGCCCGTCGTCTCGTCCTTGAGCCACTCGAAGAGCGGGTGGGCCGTCGACCCGTTGACGTCGACCTTGGCGAACATCGGGAAGCTCACGCCGTAGTTGACCTGACAGAACTCGGCGATCTCGTCGTCCGACCCGGGCTCCTGGCCGCGGAACTGGTTGCACGGGAAGCCGAGGACGACGAAACCTTCGTCCTTGAGGTCCGAGTAGAGCTGCTCGAGACCGGCGTACTGCGACGTGAACCCACACTTGCTGGCGGTGTTGACGACGAGGACGACCTGCCCGGCGTACTCACCGAGGGTGCGCTCCTCGCCGGCGATGGTCGTCGCGGAGAAGTCCGAGAGAGTGGTCATCCCTCATCGTCACACACCCCAGCGTCGGACCCCGTCCTCGGGTCATCCACAGGCTGTGGACGGCGGCCGAAGGACGACCGGACGGCCGCGTACGGTGGACGGCCCAGCTCACATCTCCGAGGTCTCCACCCGTGATCCTTCCCCCCTCCATGGGCCGGTATACCGGCCGCCACCGTGCCGCCCGACCGCCAGTGCGCCTGGGTCGGGCACTCGGCGCCCGTTCCCGGCTCCTGCCGGGCGCCACGGTCGCGGCCCTGGTGGTCGCCGGCGGCGGGGCAGCCGCGATCGAGATCGGTCGCACCGTGACTGGCCTCGCCCAGCGCGCTCCGGCCGGCGCCGCCCTCGCCCTCTCCGTCGAGGAGCGGGTCGTCCTGCACGCCGAGGAGACAGCGGAGGATGCACAGGTCGCCGACCTCGCTGCGCGACGGCAGGCGGCTGCGATGGAGGCGAGCGCCCTCCAGGGACGTGCAGAGGCGACGCAACGAGCCGCCCGCGAGGCCAAGCGCACGGCAGCCGTGGCGGCCGCGCGCGCACAGAAGGAGGCGGCCGCCACCGCCGCCCGCACGAAGGCGGCGGAGGCGAGGGCACGGGCGGCGGCGAAGAGGCAGCGCGACGCCAGGCGCTGGACGCGGCCCATCGGGCGGTGGAACATCACCTCGGGATACGGGCCGCGGTGGGGCAGGACCCACGACGGCCTCGACGTCGGCGCACCCACAGGCACCCCGCTGCACGCCATGTCGAGGGGGACGGTCATCATGGCGGGCGCGGTGGCCGGCCTCGGCAACAAGGTCGAGATCCGCTACTGGGACGGCACCGTGTCCTGGTACGGCCACCTCAGCCGGATCGACGTCCGCAGGGGGCAGACCGTGGTGCCCGGCCAGCTCGTCGGAGCCGTGGGCAACACCGGCAACTCCTTCGGTTCGCACCTCCACCTCGAGATCCACCCGACGGGCGGGGACGACCCGGTCGACCCCTACCCGTGGCTGAAGCGGATGGGTCTCCTCGGCTGATCCCGACTTACCCTGTGGCCGTGCCCGCCGTGCCCGCCGTGCCCGCCGTGCCCGCCGTGCCCGCCGTGCCGCTCGACGTCGACGTGCTCGTCGTCGGGGCGGGCATCTCGGGGGTCGACGCGAGTTGCCGGCTCGCGATGCACTGCCCAGGCACCACCTGGGCCGTGCTCGAGGCGCGGGACGCGATCGGCGGCACGTGGGACCTCTTCCGCTACCCCGGCATCCGGTCGGACTCGGACATGTACACCCTGGGCTTCCCCTTCCGTGCGTGGCGGGGTGACGCCGCGCTGGCGGCCGGGGCGGACATCCGCGACTACGTCGAGGAGACCGCCCGTGAGCTCGGCGTCACCGAGCGGCTGCACGTCGGTCAGCGGGTGGAGCGGCTCGAGTGGTCCTCCAGCGCCGCCCGATGGTCGGTGACCGCCCGGACGGCCGACGGGGAGGTGACCCACACCGCCCGGTTCGTCTACCTCGCGACGGGCTACTTCGCCTACGAGGCGGGTCACGTCGTCGACTTCCCGGGGCAGGCGGACTTCGCCGGCGAGGTCGTGCACCCGCAGCACTGGCCGGAGGGGATGCCGCTCGCCGGCCGCCGCGTGGTCGTCGTCGGCAGTGGTGCCACGGCCGTGACGCTCCTGCCGGCCCTCGTGGAAGAGGGGGCGGCGAACGTCACCATGCTCCAGCGCAGCCCGAGCTACGTCGTCGCGCTGCCCGAACGAGACGTCGTGGCCGCGGTGCTGCACAGGCTCCTCCCGACCCCCGTCGCCCACCGCCTGGTCAGGGGCAAGAACGTCGTGCTGTCGACGG
>JAQSWG010000002.1 GCA_029266735.1 Ornithinibacter sp.
CCCCAGTCGGGCTGGTCCCCTCGGCGCGGGTCCGGATGCTCGTACAGGGGCAGGCCGTCGAAGCGGGCCAGCGCGAACTCGTCGCGTGGGAAGTGGCCCGGCACCCAGTCGAGGATGACGCCGATGCCGGCCTGGTGCAGCCGGTCCACGAGGTACTTGAACTCGTCGGGTGTCCCGAACCGTGCCGTGGGGGCGAAGTACCCCGTGACCTGGTAGCCCCAGGAGGGACCGTACGGGTGCTCCATGACCGGGAGCAGCTCGACGTGCGTGAACCCGAGGTCGGAGACGTAGTTGACGAGGTGCTCGGCAAGCTCTCGGTAGGAGAGCCCCTGGCGCCAGGAGCCGAGGTGGACCTCGTACACGCTCATCGGACCGTGGTGGGGGTCGCGCGAGGTGCGGGACTCCATCCACGTGGAGTCACCCCACTCGTGCTTCGACTCGTCGACGACGGAGCCGGTGTTCGGCGGCATCTCGGTCCGCCTGGCCATCGGGTCGGCCTTGGTGCGCACGACGTCGTCGGCCCCCCTGATCTCGTACTTGTAGACGTTGCCGACACCCACTCCGGGGACGAAGAGCTCCCAGACGCCCGAGGCGCCGATGATCCTCATGGGGTGGATCCGGCCGTCCCAGGCGTTGAAGTCGCCGACCACGCGCACCGCCTTCGCCCGGGGTGCCCACACGGCGAAGGACACTCCCCGCACCGGACCCATGGGTCCGACGTACTCGCGGACGCGGGCACCGAGAACGGTCCACAGCTGCTCGTGGCGGCCCTCACCCACGAGGTGGAGGTCCACCTCCCCGAGGGTCGGTGCGAACCGGTAGGGGTCGTCCTGGAGGTGCTCGATGCCGTCCGCCCAGGCGACGATCAGCCGGTAGTCCATCGTCCGGGTGGCGTCGGTTCGCACGGCCGTCCACACCCCCTCCGCCTCGTGCGCGAGCTCCAGCTCCTCGCCGTCCTCGAAGCGCACGCGGACCGAGCCGGCCAGCGGCTTGAGCACGCGGATGCGCAACCCACCGGGCTCCAGGTGCTGGCCGAGCAGGTCGTGCGGCTGCTGGTGGCGTCCCTGGACGAGGGCGGTGATCGCGCCGCCGACCTCGGGGCTCGGGGTGGGGGTCACGACGGGTCTCCTTGCATGGTGGTCGGGTTCTGCTGGGGCTCCGGGGCGACGTACGCGGTGAGGCGACGGACGGCGCCGAGCGGGATGGTGAGCCACCCCGGGCGGTTCCGCGCCTCGTAGAAGACCTCGTACATCGCCTTGTCGAGCTCGAAGGCGGCGAGGAGGGCACCGAGATCGCGGGGGTCGCTGCCGGCTCGGGCGGCATACCCGGCGAGGAAGGCCTGCTGCGCGGAGGTGACCCAGTCGCGCGCGGAGGTCCCGCCCTGCTGCTCGCACGTGCCGCCGACGTAGTCGAAGCTACGGAGCATTCCGGCGACATCCCGGATCCACTGGTCGGGACGCGACCTCTCCGACAGCGGGCGCAACGGTTCGCCCTCGAAGTCGAGGAGCACCCACCCCCGCTCGGGTGAGTGGAGCACCTGACCCAGGTGGTAGTCGCCGTGGATCCGCTGCAGAGGCGGCCAGTCGGCGTCGCGCGCCGCACGGAGCACCGTCTCGAACGGTCGACGAACCTCCTCGAGGTCGGGCGCCTCGACCACGGCGGCCTCGAAGCGGCTGCGCATCTCGGCGACGATCGCCGCGGCCTGCTCCCGCGTCGTGGGCTGCGTCCCGAGGACCTCGGCGAGCGTGCCGTGCACCTCGGCCGTGGCCTCGCCCAGGGCCCGGGCCGGGCCAGCGAAGTCCGCGCCCGCCTGCGCCGCCCCCAGGGCGACGCGCCAGGCGTCCTCCACTCCGGGCAGGAACTCCTGGGCGAAGGCCAGATGACCGGATGCCGGCGCGTCGCCCTCGCTGCCCGGGTGCGGCCAGCGCCCCGTCACCGCGCCCACGAGGGCCGCGACGCGGCGGCATCCGGCGTCACCGAGGGCGCCCTGGAGGACCACATCTGGGTTGTCACCGGGAGAGAGCATGCGGAAGACCTTGACGATCACCGGGGTGCGAGCGCCGTCGGGGAGCTCGCCGTCGACGACGACGGAGGTGTTGGACTGCTCCCCTGCCAGGACCCGCGAGGTCCGCGCGTGAACGACGCGGCCCCAGGTCGTCCGAGGGACCCCCACGACGCCGGCCTCCAGCGCGTTCGACCGCTCGGACGACTGGGCACGTACCCGGCCCTGGACGAGCTCGAGGAGCTGGGCGGCGTAGACCGGGTCGTGCGGCGCGTCGTAGACCCAGCGCCGGCCGAGGGCCGAGTGCTCCGTCGTGCCGACCAGGCCGTGGTCGGCACTGCCCAGGGGCTCACCCCGGTAGGTGAGGGGCACCTGGTAGACGACCGGCTCCTGGCCGGCCTCGTCGGCGACGACGAGCGTCTCGATCCCCACCTCCCCCTCGGGGTCGTCGAGACGCCAGGCGACGAGGAGACGCAGCCTAGGCTGCTGCCCCTTGGCGGCATACCACCGCTGGTCACCCATCCAGGCCTGGACCAGCTCGAGCTTCGTCGGGCGGATCGTGGCGGTCGAGATGATGTCAGCCACGGTGACCGCCGAAGCCGGGCGACAGGGCGAGCCAGAAGAAGTCCCGCGATCCGAGGGTGATGGCAACCCTGCCGTCCGGACCGATGTCCGGGAACCCGCTGCCGCCGAAGAGGTCTCGGGTCTGCCAGCCCCACAGCTGCTCACGGACCGTGATCGTCGCCGACTGGGGCCGCGACGAGAGGTTGTTGACGCACAGAACCGCCAGAGCGGAGCGGTCCTCGGTGTCCCGGTCGCGCCGGTCGACGCGCACGAACGCCAGCACCCGCTCGTGGGTGGACTCGCACACCTCGAAGTCGCCGAGCCCGAAGACGGGGTGCTCACGCCGCACGGCGAGCATGCCGCGGACCCAGTGCAGGAGCGAGGACCCCGAGGCCATCTGCGCCTCGACGTTCGTGTGGTTGTGGTGGTAGACCAACGACTGGATGACCGGGAGGTAGAGCTTCCCCGGGTCGGCGGTGGAGAACCCGGCGTTGCGGTCCGGCGTCCACTGCATCGGGGTGCGCACGGCATCCCGGTCGTGGAGCCAGATGTTGTCGCCCATGCCGATCTCGTCACCGTAGTAGAGACACGGGGAGCCGGGCAGGGAGAGCAGCAGGGCGTGGATGAGCTCGATCTCCGGGCGCGAGTTGTCGAGCAGCGGCGCGAGCCGCCGGCGGATGCCGACGTTGGCCCGCATCCTCGGGTCCGGCGCGTACCAGCCGTACATCGCGGCGCGTTGTTCGGGCGTGACCATCTCGAGGGTCAGCTCGTCGTGGTTGCGCAGGAAGGTGCCCCACTGGCTGCCCTTCGGGATGGGTGGGGTGTCGGCGAGGACGTCGATGATCGGTGCCGCCTTCTCCTCGCGCAGGGCGTAGTAGAGCATCGGCATGACGGGGAAGTGGAAGCACATCTGGCACTCGGGGGACTCCTCGGTGCCGAAGTAGTCGACGACGTCCCGGGGCGGCTGGTTCGCCTCGGCGATGAGGAGGCGCCCGGGGTACTCGGTGCCCACCATCGCTCGCAGGGCCGAGAGGAACTCGTGCGTCCTGGGGTGGTTCTCGCCGTTGTGGCCCTCCTCCTCGTAGAGGTACGGGACGGCGTCCAGACGGAAGCCGTCGATGCCCATGTCCATCCAGAAACGGACCACGTCGAACATCGCCTCGTGGACCGTGGGGTTCTCGAAGTTGAGGTCCGGCTGGTGGCTGAAGAAGCGGTGCCAGAAGAACTGCCGCCGGATGGGGTCGAAGGTCCAGTTCGACGTCTCGGTGTCGACGAAGATGATCCGCGCGTCGGTGTACCGGTCGTCGGTGTCGGACCACACGTAGAAGTCCCCGTAGGTGCCCTCCGGGTCACTGCGCGACGCCTGGAACCACGGGTGCTGGTCGCTCGTGTGGTTCATGACGAGGTCGGTGACGATGCGGATGCCGCGCGCGTGCGACTGGGTGATGAGCTCCTTGAACTCCGGCAGGGTGCCGAACTCGGGGAGCACCTGGGTGTAGTCCGAGATGTCGTAGCCGCCGTCCCGGAGCGGGCTGGCGTAGAACGGCGGAAGCCACAGGCAGTCCACTCCGAGCCACTGGAGGTAGTCGAGCCGGTTGACGATGCCGGCGAAGTCACCCTCACCGGAACCGTTGCTGTCGCCGAAGGCGCGCACGAGGACCTCGTAGAAGACGGCGGTGCGGAACCACTCGGGGTCGTGGCGCAGTCCCGGCTGGTTGGCGCCGAGTCCCGGGGTGGAGTGGCCCATCCCGGCGATCACCGTCACCAGTGTCTCCTCACCGACACGAGGTGGACGGGCTCGACCTCCGGTCCGAGGCGCACGTACGTGTCCCGCTGCCAGGTCCAGGTCTCGCCGGTGACGAGGTCGCTGGCCTGGAAGCTGTCGCCCGGCTCCATGCCGAGCGCCCCCATGTCGAGGCGCAGGGTCGTCGCCCGCGTGGAGTGCGGGTCGAGGTTCGCGACGACGAGGACGACGTCCTCGGTGCCGTCTGCCAGCCGGCGGCGCTTGGAGAACGCGAGGAAGTTCTCGTCGTCGACGTGGTGGAAGCGGATGTCGCGCAGGCGGTGCAGTGCCGGGTGGGAACGGCGGATCTCGTTGAGCCGGGTGAGGTACCCGGCCAGTGTGCGCCCCTCTCGTGGGCCGCCCGGCTCGTCGTCCTCCCAGCGGCGGTTCTTGTACTCGTACTTCTCGTTGTCGATCTGTTCCTCGGCGCCGGGGCGGGCCACGTGTTCCATGAGCTCGTAGCCGGCGTAGATCCCGTAGGTCGGCACGAGGGTCGCCGCCAACGCGGCCCGCAGCTTCCACGCCGCGGGGCCTCCGAACTGCATGTACGGCGTGAGGATGTCGTGGGTCGTCGGCCAGAAGGAGGGGCGCATGTACGTCGCGGCCTCGCCGGAGAGCTCGGTGGCGTACTCGCGCAGCTCGCCGGCCGTGGTGCGCCACGTGTAGTAGGTGTAGCTCTGCTGGAAGCCGATCTTGCCGAGGGTGTGCATCATCGCGGGCTTGGTGAAGGCCTCCGCAAGCCAGATCACGTCGGGGTGGTCCTTCGCGACGTCGGCGATGAGCCACTGCCAGAACTCGACCGGCTTGGTGTGAGGGTTGTCGACCCGGAACAGGGTCACCCCGTGGTCGATCCAGACCTGGACGACCCGACGGACCTCCGCGTAGATGCCCGCCGGGTCGTTGTCGAAGTTGACGGGGTAGATGTCCTGGTACTTCTTGGGAGGGTTCTCCGCGTACGCGATGGTGCCGTCGGCACGGGTGGTGAACCACTCCGGGTGCTCGGCGACCCACGGGTGGTCGGGGGAGCACTGGAGGGCGAGGTCCATGGCGACCTCGAGGCCGCGCCGCCGCGCCTCCGCGACGAAGGCGTCGAAGTCCTCGAACGTCCCGAGGTCGGGGTGGATGGCGTCGTGGCCGCCGTCCGGCGAGCCGATGGCGTACGGGCTGCCGGGGTCCTCGGGTCGCGCGTCGAGGGTGTTGTTCGGGCCCTTCTTGGCCGCCTGCCCGATGGGGTGGATCGGGGTGAGGTAGACGACGTCGAAGCCCATGGCCGCGATGGCCGGGAGCCGCCGTGCCGCCGTCCGAAGGGTTCCCGTGGTCCAGCGGTGCTCCTCCTCGTCGTAGGTGGCGCCCTCGCTGCGCGGGAAGATCTCGTACCACGCACCGAAGAGCGCGAGCTCGCGCTCGACGAGGAGCGGCAGGTCGGCCGACGGGGTGACGTACTCGCGCAGGGGTCGGGCGCCCAGCTCGTCCTCGACCGAGGCGTCCGTGCCCGCCTTGAGGCGGACGGTGGGAGGGCGGGCGGCGTCGCGGAGCCCCGCGACGGCATCCCGGAGCACGGCCTTCTGCGCGGCGGTCCGCTCCCCGTGGGCGATGGCGCGCTCGAGAACCAGCGCCCCCTCCTCGAGCATGAGCTCGGTGTCGACGTCGGCCTGCACCTTGATCGTCGCGTCGTGCTCCCAGGTGCCGTACGGGTCGGACCAGCCCTCGACCCGGTAGGACCACCACCCGGTGCGGTCCGCGCTGACGCGGGCCACCCACGTGTTGAGCCCGGGGTTCGTGCAGGTCATGGGCATGAGGTGCTCCACACCGTCCGGGTCCGTGAGCACCACCGAGGCGTTCACGGCGTCGTGGCCCTCACGGAACACCGTGGCGGTGACGAGGAACTCCTCGTCCACGACGCACTTGGCCGGACGGGCGCCGTTGTCCACGCACGGGCGGACGTCGAGGACGGGGATGCGGCCGATCGGATGCTGCGGGGCGCTGGTCTGAGGGGCTGCGGTCACGTGCCGCACGCTACCGGCCGTCGTGGGTGCCGGGCGCGTCGCCGACGCCGCCGGATCTCGGGGCGCAAGATCATCACGCCAGGACGAAAGGGGTGGCATGAAAGCGCTTTTACCGTCCTCTATGCTGCTCCCTCGTGAAGGCCATCCGTCGCTTCAGCGTCCGCCCCGTCCTGCCCGCGCCGATCGCCGCCCTGGGTGAGCTCGCGATGAACCTGAGGTGGAGCTGGCACCCCCCGCTGCGCGACCTCTTCGAGTCCATCGACCCGCAACGCTGGGCCGCGGTCGGCAGCGATCCCGTCGCGATGCTCTCCGACCTGCAGCCCCAGGAGCTCGAGCGCCTCGCCGGTGACCCGGAGTTCGTGCAGAGGGTGGACGCCGCCAAGGCTTCGCTCGACCGCTACCTCCGCGAGGACCGCTGGTACCAGCACTGGGGGCGCGAGGAGTCGGAGGGCGGCGTGCCGTCGGCCATCGCGTACTTCAGCGCCGAGTTCGGCATCGCCGCGGCGCTCCCGCAGTACTCCGGCGGCCTCGGCATCCTCGCCGGTGACCACCTCAAGGCGGCCTCCGACATCGGCGTACCGATCGTCGGCGTGGGCCTCTTCTACAAGACCGGCTACTTCCGCCAGAGCCTCAACCGAGACGGCTGGCAGCAGGAGGACTACCCGGTCCTGGACCCCGACGGACTCCCCCTCTCGCTGCTGCGCGAGGAGGACGGCAACGCGTGCGTCATCGCCATCGACCTCCCCGGGGGACGGACGCTGCATGCGCAGGTGTGGCGAGCCCAGGTCGGGCGGGTGCCGTTGCTGCTCCTCGACTCCGACGTCCACGCCAACGACGACGGCGGCCGCAGTGTCACCGAGCGCCTCTACGGTGGCGGTGGGGAGCTTCGCCTGCAGCAGGAGATGCTCCTCGGCATGGGCGGGGTGCGTGCCCTGCGACTGTGGTCCCGGCTCACCGGTTCCCCGGCACCCGACGTCTACCACGCCAACGAGGGGCACGCCGGGTTCCTCGGCGTCGAGCGCATCAGCGAGCTCGTCCGCTCGGAGAGGATGTCGTTCGAGGAGGCCCTGGAGGCGGTGCGGTCCGCCACGGTCTTCACCACCCACACGCCCGTGCCGGCCGGCATCGACCGATTCGAGTGCTCGCTCATCGAGCTCTACTTCGGCGGCGCGCAGGCCCTCGACGGGGTGCCGGTGGACCGCCTCCTCGCCCTGGGTGCGGAGACCTACGAGGGCGGTTCCGCCACGATGTTCAACATGGCCGTCATGGGCCTGCGCCTCGCCCAGCGCGCCAACGGGGTCTCCCGGTTGCACGGCGTGGTGAGCCGCGAGATGTTCGACGGTCTCTGGCCCGGCTTCGACGACGCCGAGGTGCCGATCACCTCGATCACCAACGGCGTCCACGGCCCGACCTGGGTCGACCGTCAGGTCTTCCAGCTCGCCCACACCCACGCCGACGTCCACGAGCTCGACACCCAGGACTCCTGGGAGGCCATGGCGGGCGTCCCTCGGGACGCCGTGTGGGCCACCAAGCGCCAGCTTCGCCTCCAGCTCGTGGAGGGGGTCCGGCGCCGTACCCGCGAGTCGTGGCTCGAGAGGGGAGCGTCCGCGGCGGAGCTCGGCTGGACCGACCACATCCTCGACCCGGACGTGTTGACGATCGGGTTCGCCCGCAGGGTGCCGACCTACAAGCGGCTCACCCTCATGCTGCGCGACCCGGCGCGACTGAAGAAGCTGCTCCTGGACTCGGACCGGCCGGTGCAGCTCGTCATCGCCGGCAAGGCGCACCCGGCCGACGAGACCGGCAAGCAGCTCATCCAGCAGATGGTGCGGTTCGCCGACGACCCCGAGGTCCGGCACCGCATCGTGTTCCTCCCCAACTACGACATCGCGATGGCGCTGCACCTCTACCCCGGCTGCGACGTCTGGCTCAACAACCCGTTGCGGCCCTTCGAGGCCTGCGGCACGTCCGGCATGAAGGCAGCGCTCAACGGCGCGCTCAACCTCTCCATCCTCGACGGCTGGTGGGACGAGTGGTACGACGTCAACAACGGCTGGGCGATCCCGACCGCCGACGGGGTCGAGGACCCGGAGCGCCGTGACGACATCGAGGCCAACGCGCTCTACGACCTCATCGAGAACCAGGTGGCGCCGCGCTTCTACGACACCGACGAGCTCGGTCTGCCGCAGAACTGGCTGGCGATGCTCCTCCACACCGTGACGACCCTGGGACCGAAGGTCCGCGCGAGCCGCATGGTCCGCGACTACACCCAGCAGCTCTACGTGCCGGCCGCCCGCTCCGGCTGGTCGATGGCGAAGGGTGGCTACGCAGGGGCCCGGGACCTGGCGGCATACAAGGCGCGGGCCAGGGACGCCTGGGGTGACGTCCACGTCGACCACGTCGAGTCCTCGGGCGTCGGGGACAGCCCCGAGCTGGGCGAGACCCTGCACGTCACTGCGTACGTGTCCCTGGGTGACCTCGGCCCCGACGACGTCGACGTGCAGGTGGCGCACGGCCGCACGAACCACCACGGCGACGAGCTGCACGACGTGTCCTCGGTGTCGCTCGGCCACGTCGAGTCGTACGAGCACGGCCGGCACCAGTTCGCCGGGGACCTCGTGCTGCGCGCGTCGGGTGCCTTCGGCTACACGGTGCGAGTGCTGCCCAGGCATCCCGGTCTGGCGACGACGGCGGAGCTCGGCCTGGTGGCCAACGCCTGACCTGCCCGCGTCGCCTGACCTGCCCGCGTCACCCCCGCGAACCCGCCCTCATGGCATCCACTCCGGTCACGGCACCCCGCGAGGCCATCGCGCGGGCCACCGTGCCCGGCCTGAGGAGCGCCCCGGGTGGGTCGACCATGCTGGTCACCCGCAGGAAGGCGGCACCCAGGTGGGCGTCTCGGACGGCGCCCGCCTGGAGGCGAGTGACGTAGCGGCCGAACGCGCGGGTGGCGGCGGTTCGGCGTCCGGGCACCTGGGGGAACGAGAGGTCGGCGTTCTTCGCCATCTCCCAGGCCCGCCCGCTGATCCTCCCGAGCTCCCGCCGATAGCCGCGGGCCCACTGCGGCCCACCGTCAGTGAGGTGACGGCGCAGGGCCACCGCCTCCAGGGCCGCCACGGTCATCCCCTGCCCGTAGATGGGGTTCAGTGTGCACGCCGCGTCGCCGAGCACCACGAGGCCCTCCGGGAACCGGTCGAGCCGGTCGTAGCGCGTCCGTACGGACGAGGGGTAGCGATAGCCCACCGGCTCATCGAGGGGCTGGGCATCCCGGAGGACCTCCGAGACGTCGCTCAACGCGAGGTCATCGCTGAACCGTTCGAAGCCGATGGGATCGGTCGGCGGGTGGTCGCCGAGAACCCCCATCAGGGTGACCAGGCAGACGCCGCCCTCGATCAACGACAACGCACCACCACGTGGCCTGTCCGGCGTAGGTGCCGAGAGGACGACGAGGTCGTCACCCAGGACACCCCGGTCGAGCCGGTACCGGCGGCTCGAGTACCCCACGCGGACGTCGAGGCGCTCCCGAGCCGGCGAGCCGTACCCGGCGGCCTCGAGCCAGACCGGCAGGCGGGAGCCGCGGCCCGTGGCGTCGACGACGAGGTCAGCGTCCAGCCGCTCCTCCGCGCTCCCGTCGGCGCGACGAATGACCTTGGCCCCCACCACGCGTCGGCGATCCAGTGCGGTGGCCAAGCCGACGACGTCCCGGCCGCCCAGGGGGCGGATCCTGGGATGGGCGAGGACCCGGCGGCGGATCGCCGCCTCGAGGACCGGCCGACTCACGCAGACGGCTGTCAGTCCGGACGTGCCCTGCCGGAACCTGTAGCCGCCGATGCAGACCCGGGCGTTCGCCAGCATGTCGCCCACCGGAGCGCCCTCCTCGACGAGCTCGACCGTGAGCCCGGGGAACAGCTCCTCGAGAAGGTCGTGGCCACGCGCCAGCAGCCCGTGGAGGTGGCGTGCCTGTGGGGTGCCGCGGCGCGCCCCGGTCCCGGGACCGAGCGGATCCCGGTCCACGATCACCACCTCGGAGTGGGTCTCCGTGAGCACGCGGGCTGCGAGCAGGCCGGCGATACTCCCCCCGAGGACCACGGCGCAGTCCTGCTGACTCGGTGTCATGGCAGCCTCCTCGACAGTTCTGTGTGCCGGCTCAGAGGCTGCCCGCGACTGCGGGTCAGTCACCAGGCCACGTGGTGTCCACCTCCGTCCACGCGGTGCCCAGCTCCCGCTCCCACAACCAGGTCACGACCCGCTGGAGTCCTTGGCGGAGGTGCCGGCGGTAGGTGCTGAACGGCAGGCCCAGGATCGCCGCGGCGGACTCCTGGGTCCGGTACGTGCGGAGGTAGGTCACCTCCAGCGCACGACGCAGCCCGTCGGTCCGCGGGTCGCCGTCCAGGGAGGCAGCCGCGGCATGCACGAGCTCGGCCAGGCCCGCTGCGCCACCCCCCGTCGCCCCACGGGCGGTGACGAGACGTGTGCGCAGCAGAGGGTTCCGCTTCAGGAGCTCGGGCCGGTGGAGGTCCTTCATTGCCTGCCGTACCGCCGCCTCGAAGTCCCCGTGGCTCAGCACCAGCGGCTCAGAGGGCGCCGCCGCAGGTGGCAGGAGCAGAGCATCGTCGGCCAGCGCCCGTTCCGTCCACCGCACGGTCACCGCCTCCAGGGGGACCCGGCGGAAGTCATGTGCGAAGAGCCCGAAACGGCGGCCGCCGACGACGAAGTCAGCGCCCACGGCGCGGGGCAGGTCGGCGGCTGCGAAGTACTCGTCCCAGTGGTCCGGGTCGGCGAGGGTCACCAGGTCCCACGCCAGGTGCGGTGTGCTCAGCTGCCTCTGCATGGTGACGATGGGCACGGCGTTGAGAGTGGGGGAAGGACCTTGGTAGGTCTCGGCGTCGACGGTGAACCGGCACTGGGTGACCACCTCGCCGACGCGAGCAGGCGCAGTTCCCTCGACGAACCTCCAGGCGGCCGCTGTTCCCGGGTCGGCGTCGCGCTCCTCGGGGCTCGCGGCCGTGAGGTCGAGCACCGCCACGACCCCGCGAAGCGAGCCTCCGGTGCGGCGGATGACGTGGAACCCTCCGGGCTGTCGGTCGAACCAGTGCGCTGCACAGGCCGCGGACCGGCCGCCCTCGGCGGACTCGACGAGGCGGACGATGTCCGTCCGATCCGCGGCGACGGCCCGGTCCGGGTAGTGCTCGCCCCAGTCGTCCCACGCGACCGGCGAGAGGACGCTTCGGAGGTTTCGAAAGAGGAACTTGAGGTCCGCGATGGCTGCCTGTTGCGGTCTCCCTGTCGTGCGTCGTACCTCGCGCATCGCGTGGGCGCGGACCGCCCGGAACACCTCGCGGTAGCCCTCGGGATCACGCCATCTCAGGTCGCCGTCGAGAAGATCACGGACGACGTCGTGCGGTGACACACCCTGCGGGGCAAGCTCCATGACCGACAGGCTCGCCAGCCAGTCGAAGAGGTCGTGCGGGTCCTCCGCCTCGACGCCGGCGGCACGCAGGAGGCTCTCGGTGGTCGTCCGCGCCACAGCGGACACCTCGAGCGCCCGACGGTGCGCCGGGGTGGGGACACCCGTCACGAGCCGCCTGAGCAGGTTCGCCACCACGTCGGCCGGCACCGCGGCGAGCTCGACGTCGGGATCGCGAACCATGACGTCGACGACGAGCGACAGGGTCAGGGGGTGCCCGTGTGACAGCGCGAGCGCCGCCACGTGACGGTGCTCGGCGATCCCACGCCGCTGGAGGTACACGCGGGCGTCGTCCGGTTCGAGGTTGCGCAGCGAGACCACGCGCAGCAGCCCGGACCACGCCGCGTTGGCCCGCCACTCGGGCCGAGGAGGTTGGCGGCTCGCGACCACGGTGATCGTCGCGGCAGGGAGGCGCGGCAGGAACCGGTCGCGGACCCACTCGTCGAGATGGGTCATGAGCTCGTACGCGTCGAGGAGGAGGACCAGCCGCGTGCCCGCGTGCAGGGTGTCGGCAGCCTCACCGTCGGGCGGGTGCAGCATGCCCGGGACCGCCTCCAGCACGCTGTCGGGGCCGGCCACCTGGCGGCCGTCGAGACGCACGACCCGAGCTCCCGCGTCGCCGGCGAGGGAGGAGTACTCGTCGAGGAGCGCGCTCTTGCCCACACCGCCGGGGCCGTGCACGAACAGCAGGCGGAAGTCGGGCTCAGTCGCCTCGAGCGCCGACTCGAAGAGGTCCAGCTCGGCTGCCCGGCCGACGAAGTGCATCCGCCGACGAGCCGCCAGCAGGCCGCCGAGTGTTCCTGGCGAGGGGTCGCCCCTCCCGGTCATGCCCTCCATGGTGTCAGGGTGCGGCGCGTCCTTGGCCCGGCAGCGACGGCCCTGCGGCCGGGCACACGTGACGGCCCGGCGTCAGTGCCGGCTCGCGACCTCGACGAGGAGGTCTCGGGTGACGTCGGCCAGCGTCCGGCACCCGGTGAGGGCCATCGTCAGGTCCAGCTCGGCGCGGATGTTGCGCAGCACCTCCGCCACCCCTTCCTCTCCGGCCAGGGCCAGGCCGTAGACGTGCGGCCGGCCGATGCCCACGGCGTCCGCGCCCAGGGCCAGCGCGACGAACACGTCGGCCCCCGACCGAACCCCGCTGTCGAAGAGCACCGGCACGGCGGAGCCGGCGCCGCGGACGGCGTCCACCACGCCAGGCAGGGCGTCGAGGGCCGCCACGGACCGGTCCACCTGTCGGCCGCCGTGGTTCGACACGAGGATGCCGTCGACCCCCTCGGCGACCGCGCGGCGGGCGTCGTCGGGGTGCAGGATGCCCTTGAGGACGACGGGTAGGGACGTCATCCGCCGCAGTCGGGGCAGGTCGGTCCACGAGAGAGAGGGCTTGGAGAACACCTCGAGGAACGTCTCCACGGCGGCCCGCGGGTACGGGGACGAGAGGTTGTCGCGCACCCCTCCAGGGTGGTTTCGGCTCAGCGAGACGAGACTGCGCACGGCGGCCGCGTTGGGTCGGGGCTGTGGCTCCGGCTCCTCATCGGATGCCGTGGCCGCCCGCTTGGCGGCGACTCGCTGCTCGACAAGGCGGCGGAACACGGGGTCCGAGGTGTACTGCGCGATGCCCTCGCCCCGGGCGAAGGGGAGGTGTCCCAGGTCGAGGTCTCGGGGCCGCCAGCCGAGGTATGCCGTGTCGAGGGTCACGACGATCGCCTCGCTGCCACACGCCTCGGCCCGGTGGACGAGGCTCTCGACGAGGTCGTCGTCACGGCTCCAGTAGAGCTGGTACCAGTGACCCCAGCCGTCGAGCGCCGCGGCGACCTCCTCCATCGGCACCGAGGCCTGTGTGCTCAGGACGGGGAGGACGTTCTGCGCCCGCGCCGCGCGCGCCACCGCCACGTCCGCCGCGGAGTGCGCGGCCGACAGCACGCCGATCGGGGCCACGACGATCGGGCTCTCGTGGCGCCGGCCGAGCAGCTCGACGGACTGGTCCCGCTCCCCGGTGTCGACGAGCATCCGCGGCAGGACCCGCCAGCGGTCGAATGCCGCGAGGTTGGCCCGGGCAGTCGACTCCCCTCCCGCCGACCCGGCGACGTACGAGAACGCCCGGCGGGACATGACCCGCCGGGCTGCCTCCTCGAGCTCCTGTGCGTTCGTGGGGACCCGTGGCCGGCGGCCGTAGGTCCCGGCGCGGTAGATGGCGGCCTGGGTTGCTCGGCCGAGCTCGGGCAACGGCATCCGACCTCCCTGGCGTCACGGACGGTGTGGTCCACCATCCTGCCGCCTGTGTACCCGAGAACGACGCACGCCGAACGCGGAACCCGCCGTTCCGCGGCCGGGCCTAGGGTGACCGCCATGAACCGATTCGTCTGGGCCGCCTGGGGGCTGCTCGTCGTCGTTCTGGACCTTCCGCTGCTGGGCTGGGACGTCCTTCCGGACGTCGTCGGCTACTCCTGGATCGTCATCGGCCTGGCCGGGGCGGCGGAGGTGCACGAGGCGTTCGTGCGCGCCAGGGCAGCGGCTGCGGCCGGCATACCCGTCGCCGTGGTGAGCGGGACGCCACTGTTCAACGACCAGTACGGGGTCGAGTGGGGCGCGGCGTTCGCGGGCATCCTCGTCTTCGTCACCGTTCTGCACCAGCTGGCCACGGGCATCCGCGACCGTGCTCCCGAGGGCGACAGCGACGTCCGGATCTACACCCGCGGGATCCGGATCGGGGCACCCGTGGCGGGCCTCGTGCAGCTCGCGGGCCTGGTGGCCATCGACACCGCCCTGGCGCCGCTCTACTTCCTCGGTCTGCTCGGCCTCGTCGTCGTCGGAATCGTCACGGTGGTGCTCGTCCACCGGGTCAACCGAGCCGGGTGGCTCGGCACGACGGGTGCGGCACCGTCGGGTGCCGGGGGCGCGGAACGGGGAGCGCGACCGGCCGACGAGGGGTGAGCCTCAGCGCAGGTAGGGGGAGCTGGGGTCGAGCAGGTCGAGCAGGTCGCGCTCCGCGAGCTCGGCTCGCAAAAGGATCGCGGTGAGCGGCTGCCGCCTCCACCGCAGCAGTGGAGGTCGCAGGCGTCAGCGGCCGTCGGAGGCGGAGTAGACGCGCAGGCTCGTGGCGGGCACGCTCACGGGACCGGGGGAGCGTTGCTCGCCCTCCTCGCCGGGACGCTCCCACACGCTGTCCCAGAGCAGCCGGTATGCCGTGACTCCCGGCACCGCGCCCAGCGTCACCTCGGCGTCCTCCCGGCCACCGTTGACCACGACGAGTGCGGTGACGCCAGAGCGGTCCCGGAAGCCCACGTCCGTGGACGGGACGGCGAGGGCCATCTGCACCACGCGCAGCCCCGGGTCGTCCCACCGGCTGCCCACGGGACGGCCGTCCGCGGCATACCACTCGAGGTCGCGGGCGCCGTCGTGCCGGACCTGCCGCCCGACGGACCAGACGCGCTGACGGAGCACCGGGAGGTCACCGCGCACACGCAGGAGGTGGCGGGTCGTCGCGAGGAGATCCTGCTGCCAGGGCTGGAGGTCCCAGTCGACCCAGGTCGTCGCGTTGTCCTGGCAGTAGGGGTTGTTGTTGCCGCGCTGGGTGCGACCCATCTCGTCGCCAGCCGTCAGCATCGGCACGCCGGTCGACAGCAGGAGGCTGCCGAGGAGGTTGCGCATGGTGCGGCCACGGGCGGCCATGACCGTCGGGTCCTCGGTCGGGCCCTCCACCCCGTGGTTCCACGACCCGTCGCCGCTGCTGCCGTCCCGGTTGCCCTCGCCGTTGTCCTCGTTGTGCTTGTGGTCGTATGCCGTGAGGTCGGCCAGGGTGAATCCGTCGTGTGCCGTGACGAAGTTCACCGACGCGGTCGGGCCGCGGTCACGGTCCCCGAAGAGGTCACGGGACCCGGTGAACCGGGTGGCGAGGTCGTGGAGCCCGTGCGCCTGGTGGCCGTGCTCGAGCGCCCGGACATCACTGACCCAGAACCGGCGGCTCGCGTCCCGGAACCGGTCGTTCCACTCCAGGAAGGGCGGCGGGAACTGGCCGGTGCGCCAGCCGTGCAGACCGAGGTCCCAGGGCTCGGCGATGAGCCTCACGGTGGAGAGGACGGGATCCGTGCGCAGCGCCACGAGGAACGGGTGGTCCGGGTCGAACTCGTCGGCTCGCCCCCGGCCGAGGGCGACGGCGAGGTCGAAGCGGAATCCGTCCACGTGCATCTCCTGCACCCAGTAGCGCAGTGAGTCGAGCACCATGCGGCAGACGACGGGATGCCGCAGGTCCAGGGTGTTGCCACAACCCGTGACGTCGATGTCCCGTCCCCGCTCGTCGAGCCGGTAGTACGCCCGCTGGTCCAGGCCGCGCCACGACAGGGTGGCGCCGGTGCGGCCCTGCTCGGCCGTGTGGTTGTAGACGACGTCGAGGATGACCTCGATCCCCTCCCGATGGAGGAGCTTGACCATGCCCTTGAACTCGTCGACCGCCCCCTGGGGGTCCCTGGCGGCGGCGTAGGCGGCGTGCGGCGCGAAGAAGCCGAGGGAGTTGTAGCCCCAGTGGTTCGTCATGGCACGTCTGGCCAGGTGCGGCTCGTGGGTGAACGCATGGATCGGGAGCAGCTCGACCGCCGTGACCCCGAGCCCGGTGAGGTGAGCCACCGAGGCCGGGTGGGCGAGACCGGCATACGTGCCGCGCAGCGAGGGCGGGATCTCTGGGTGCAGCACGGTCTGACTGCGCAGGTGTGCCTCGTAGATCACCGTCTCGCTGAGCGAGTGACCCGGGGACCGGTCGTCCTCCCAGTCGAACGTGTCGTCGATCACGACGCATCGGGGCACGTGCGCCCGGCTGTCGAGCGCAGAGGGGAGCTCGCCGTCGCCGCCCCACGTCGCGTCGACGACGTGGCCGTAGACCTCCGGCCCCCAGGAGACCTCACCCTCGATGGCGCGGGCGTAGGGGTCGAGGAGCAGCTTGGCGGCGTTGTGCCGGACGCCCCGCTCGGGGTCCCAGGCGCCGTCGACCCGGAGGTTGTAGCGCTGGCCCGGACGGACGTCGGGTACGAAGCCGAACCACCACCCGTGCGCACGCTCCGGGAGGGACACGCGTCGCTCCGTGACGCCTGCTCGGTCACCCGCCTCGAAGAGGCAGACCTCCGCCCCGTCGGCGTGGCCTGCATACACCGCGATGTCGGCTCCCCCGTCCACGAGGGTGACTCCGGGAAGGGGCGGCAGGTCACGCGCGACGCTCGAACGGGGAGGTCCAAGGCGGGCCTGCGGCGACATGGAGGGGAGCCTAGTGAGTGGTTACGGTGGAGCCATGACCGATCCCACGTCCCTGCCCAACTTCCCGCCACCGGCGGACGAGCACCCCCTGCGCGGACGGGTCCTGGACGTGCTCGTCGACCTCGGGCTGCGGCCGAACCTCGACGCCGACGGCGACGTGGCGTTCACGGCGAACGAGCAGCAGCTCTTCATCCGGTGCTCGGAGGGCGAGGTCCAGATCATGCGGGTCTTCGGGCAGTGGCAGGTCGCCGAGGAGATGCAGGGCGACCGGCTCAAGCTGCACGAGACGTGCAACGAGCTGAACCTCAACATGAACTGCGTCAAGTGCGGGATCGCCGGCACGACCCTCGTCGTCACGGGGGAGCACCTCGTCACGCCTGGCGCCGACGTCTCGGCTCTCGTCCAGGTCTCGATCCAGGTCATCCTGTCCGGCGTCCACATCTGGCACCAGCGGATGCTCGGCATCGACCCCAGCGCCGACGCCGGCGCGGATGCCGGGGACGACCAGTGACCGCGCCGGTCCGCCTCGAGGTGGAGGACGGCATCGGGACCATCCGGCTCGACCGGCCCCCGATGAACGCGCTCGACACGGAGATCCAGCACGGGCTGGTCGACGCCTGCCGTGAGGCCTCGGAGCGCAGGGACGTCTCGGCGGTCATCGTCTGGGGTGGCGAGAAGGTCTTTGCCGCAGGCGCCGACATCAAGGAGATGGAGACCATGTCCTACACCGACATGGTCGACCACTCGGCGCTCCTCCAGGACTTCACCCGCAGGCTGGCCCGTCTCCCCAAGCCCACGGTGGCCGCGATCACCGGCTACGCGCTGGGCGGGGGGTGCGAGGTGGCGCTGGCGTGCGACTTCCGGGTCGTCGCGGACGACGCGACGCTGGGTCAGCCGGAGATCCTCCTCGGGATCATCCCCGGCGCCGGGGGCACGCAGCGGCTCGCCCGGCTCGTGGGTCCGGCCCGGGCCAAGGACCTCGTCTTCTCCGGCCGGTTCGTGGGGGCCGAGGAGGCGCTGGGGATGGGTCTGGTCGACGAGGTCGTCCCGGCATCCGACGTCTACACCGCGGCACGGTCTCGCGTGGAGCGATACGTCGGGGGCCCCGCCTACGCGCTCCGGGCGGCCAAGGAGGCCATCGACCGGGGCCTGGACATGGACCTCGAGAGTGGCCTCGAAGTGGAGCGGATGCTGTTCGCCGGTCTGTTCGCCACGAAGGACCGAGCCACGGGTATGCGGAGCTTCGTCGAGCGCGGCCCCGGGAAGGCGACCTTCGAGGGCGCCTGAGACGCCCCGGTCGCTGCTCGGAAGGGAGGGTCGGGGTGTCCGGCGTCACGCTCGACCGGTGCTGAGCACGCGCTCCCGGCTGAGAGAATCGACGGCACGCCCGAGCCCGACCGGCCCGGGCCTCCGCCCCGAACGAAGGAAGAGGACGAGGCACGCATGAACATCGTCGTCTGTGTCAAGTACGTCCCGGACGCCCAGTCCGACCGGAGCTTCCGCGACTCGGACCGGACGGTGGACCGCGACGGTGTCGACGGCCTCCTCTCCGAGCTCGACGAGTACGCCGTCGAGGAGGCGCTGAAGATCGTCGAGGCCGCCGGCGAGGGCGAGGTCACCGTGCTGACCGTCGGCCCGGAGGCGGCGGCGAACGCGATCAAGAAGGCACTGCAGATGGGAGCCGACAGAGGTGTGCACGTGGAGGACGAGGCGATCCACGGGTCGGACGCGGCTGCGACCTCTCTCGTCCTCGCCGAGGCCGTGCGGAAGGCGACGGGCGGCACCCCGGAGCTCGTCATGACCGGCATGTCCTCCACCGACGGCGTCATGGGCGTTGTACCGGCGATGCTCGCCGAGCGCCTCGGCCTGCCCCAGGTGACCTACGCATCCGAGCTCACCGTCGGCGAGGGAACGGTCACGATCCGCCGGGACGGCGACACCGCCTCGGAGACGATCGAGGCGTCGCTGCCGGCCCTCGTCTCGGTGACCGACCAGATCAACGAGCCGCGGTACCCGTCGTTCAAGGGAATCATGGCGGCGAAGAAGAAGCCCGTGGAGCAGTGGGGCCTGGCGGACCTCGGCATCGACACCTCACAGGTGGGGCTGGACGCCGCCTGGACCTCGGTCGTCTCGGTCACCAAGCGGCCTCCGCGGGCGCAGGGCCAGATCGTTGCCGACGAGGGCGACGGTGGCAGCAGGCTGGCCGAGTTCCTCGCCGGCCAGAAGTTCATCTGACCGGCCGACGACAGACAGGGAGGCATGACCATGGCTGAGGTACTCGTTCTCGTCGACCACGCCGACGGACGGCTGCGCAAGGCAACGGCCGAGCTGCTGACGCTCGCCCGACGGCTCGGCGAGCCGTCTGCGGTGCACGTGGGCCCCGGCGCAGAGAAGGCGCAGGTGACGCTCGCGAAGTATGGCGCGCACAAGGTGTACGTCGTCGACGACGCCGACACCGCGGCGTACCTCGTGGCTCCGCAGGCGGAGATCCTCGCCGCACTCGTCGAGAAGGTCGCTCCTGCGGCGGTCCTGGTCCCGAGCAACGCCGCCGGCAAGGAGATCGCTGCACGGCTGTCGATCAAGACGGGGTCCGGGCTCATCACCGACGCGGTCGACGTGCGGGCGGGCGACGACGGCATCGAGACGACCCAGTCCGTCTTCGCCGGTTCCTACAGCGTCACCTCCACGGTGACGGCGGGGACACCGATCGTCGCGGTCAAGCCCAACTCGGCGCCGATCGAGGCGTCGCCGGCCGCTGGGGTCATCGAGACGGTCACGGTTCCGATCAGCGACACGGCCAAGGCGGCCCGGGTCACCGACTCCCGACCGAAGCAGGCGACCGGACGCCCGGAGCTCACCGAGGCAGCCATCGTCGTCTCGGGCGGCCGGGGCACCGGTGGGGACTTCGGCCCGGTCGAGGCCTTCGCCGACTCCCTCGGGGCGGCGGTGGGCGCGAGCCGCGCCGCCGTCGACGCCGGGTGGTACCCGCACAGCAGCCAGGTGGGCCAGACCGGCAAACAGGTGTCGCCCCAGCTCTACGTCGCGGTCGGCATCTCCGGGGCGATCCAGCACCGGGCCGGCATGCAGACGTCGAAGACCATCGTCGCGGTCAACAAGGACGAGGAGGCGCCGATCTTCGAGCTCGTCGACTTCGGGGTCGTCGGAGACCTGTTCTCGGTGCTGCCCCAGGCGACGGAGGACGTCAAGAAGCGCAAGGGCTGACCCGCCCCGCACCACTGTTCCGCGCCGTCAAGGGTTGCCGCGCGGGGCCGGCCCGCTGCCTGCCGAAACGTAGACTCGACCCTCGTGACCCACTACCTCGACCACGCGGCGACGACGCCCATGCTGCCTGCCGCCGTCGAGGCGCTCGCCGAGCAGGCGAGCAAGCCGGGGAACGCCTCGTCGCTGCACGGCTCAGGTCGTGCCGCGCGCGCGGTGGTGGAGGAGTCGCGCGAGCGGATCGCGGCCGTCCTCGGGGCCCGACCCTCCGAGGTGGTGTTCACCTCGGGCGGCACCGAGGCCGACAACCTCGCCGTCAAGGGCACGTACGCCGCGCGCCGCGCCGCGGACCCGTCACGCACCCGACTCGTCGTCAGCGGTATCGAGCACCACGCCGTGCTCGACCCCGTGGAGTTCCTCGTCGAGCACGGTGCGGAGGTCACCTGGCTCGAACCCGACCGGTGCGGTCACATCTCCGTCGACGACCTGCGTCGAGCACTCGCGGAGAACTCCGACGACGCGGCACTCGTCAGCGTCATGTGGGCGAACAACGAGGTGGGCACGATCCAGCCCGTCGCGGAGCTCGCCGCCCTCGCCCGCGAGCACGGGGTGCCGTTCCACACCGACGCGGTCCAGGCGGTCGCGCACCTCCCCGTTCGCTTCGACGACTCCGGCGCCGACCTCATGACGGTCAGCGGGCACAAGGTCGGTGGGCCCCTCGGTGTCGGCGCTCTGCTCGCGCGCCGCGACGCCCGCATGGTGTCCCTCCTGCACGGAGGCGGCCAGGAGCGGCAGGTGCGCAGCGGCACCCTCGACGTGCCCGGCATCCGGTCGCTCGCCGTGGCGCTCGAGGAGACCGTCGCCGTCCGGGACGTCGAGGCCAAGCGGGTCATGGGCCTGCGAGACAGGCTCCTCGAAGGAGCCGTCGCCCTGGGGCTCGGCATCACCGTGAGCGGCTGTTGGTCTCCTGGTGACGGCACCCGCCGGCTGCCGGGCAACGCCCACCTGCTCGTGCCGGGCTGCGAGGGCGACTCGCTGCTGTACCTCCTCGACGCCGCCGGCGTCGAGTGCAGCACGGGTTCGGCGTGCCAGGCGGGCGTTCCCCAGCCCAGCCACGTGCTGCTGGCCATGGGTCACTCGGAGGCCGATGCGCGCGGGGCCCTGCGCCTCTCGCTCGGCCACACCTCCACCGAGGCCGATGTCGACGCCTTCCTCGCCGCACTTCCCGGCGTCGTGGAGCGGGCCCGACGGGCGGGAGGCCTGCTCTGATGCGTGTGGTCGCCGCGATGTCGGGCGGGGTCGACTCGGCCGTCTCCGCCGCCCGGATGCTGGACGCCGGACACGAGGTCGTGGGCGTCCACCTCGCGCTGTCGCGCTCGGCCCCGACCCTGCGCGAGTCGGCACGCGGATGCTGCACGATCGAGGATGCCGGTGACGCGCGGCGCGTGGCCGACCGGCTCGGCATCCCCTTCTACGTGTGGGACCTCGCCAGCCGTTTCGAGCGTGACGTGGTCGAGGACTTCGTCGCCGAGTACGCCGCCGGCCGCACCCCCAACCCGTGCCTGAAGTGCAACGAGCGGATCAAGTTCGCCGGGCTGCTCGACAAGGCCGTCGCCCTGGGCTTCGACGCTGTCGCGACGGGCCACTACGCGCGAGTCGTGGAGGGGCCTTCGGGGCGCGAGCTGCACCGGGCCGTCGACACGGCCAAGGACCAGTCGTACGTCCTCGGGGTGCTCGATGCCGGGCAGCTCGCCCGGTCCTTCTTCCCGCTCGGCGACTCCACCAAGGCAGCGGTGCGCGAGGAAGCGGCCCGGCGAGGCTTCTCGGTGGCCCGCAAGCCGGACAGCCATGACATCTGCTTCATCCCGGACGGGAACACCCGTGGGTGGCTGACCAGCCGGCTGGGGGAGCGGCCGGGTGAGCTCGTCGACGCCGCCACAGGCGCCGTGGTCGGCACCCATGGAGGGACGCACGGGTTCACTGTCGGTCAGCGGCGCGGGCTCGGGCTCGACCGCTCCTCGCTCGACGGTGCCGCTCGCTACGTCGTCGAGGTCGACGCGTCCTCGAGCCGAGTCGTCATCGGGACGGCTGACCTGCTCGGAGTCGACGTCGTCGAGGGCGACCACCTGCGCTGGTGCGGCCCGCCGCCGGCCGGCGTCGTGCGGGTGGGCGCGCAGGTGCGCGCGCACGGCGAGGAGGTGCCGGCCTCCGCCGAGGTCGTCGCCGGTCCGGATGCCCCGGAGAGCCTTCAAGTGCGACTCGACCGCGCGGTTCGGGGAGTCGCACCCGGCCAGTCCATCGTGCTCTACGACGGGACGCGCGTCGTGGGGTCGGCGATGATCCGGACCACCGGCCGCGCCCCTCGCGAGCGCTGACGGTCGGACGTCCGCCCGTGGACCGACAGCCGCCGCGGGGAGACGTTCCTGCTCGCGACGCTCAACGTCCGGCTCCTCTCGGATGCCGCCGCGCGGGCGGGCGCGTTGTGGTCCGCGCATCGGGGCCTGCGCTGACGGGCGGCCAGACGGGCATTCCTCGGAATAGTTGACCCCTCAATTACTGTTGGACCTGCAGCCTCCGTCCCGGAGGATTGGAGCAGAGGAGCTGATCACATGCCCGCCGTGACCGTCGACAACGTCCTGACCCTCCCGCGGGTGTCTGAGCCCGGTGCCGAGGCCGTGTCCCGGCCCGTGCGGTCCATCACGACCGCGCCGTCCGGCTTCGAGGGGGAGGGGTTCCCGGTCCGCCGTGCCTTCGCGGGAGTCGACCTCGCCGCGCTCGACCCCTTCATCCACATGGACCAGATGGGCGAGGTCGAGTACGCACCGGGGGAGCCCAAGGGCACCGCGTGGCACCCCCACCGGGGCTTCGAGACGGTGACGTACATCATCGACGGCACCTTCGTGCACCGCGACTCCCACGGCGGCGGAGGGACCATCACCAACGGTGACACCCAGTGGATGACGGCCGGGTCCGGCCTGCTCCACATCGAGGTGCCGCCCGAGGAGCTCGTCCTGTCCGGGGGGCTCTTCCACGGCCTCCAGCTCTGGGTGAACCTTCCCCGCTCGATGAAGATGGCGCCGCCGCGCTACCAGGACATCCGGGGCGGCGAGGTGGCCCTCGTCTCCAGCCCGGACGGCGGCGCGTTGCTGCGGGTCATCGCCGGCGAACTCGACGGACACGCCGGTCCAGGCATCACCCACACCCCGATCTCGATCGTCCACGCGACCGTGGCACCCGGTGCCCGGGTGCACCTGCCGTGGAACCCGACCTTCAACGGACTGGTCTACGCCCTCAACGGGAACGGCACGGTCGGGCCGGACCGGCGGCCCCTGCGAATGGGTCAGCTCGCGGTGCTCGGTGGCGGTGACGTCATCGAGGTGGGCGCCGACGCCGGCCAGGAGAGCCGCAGCCCGAGCCTCGACCTCTACATCATGGGCGGGCGTCCGATCCGGGAGCCCATCGCCGCCTACGGCCCCTTCGTCATGAACACCCGCCAGGAGCTCCTCACGGCATTCGAGGACTTCCAGGCCGGGCGCCTCGGCACCATCCCGACGGAGCCGCACCCCGGCCACGACGTCCTCTGAGCCGTCGGCGATCCGTCGCCGTCCGTCGACCGGCGCCCCCGCACCCCTCGAGGTGCCGGGGCGTCCGTCGCGCTGGGCCCCGTCAGGCACTCCTCACGACCTCCGCGATCTGACGCACCGCAGTCCCAGCCTGGCTCTCGGGCAGGCCGGCGTAGCAGAGCACCAGTCCGCGCACGGTGACCTCGATGCCGTAGGCCGACAACGGGCTCACCGCGACCCCGCGCGCCTCGAGAGCGGTGACGAGCTCGAGGTCGTCGACCTCGTCGGGGAGCCGGAGCACGACGTGCAGGCCGGCATCCACTCCCTCGAGCACTGCCCCCGGCACGTGGTCGGAGACCGCCGCGACCAGCGCCGCCCGGCGGGCGGCATACGTCCGGGCGACCCGTGCGTGGTGGGCGGAGAGGGCGCCGGAGGCGATGAACTCGGCCATCGCCAGACCCGTCGCCTCGTTGACGACGAGCCCGCGCGACTCGAGCTCCACCCGCAGCCGATCACGCAGGGGACGCGGTGGAGCGATCCACGCCAGCCTGAGGGAAGGCGCCACGAGCTTGGACGCGGTCCCGACGTAGACGACGTGCTCCTCGGCCCCCGACAGGGACCGCAGGGCCGGGAGAGGGGAGACGTCGTAGCGGAACTCCCCGTCGTAGTCGTCCTCGAGGATGATCCCGCCGGTGTCGCGCGCCCACTCCAGCAGCTGGACCCGCCGGGTCACCGGCATGCGCGCCCCGAGGGGGTACTGGTGGGACGGCGTGACGTAGGCCGCCGCGGCACCCTCGGGCAGCGTGGCCGGGTCCAGCCCGTCGCCGTCGACGGGCACGGAGGCGACCCGCACGCCCTCGGCGGTGAAGGCCGTCCAGGCCTCGACATAGCCGGGGTCCTCCATCGCCACGGTCGCTGCCACGAGGTCGAGCGGGCCGGGCAGCCCCCGCAGGGACGCGCCGACACCGGGTACGACGAGGAGCTCGTCGGGCGCCACCGCGACGCCTCGGCTCCGGCGGAGGTGCTCGGCGAGGACCGTGCGAAGCCGGTCGTGCGTCGGCCCTGCGCCGGCATCCCGGCCCGGGACGACGGAGCCGGCCGCCCGCCACGCACGACGCCAGGCGGCCGGGTCGACGAGGGAGGTGTCGGGCCGCCCGGGTCGCAGGTCCCATCGCGGGGGCGAGGCCCGTGGTCGCGAGCCGGGTGCCTCACGGCCGTCGGACCGGCGCACGTGAGTGCCTGCGCCGGCGGCCGCGGCGCGGTCGGCCCCCTCCGCTACGACCGCGCCGGAGCCTGCGCGGCTGACGACGAAGCCGGCGCCGGCGAGATCGTCGTAGGCAGCGACCACGGGACCGCGGGAGAGAGCGAGCGTCGATGCCAGCGACCGGGTCGAGGGCAGCGTGTCGCCCGGTCTCAGGCGTCCGGTGCGCATCTCGGCGACGAGGGCGTCGGCGATGCGGTGTCGCAACGGGGCCGGTCCGTCGGGGACGTCGAGGGCGAGCTCGACGGGGCGAGTGCTGCGCGGCATCCGACCACCATACTGGTCCTGCGAATTTCCTCTCCAGTGGATCTGTGCGAAGGCCAGTTCTCGTAGTGAACTGACCCGAGGGCAGGTCGCAGGTCGGCGACCCGAGTCGGCTGCGGACCGGTCAGGCCGGAGTCGGTGCCACAGGAGAGGATGGCGCGGTGAGCGGGTTGGAGATGCGGCCGGGGTGCGAGTGCTGCGATGTCGACCTCCCGGCGGACCAGGTCGGTGCGGTCGTGTGCTCCTTCGAGTGCACGTTCTGCGCCGGGTGCGCCGAGCACCTCGAGCGCACGTGCCCGAACTGCGGGGGTTCCCTCATGCCTCGGCCCACGCGGGTCGGCGACTCCCTGCGGCGGCACCCCGCGCGCACGGAGCGGGTCACGTCGCAGGGCGCGTGCCCGGGACCGGGGTACGTCGGCCGCACCGCGCCCGAGCAGCGCCTGGGGCGCCACTCCGAGCGAGGGCGTGCGGAGCGTGCCGAGCTCGACGCGCTCCTGGACGAGGTCCTGGCCGGCACGCTCTCCACGGTGGTCGACGGGCGACCATGGGTCGTGCCGATGCTCTTCGCCAGGGACGGTGACCGCATCCTCCTCCACGGGTCCACCGGCGCGGGGGCACTGCGGCAGGTGGCGGCGGGGGCGCCGGCGGTCCTCAGCGTGACCGTGGTCGACGGGCTCGTCCTCGCGCACTCGACCTTCGACTCCTCGGCGAACTACCGCTCGGCCGTCGTCCACGGCGAGCTCGCGCCGCTCGCAGGGGACGACCGCACGACGGCGCTGACCCGGATCTCGGAGCGGCTCGTCCCGGGACGGACCTCCGAGGTCAGGCCGATGACCCGTCGTGAGGAGGCGGCCACCTTGGCCATGGCCATGCCCATCACCGACGGCCGCTGGCTGCTGAAGGTCCGGTCGGGCGGGGCGTCGCCACCCGACGAGGAGACGAGCGCATGGTGTGGGGTGGTGCCGCTGCGGGTCGTGGCGGGCGCCCCGCAGCCCGCGCCCTGGACCGTCGACGCCGAGGCGCCGGTCCCCACGTCCGTGTCGAGGTTCGTCGAGGAGGTGAACCGGTGAACCTGTCGCCCGAGGCCGTCCCTGCCGCAGAGCCCGTCGCCGCACCGGTCCGCGCGACGGGCATCGGCTCGTGGCCGGGCACGTCGGTGCGTGAGGCGGTGCGAACAGTGCGCGACCTCCTCGTCGACGGTGACGTCATTGGGCTGCCCTACCTGCCGGAAACTCCTGGTCGTGGGCCGGGCGCCGACATCATCGGTCGTGCTGCCGGCCTGCTCGTGGACCTCCCGGTCGACCTGCAGCCGAGCGGCTGGCGCCTCGTCGACCGGCCGGGGCGCGATGCCGCGCGCACGGCATCCCTGCACCGGGAGGACCTCGACGAGCTCGCGGAGGCGTACGACGGCTACACGGGCTCCCTCAAGATCCAGGTCGCCGGCCCGTGGTCACTGGCCGCCTCGCTCCAGCTCACCCGAGGGGAGCGGGCCGTGGTGGACGCCGGTGCCGTCGCCGACCTCACCGCCTCCCTCGCCGACGGTGTCCGTGCCCGCGTCGCCGACGTGCGGAGGCTCGTCCCTGGCGCCGACGTCGTCCTCCAGCTCGACGAGCCCTCCCTGCCGGCCGTGCTGGAGGGGTCGCTTCCCACCGCCTCCGGCTTCGGCCGCATCCGGTCGGTCGACCCCCAGGCGGCGGCGCGCGGCATCCAGGCGGTCCTGGCGGCCCACGACGGCCCGACGGTTCTCCACTGCTGTGACCCCTCCGCACCCCTCCCGCTCATGCGGGCGACCGGAGCAACGGCGATCGCCATCGACCTCACCGGTGCATCCGCGGCGCGGTGGGAGTCCGTGGCGGCCACCCTGGAGAGGGGCACCGGGCTGTATGCCGGGTGCCTCCCGACCGACGGGACCGGCACCGATACCCAGGCCCGGGCTCTCGTGCTCGACGGCTTCGAGCGAGCCGGTCTGGCGGGGGAGGCGCTGCGAGGCGTCGTCGTCTCACCGGCCTGCGGCCTCGCCCGACTCACACGCGAGGGGGCCCGGGACGTTCACCGTACGGCGCTCGACACCGCGCGCCGCCTGCGTGAGGAGGTGGAGTCGTGACGCATCAGCCGCGCGTCCCGTGGCAGGTGAAGTACCTCGCCCTGGTGCTCATCTGGGGGTCGAGCTTCCTGCTCATGAAGGTGGGGCTCGAGTCGTTGTCGGCCGTGCAGATCTCGGCGCTGCGCATCGTGTCCGGCGCGGCGGTCATCACCGCGCTCCTCGTGCTGGGAGGCGGACGACTGCCCACCGGGCGCCGCGTGTGGGGCCACCTCCTCGTCTGCGGGTTCTTCCTCGCGGCTCTCCCGTTCACGATGTTCGCGCTGTCCGAGACGCGGATCACCTCGGCGCTGGCGGGCATCGGGAACGCCGCCACCCCCATCGCCACGGTCCTCGCGACGCTCGCCATCCTCCCGGGTGAGCGCGCCACCGGCCGTCGCCTCGTCGCGGTGGGCATCGGCTTCGCGGGTGTCGTGACGATCATGCAGCCGTGGACGTCCACGGACCGGCCGGACCTCATCGGGTTCTCGATGGCCCTGCTCGGCGGTGCCAGCTACGGCGTCGGGTGGACCTACAACCGGCGTTATCTCAGCGGGGTCGACCTCGGCGGCCTCTCGCAGCCCGCGGCGACCCTGCTCACCGGGCTGGTCCTCATGATCCCCGTCGTGCTCGGCTGGGCGTGGGTGCAGCCGGAGGGGCTGGCCGCCATCTGGTCCTACGACACGCAGGCCGACAGCGGCTGGCCGTGGCTGCCCCTGGTCTGCACCCTCGTGCTCGGGCTGGTGGGCACGGGATTCGCCTACATGCTCCAGTTCGACGTCGTGCGCGGCGCCGGGCCGATGATCGGCTCGACGATCACCTACCTCATCCCGGTGGTGTCCGTGCTGCTCGGCGTCCTCGTCCTCGGCGAGCGCCTGGGGCGCTGGCAGCTCGTCGGTTTCGCCATCGTCCTCGGGGCGGCATACGTCATCAACCGCCGGCCGGCGTCACGGCGGCCGGCCACTGCGCCCGAACGCGAGCAGGCAGTGGCACCGTCGTCTCGGTGATGGGAGCCGTCTCGGGGACGCCTCTGCTCAGGCGGACCCGCCTGCCGCCCCTCACTGCGCGGGCGCGCGCACCTCACGCCGGAGGATCTTGCCGGTCGGGCCCTTGGGCAGCTCCGGAACGACCCACACCTTGCGGGGGTACTTGTAGGCGGCGATCCGCTCCTTGGTGTACTCGATGATGTCCTCCGGCGTGGCGGTGGCGCCCTCCCGCAGGGCGACGGCGGCGCCGACCTGCTCGCCGAGGAGCTCGTCCGGCAGCGGGACGACGGCCACCTCGACGACGTCCGGGTGGGTGTAGATGACCTCCTCGACCTCACGCGGGTACACGTTCATGCCGCCGCGCAGGATCATGTCCTTCTTGCGGTCGACGATCGTGAAGTAGCCCTCGTCGTCCATCGTCGCGAGGTCGCCGGTGCGGAACCAGCCGTCGGGAACGGCCTCGGCGGTGGCCTCCGGGTTGCCCCAGTACCCCTTCATCACGTTGTCGCCCCGGATGGCGATCTCGCCGACCTCACCGACCGGCACCTCGTTGCCGTCGAGGTCGACGCACTTCATCTCGCAGCCGGGGATCGCGACGCCGATGGTTCCGGGCTTGCGCTCGCGGTCGGGCATGTTGAACGACGCGACCGGCGAGGTCTCGGACAGGCCGTAGCCCTCGAGGATGATGCAGCCGAACTTGTCCTCGAAGGAACGCATCACCTCGAGCGGCATGGCGGAGCCGCCCGACACGCAGGTGCGCAGCGATGACGCGTCCATGCCGTCGGACATGGGGTGGTTGAGGATGGCGGCATACATCGTCGGAACGCCCTGCATGATCGTCACGCGCTCCTTCTCGATGACCTCGATCGCCGCGGCGGGGTCGAAGCGGGGGATGAGAGCGAGCGACGCGCCGGCGATGGTCGCGGCGTTGAGTCCCACCACGAGGCCGAAGACGTGGAAGAGGGGCAGGCAGCCCATGACGACGTCGTCGGGAGTGACCTCCTGGATCACGGAGGCCGACCGGGAGGCGTTGAGGTGGACGTTGCGGTGGGTCAGCTCGGCGCCCTTCGGGCGGCCCGTCGTCCCCGAGGTGTAGAGGATGATCGCGGTGTCGTCGTCCTCCCGCGGGGTCGGCTCCGCGAGGGGCTCGCCGGCGGCGAGGGCGCCGTCGACCGGACCCATCGGGCCGCACTCGACGATGCGCGTGCCGGCCCCCTCCGCCCCCTTCGTCGCCTCGGGCACGAAGTCCGGCCACACGAAGGCGAGCTGGGCGCCGGAGTCGCGAAAGAAGAAGCTGATCTCGGCGGACTTGAGCAAGGGGTTCATGGGGACGACGATGCCGCCGGCCAGGAGGATGCCCCAGTACACGACCGGGAAGGCCGGGACGTTCGGAAGAATGACCGCGACCCGGTCGCCGGGTTGGATGCCGCTGGCCCGCAGGGACCCGGCCACCCTCGCCGCCATGCCGTGGAGCTGCGCGTAGGTCACCCCCTGCCCGCTCACCCGCAGAGCGTCGTGCTCCGGGTGATCGGCAGCGGTCGTCGTGAGGTTGCTCGCGAGGTTCGTCATCGGTGCGTCCTGTCGTCCGGCGTCGGTGGCGGCTTCCCATCCTCATACGGATGCCGTGCACGTGCCATGGGTCGGGACGCGCCAGTTCTCAGGCCCGCGCTTCGCACGAACCGGGCCTACCGGGCTCCCCCAGCCGGTGACAGCGCTGCCCTGCATGATGCACAGGCCGCCCCCCGCCTCCGCGTGACCGGATCAAGACCTGCCCAGAGGTGTGGGGCAGAAAGCCTCGGCAATCTCGCCTGAAGTTTTCTGGCGGTCGATAGCTCGACGCGTGCCACGCTGATGCGATGACCGCGGCAACCGGCATCCGTTTCCCGCGGCCATTGAGCGCCGGTGACCGGATCGGGGTCACTTCCCCTTCGAGCGGCGTGGAGGCAGAGCTCTGGCCGCGGCTCCTCTTCGCCGTGGAGGTGGTGGAGCGTCACGGGTTCCAGGTGGTCCTCGGAGACTGTATGGACGGCGCGTCCCACGTGAGCGCCTCGCGCGAACAGAGGGCGGCAGAGCTGCAGTCGATGCTCGTGAATCCGACGATCCGGGCGGTCGTCCCGCCATGGGGCGGCGAGACCGCGATCGACCTCCTCGACGTCCTCGACTGGGATGCGATCGCCGCAGCGGAACCGACCTGGGTGGTCGGGTTCAGCGACATCTCCACACTGCTCGTGCCCCTGACGCTGGTGGCCGGTGTCGCGACGGTGCACGGTCAGAATCTCATGGAGACGCCATACCCACCGCCTCCAGGACTGCTGAGCTGGGTCGACGTGGTGCAGCACGACCAGCACGTCCAGCTCGTGCAGCGGGGCTCGCGCCTGCAGGCGCCGCCCGGCGTCGACGACTGGCGAGAACATCCACGCGTCACCGAGCCCCGCTGGACTCTTCCGGCAACGTGGCGTCGGCTGGATGCGTCGGACGGTCCCGTGGACGTCAGGGGACGGCTCATCGGAGGGTGCATCGAGACACTGTGCAACCTTGCCGGCACCCGGTACCTCGATGTCACCGGCTGGGCGGACGCCCATGCCCCTGAAGGGGTGATCGTCTACGTCGAGGCAGACGGCGACGATGCCATGAGCATCTGCCGCAACCTCCACGGCATGCGTCTAAACGGCGTCTTCGACCGTGCCACCGCGGTCCTCGTCGGACGGACGCACGCCGCGGACGCGCCGAGTCTGACCCAGGGTGAGGCGGTCGTCGACGCCCTCGGCTGTCTCGGCATCCCCATCGTCGGAGACGTCGAGTGCGGTCACGTCGGACCCCACATGCCGCTCGTCAACGGGGCCCTCGCGAGGGTGACGTACTCGAACGAACAGGCGGTTGTCCACCAGCAGCTGTTTTGAGCGCATCCCGCCGTCGCGGCCTCCACGACGGTGGTGCCAGGTCGCTGCCCGGTGCCCTAGCGTGGGTTCGTGATCAGCGAGGAGGAGTATCTCGACTGCTGCGATGCCGCGCTCGACGATCCGGGTGCCCGCCCGCTCACCATTTGCATAGGTTGCTGCCGAAGAGCAGACTAGTTAGTGGCCAGAACTACTGGGTGCATTACGCGTCCCTTTGCCACTGTGTGACGGACCGCGCCGCCCACGAAGGTCTGGCGGTGTGGCAAGCAGGCGACCTGCCCTCGCAAGATCAGGCTAGACGGTCTCCATCTGGGCATTTGACCGGCGAACCGCATCGTTCGGGTGTTGCTCGAGAGCACGTCTTGGGGGAAGTCCGCGATGCCAGAATTCATCAGCGAACAGTTGGGTACTATTGCGGTTCCCGGAGAATCGGGCGCGGACCTGCAGGCCAGTCCCGGGCACCATCTCGCCGTCGAACCACTGCAACAAGTCATTTCACCGTCGGCTCTGCTCACACGGAGCTCACGCCTGACTCGTTGCTCGATGTCTGTGCGGACCGCTAGGCGGTGCCTGAGGTCCGCGCACAGGCCGAGTTCTGGGTAATGGGGCGCGGTGCGGGGGTATTGAGGCCGTCATGGGGGAAGCCAGGTTCTTGAAGAGCGGGATCGTCATCCCGTCCCTTGCTCTGCTTGTCGTGCAGATTCCTCTCGGGAAGGCGGTCGAGCCGAACTCGGGTTTCGGCCGGGGATAGTGCCGTGTACCTCCCACCTGTGCTCCGCCCCGTGGCTGTGGGAGGGGAACTCAGCCCTGCGGTCCAGCGGATCGAGCAGGCTCCGTTCTCCATCGTTCGCGGGGTGCCCGGTTCCTACATTGCCGAGCGGCTGGCGGGCGTCATCGACGGCTGGCACCGGCTGGGCGACTGCGTCTGGTTCCGCGCCGAGGGTGCTCGCCCGACCGACCTGGCAGAGTCTCTGGGAGTAGCCTGCCGGCACCGCTGGTCATCTGGGGAGAGGGCGCCGCCGGCGAATCGGCCGTCCGACCCCAGTCCGCCGCTCAGCGACGCGATCCAGCAGGCGCCAGAAGGTGCCGTCATCGTGCTCGAGCTGGGGGGCCGGGTGACGGCAGGGGTGGCCCGGCTCATCATGGCCATCCGGCCCGCCGTCACGAGTCGACGAGTCAGGCTCGTGGTGGTCGCGGAGAGTCGATTCCATCCGCCAACGGGTCTGCCACCCGACTGGGTGGTCCAAGCAGCCGACCTCTTCGACCGCGGTGCCCTCGCGGAGTATTCGTCCGCCCGGAACCAGGCACGGTTGACCCGGTACGCCGGGCGCCGTGCGGCTGTGCTCAGCGACGTGCTGGGGGCCGCGCAGCTGTGGTCCCAGAACGCTGTGGACGACGCCATCGAGGCCTCGTCCGGCACTCGGTCACTGCTTGACCGGGTCACCAGGGTGCTGCTCAGCGAGCTGACGCCAGATCAGCGCAGTGCGCTCAGGGTCGCAACGTCGACCGGCTACTGGCATCCGCTGATGGGGACCCACCTGACCACGTCCGAGCAGCTTCGACCCTGGTTGGTGCCCCTGGAGCAGCAGTGGGGCTGGGTGCGGCCGATCTGGAGACCTTCCCTCCGGCGGGAGCTGGGCCGGACGACCGACTCCGACCAGGCGCTGCCCGGCGACCTGGACGGTCGGGTCGACGACGTGTCCCTGGGCCATGCGGCCCTACGAGCTCGGACCGTCGCCCCGACAACGCGCCCTGGCCTGGTCGAAGCCCGTCTGCTCGGCTCTCTCGAGGTCCGGGTCGACGGCTCACCGGTTTCGTCGTGGAACGGCCAGCGCGGCGCGAGCGTGCTTCGCTACCTTCTCTCCCGCCGGCAGCACGCCTGCTCCAGGGACGAGCTGCTCGAGGAGTTCTGGCCCGATGTCCCGGTCGCCGCTGCTCGTAACCGGCTGCAGGTGGCGATCAGTGGGCTGCGCCGGGCATTCCTCGACGTGACGGCGCTCAACATCGTGGAGTATGCCCAAGGCGGGTATCGGATCAACCCAGACCTTCTGGTGGAGGTCGACGCCGAGAACTTCGTTCAAGCCCTGCGTGCTGCGGCTGCCGCGGAGCGGGCGGACGATCGGGAAGGGGCCAGAACGGCGTACCGCCGCGCAACTGCGCTGTACAGGGGCGACTTCGCTGCCGACGCTCCTTTTGAGCAATGGACCTTGCTGCCGCGGGAGAGCCTGCGACTCAAGCTGGTTGACGCCTTGGACCGGCTGAGCCGGATCGAGCTGGCCGACCGCCGAATCGACGACTGCATCGCGACCGCGCACCGCATGCTCGACGTCGACCCGTGCCGGGAGGACGCGCACCGACTGCTGATGCGGTGCTATGCCTCCCAGGGACGTGAGTACCAGGCTCTCCGCCAGTACGAGTTCTGCCAACGGATCCTTCGAGCCACGATCGATGCCACCCCGGCACGGGACACGACGGTGCTGTATCACGCGATCCGCAGTGGCTCTACCTAGCAGCCTGGGCCACCGTCAGGGCTGGAGGTCGACTGCTTGCCGCATGCAGCCTCACCTCCATGCGCAGCTGCAGGCGGTGGATGCCAGGTGGCAGGTGCACCGCCGGAAACTCCAGCACGACGTCACTTGCCGCGGAACCGGTCCCGGTGCGATTGCCCACCGTGGTCCAGCCCTCACCGTTCCTCCCGTTCCCTAGCGCCCGCGCGGCAAGTGTGGCCCGATAGTCGAAATCGCCATTGGCGGCGCGGGCCTTGCTGATCACGAGGTTGACGTCGCGGCTCGACCCACCGATCGCCTTACCGGCATCGAGGACGACGAGGTGATCCGAGGACGGCGGAGTCAGAGGAGCGGTCTCCCGCCGCCGGCGCGATCGTGGCGCGGCTTGGTCGTCGCCCGTCGGCTCATCATCCGAGGCGGCGCCCCGCACCCCCGAATGCTCCTGGATGAAGGTCACAAGCTCACCGGGACTCCAGCCAGACCAGGCTTGCTCGGCCATCGTGCGGACGTGCGTCACCTCGGAGCGCTGCGGCGCCCCGTCGGCTGTGATCGCCACCCGGACCAGGAACGACTCGAGGCGTTCGCCACCGCCAGGTAGGCCGACAGCGGCGCCCCCTTCCTCCGCTTCGGCGCGCCGCGCCGCGACGGCGTTGGCAACGTCGCGCAGGGTGTCCCCCTCGCCGCGGACGGCTGCCAGCGCGGTCGCCGCCACGGCGAGCGCCTCCCAGGTGTAGATGCCCGTCTCGTGCAATCGTGCCTCGGTGGCCGGACCGATTCCTTTCAGATCGCGGAAACGCGCGAGCGAGTCACCCATCTGGATGCACCTCCTGCGATTCCCGTCAGTCCGGGTTCTCGACCTGGATGAACGGGCCCTCCAGGAACCCGGTCATGTCAAAGCCGGGGCTGCCCAGGTTGCTGTTGAGGAACACCGAGACCACCAGCTTGTAGAGTCCGCTGATGTTGCTCCCCGGATTGCCCTCGGTCAAGACGCTGGGCGGAACGGTGAACTCCACCGCGTAGTCGGAGACGTTCGGGTCGGCGGCCACGCTGTTGTCGCTGGCCAGAAGGACCTCCGGACCGCCGCCGATGGACTCGGCGTAGACCTGGACGTTCCAGCGGCCGCCGAGGGCGGACAGCCAGAGCGGCCGGAGCAGGCCGGTGATCTTCCACTCCACCTTGACCTTGAACGCCTCGTCCGGGTCGAGAACGTGGTTGCCCACCGAGAAGGGCGCGAATTCCCCGGCGGGGTCGATGACCACGAACGTCGCGACGTCGCCCTCGATGAGACCGGGAATGTTGGGGTCGAACTGCTTCATGGCAACTCCCTCGTACGGGCGGGCGGCCCGGGGTGGGTCCGCCTCACACCGAGAGTGCCGAGCAACCCTTAGCCGTCGGCCACGATGCCGCTGAGCGACTGCGCTCAGCCTTCGCTATGGGCGAGACGGCTGGTCAGTCGCCGATTCTCGCCGAGAACTCCAGGCCGGGCGTACCTCCACGGTGCAGAGCGAAGAAGTCGCCCTGGTCCAATATCGTCAGGCCACCAGATCGCCTGAGCACCAAGCGACGACCACAACCTTCGTGCCGGCAGGCGAACAGCAGCTCCGCTCCGTTGTCCACCTCTAGCGTCATCCCGTGCTGGGGATTCATGGTCGCCTCTCGGATCGTCGGCACGTCGTTGGCTCGGCCGCTGACCTGCCGGCACGAGCAGGATCACATGGTGGGCACCGTCGCCGAACCACCTTGGAACTACCCACCTGATGGCAGGGGCAACCGTGCAAACTGGGCTCGTCCCGTATGGGGCTCCCAGACATGCGTCACCGCGTCCCGGTCAGTCACTGGCCGTGCGCTCACAGGTCCCCTCTGGTGGTCGTGCGGTGGTGGGAGCACGTTTCTCCTCGTCGCCAGACGGTTCGCCGCCCGGCTCTCCGCCCCATCGGCCTCGACGCACCAGCTCGGCGTATCCCGGCGTATGGCGAGGATGCTTCAGTCACATGGGGGCCAGGGCGTGCGCGTTGGCGCCCGTTCCATTGGGTCCGGTATGCCGTGCTGCTGGCGTGCCGACCGCGTCCCAACAGTTTCATGGCGGGCCTGGCGCCGCCGTGGGCTCCAGTCCGTGTCCGACTGGGAAATGGAACCCTTTGGCACAAAGGGTCCGCGTTGCGGGTGCGGCGGCCGGCGGCACCCGCCGCAGACTCAAGGCGAGGTGGAGACCGAGGCGGGGGGCCCGCCCCACCAGAGGCTCAGCATGGTCCCTCCCGCAGCGAGAACCACCTCCACGGGACCCCGTCCTGCACCGAGCCGTCGCCAGGCCGTCGGAAGCGTCCAGCGGAGACTCGGTGAGCAAGGTCCGGTCCTTGCCCTAGCGTGGGTTCGTGATCAGCGTGGAGGAGTACCTCGACGTCTGCGATGCCGCGCTCGACGGGTACGCGCAGGTGTGTCGTGCGCTGGGCGACGACCTGGTCTCGGTCCGGCTCGACGACGTGCCGGGCAGCAACTCCGCGTTCGGGCTCGTGGCCCATGTCGTCGGGGTCATGGCTTGGTGGGGACGCACGGTGAACCGCGGCATCGCCGTCCCGCGTGACCGCGACGCCGAGTTCCGGGCAACGGGCACCGTGGACGAGGCGCTCGCGCTCCTCGATGCCGGACGCGCCGGCCTGCACGAGGACGTCGCCGCGGCCAGGCCTCGCGAGGCCCCCGTCGCGCCGCCGCCCCCCGAGGACGACATCGCCGCAACCCAGGGCGGCGTCCTCCTGCACATCTATGAGGAGCTGACCCAGCACCTCGGGCAGCTCGAGGTGACCCGCGACGTCCTCCTCTCCCGGAACCGCTGAGCTGTCGGCGGGCTGCGGCAGGATGAGCGTGTGAGCCAGCCGACGACCGACACGGAGCAGCCGATCGACGTCGTGCCCGACGACGTCCGCCATGCGTGGACCGCCCTCGCGGAGGAGGCACGGGCGCACCAGTTCGCCTACCACGTCAAGGACGCGCCGACGATCAGCGACGGCGAGTACGACGCCCTCATCCGCCGGCTCAACCAGATCGAGGACGAGCATCCCGGTCTGCGCACACCCGACAGCCCCACGCAGCAGGTCGGCGGCGCCGTCTTCTCCACGGACTTCGCGGCCGTCAACCACGTGGAGCGCATGCTGAGCCTCGACAACGCCTTCAGCGCCGACGAGCTCACCGCCTGGGCGACCAGGGTCGAACGCGACACCGGAGGAGCAGCGAGCCACTTCCTCTGCGAGCTCAAGATCGACGGCCTCGCCGTCAACCTCCTCTACGAGGACGGCCGGCTCACGCGCGCCCTGACGCGCGGCGACGGCCGCACCGGTGAGGACGTCACGCTCAACGTGCGGACCATCGAGGGCGTCCCGTCCGAGCTGCGGGGTGACGGCCTCCCGGAGCTGGTGGAGATCCGCGGTGAGGTGTTCTTCCCCATCGAGGCGTTCGGCGATCTCAACGCGAGCCTCGTGGAGGCCGGCAGGGCACCCTTCGCGAACCCCCGCAACGCGGCCGCCGGCTCACTGCGTCAGAAGGACCCACGTGTCACGGCGACGAGGCCGCTGCGGATGCTGGTGCACGGCACCGGCGCACGTCGCGGCTTCGACATCGAGCGGCAGAGCGACGCCTACGAGCTCCTCCGGGCGTGGGGCCTGCCGGTGAGCAGCCACTTCCGCGTCCTCGACAGCGTCGACGCGGTGGTGGCGTTCGTCGAGCGGTTCCGCGAGCAGCGCCACAGCGTCGAGCACGAGATCGACGGCGTCGTCGTCAAGGTCGACGAGATCGCGGTCCAGCGCCGGCTCGGCTCCACGTCGCGGGCGCCGCGGTGGGCCATCGCCTTCAAGTACCCACCCGAGGAGGTCAACACCAAGCTCCTGAAGATCGACGTCAACGTGGGGCGCACGGGACGGGTCACCCCGTACGGCGTCATGGAGCCCGTGACGGTCGCCGGCTCGACGGTCTCCGTGGCGACGCTGCACAACAAGCACGAGGTGGCCCGCAAGGACGTGCGACCGGGCGACACCGTCGTGCTGCGCAAGGCGGGCGACGTCATCCCCGAGATCCTCGCCCCCGTGGTGGACCTACGACCGGAGGGCCTGCCCGCCTGGCAGATGCCCAGCCACTGCCCGTCCTGCGGCACCGAGCTCGTCGAGGAGAAGGAGGGCGACAAGGACCTGCGGTGCCCGAACGCCCGCTACTGCCCCAGCCAGCTGCGTGAGCGGGTCTTCGGCCTGGCCTCCCGCGGCGGCCTCGACATCGAGGCCCTCGGCTGGGAGGCGGCGATCGCGCTCACCGACCCCGAGCACGGCCGCCCGGCGGAGGCCACGGAGGAGCCGCAGACGCCGGCGTTGCGCACCGAGGCCGACCTCTTCCGGCTGCGGCCGGAGCAGCTGGCGGACGTCATGGTGTGGCGTCAGCGCAGGGTCAAGGGCGTTCCCGGCCCATGGGCCCGCGAGCTCTACTTCTTCACCAAACCGACCGCCAAGGCACCGAGCAAGCCGAGGGCGACGACGGAGGTGCTCTTCGCCGAGCTCGAGAAGGCGAAGCAACAGCCCTTGTGGCGGGTCCTCGTGGCGCTGTCGATCCGGCACGTCGGCCCCACCGCCGCGCGCGCCATCGCCCAGCACTTCGGAACGATGGATGCCGTGCGCGCCGCATCGGTCGACGAGCTCGCCGCGGTGGAGGGCGTCGGTCGTGTCATCGCCGAGTCCGTCCGGGACTGGTTCGACCGCCCGGGCCATGAGTGGCACGTCGAGATCGTCGACCGCTGGGCCGAGGACGGGGTGCGGATGGTGGAGCCGAGGGACGAGTCGCTCGAGCAGACCCTCGCCGGACGCACCGTCGTCGTCACGGGCTCCCTGGAGGGGTTCTCCCGCGACGAGGCGAAGGAGGCGATCCTCGCGCGCGGCGGCAAGGCGTCCGGCTCGGTCTCGAAGAAGACCGACTACGTCGTCGTGGGCCCCAACGCCGGGTCCAAGGAGGACAAGGCTCGCGAGCTGGGCCTGCCGATCCTCGACGAGGCAGGCTTCCGCCGCCTCCTGGAGACCGGCAGGGCGGACTGAGGCGGCCGTCCTCAGCCCACGGGCGCACCGTCACCGCTCGGCGTCCTCCGCGGCGCGTGGAGGTCGAGCGCGATGGCGAGCACGCGCGCCCCGAAGACCAACGCCACCGCCGCCCAGGCGGTGAGCGAGCTCAGCCACCCGAGGTGGTGCAGCAGCACGACGAGCGCAGCACCGATGAGCGCGGGCACGGCATACAGCTCGCGCTGCAGCACCTCGGGCACCCGCCGCGCCAGGACGTCGCGGAGGAGGCCGCCCCCGACGGCCGTGATGCCGCCGATGAGGGTCGCCGCCAGCGGCCCGGCGTCGTTGTCCAGGGCGACCAGCGCGCCGCTCACCGCGAACACGCCGAGTCCCGCCGCGTCGAGCACCCGGACGGCCGACGGCACCCTGCCCCAGCGCGCGTCGGGGTTGCGCCGTGCGAACTGCTGCCAGCGTCCGTGGAGGAGGAACACGAGCAGCCCGGCGACGACCGCGGCCGCGAGGAGCCACCCGTTGCTGACACCGACCGGCGGCGTGATGCCGAGGAGGAGGTCGCGCAGGATGCCCCCACCGAGGCCCGCGATCCAGGCGAGGACGAGCACCCCGAACAGGTCCAGACCGATCCGCACGGCGACGAGCGCACCGGACAGCGCGAAGACGAAGACCCCGACGAGGTCGAGGCTGAGCTGGAGCGTGGCGGTGTCCGTCAGCACCGGGCCATCCTCCCAGTGACCGGCTGCGCGCTCGGACCCCGCCAGAGCGCGGTTCTGAGGCCCAATAGACTGGGCACATGGCCGACCTCACCCGGACCGACGTGGCCCACCTCGCGGCTCTCGCCCGCATCGACCTCTCCGACGCCGAGCTCGACCGGATGGTCGGCGAGCTCGCGGTGATCCTCGACGCGGTGGCCACCGTGCAGCAGGCACCCATCGCCGACGTCGAGCCGATGAGCCACCCGATGCCGATCGTCAACGTCACCCGTCCTGACGTCGTGCGGCCCTCGCTCTCTCCCGAGGACGCCCTCGCGGGCGCACCCGAGGCCGAACAGCAGCGCTTCTCGGTGCCGCGCATCCTGGACGAGGACTGAGCGACCGACCGCACCGCCCCCGGATGCCGGCGAGCGGCATCCCCGCGACTTCACCAACCCGGCCCCCGCACCCAGAGGAAGCCACCACGTGACCACCGACCTCACCCGGTCCACCGCTGCGGCGCTCGCCGACCTGCTCACGCAGGGAAGCATCTCTGCCCGCGAGGTGGCCCAGGCCCACCTCGACCGCACGGCCGAGGTCGACACCGCCGTGCACTCGTACCTCCACGTGGACACCGAGGGTGCGCTGTCAACGGCTGACGACGTCGACCGTCGCCGTGCGGCCGGAGAGTCGTTGCACGCCCTCGCGGGCGTGCCCATCGCCGTGAAGGACGTCATCGCGACTCGCGGCCTGCCGACGACGTGCGGCTCACGCATCCTCCGGGGCTGGGTTCCGCCGTACGACGCGACACTCGTCACCCGGCTGCGCACGGCAGGAATGCCGATCCTCGGCAAGACCAACATGGACGAGTTCGCCATGGGCTCCTCGACCGAGCACAGCGCGTACGGTCCGAGCCACAACCCGTGGGACCTCGACCGGATCCCGGGGGGTTCCGGTGGCGGCTCCTCGTCTGCCGTGGCGTCGTTCCAGGCGCCCCTGGCCATCGGCACCGACACCGGTGGGTCGATCCGCCAGCCTGCCGCCGTCACCGGGACGGTGGGGACCAAGCCGACCTATGGCGGCGTCTCGCGCTACGGACTGGTCGCGCTCGCCTCGTCGCTGGACCAGGCCGGCCCGTGCACCCGCACCGTGCTGGACGCCGCCTTGCTCCACGAGGTCATCGGCGGACACGACCCGATGGACTCCACGTCGATCGACGCCCCCGTGCCTCCCCTCGTCGAGGCCGCGCGCCGGGCCGACGTGTCAGGGCTGCGGATCGGCATCGTGCGGGAGCTCACCGGCGAGGGCTTCCAGGCCGGGGTCCGGACCCGGTTCGAGCAGGCCGTGCAGCACCTCGTCGACGCCGGTGCCGAGGTCGTCGAGGTGTCCTGCCCGAGCTTCACCTACGCCCTGGCGGCGTACTACCTCATCCTCCCGAGCGAGGCGTCGAGCAACCTCGCGAAGTTCGACGCGATGCGCTACGGCCTGAGGGTGGCCCCCTCCGGCATCTCCGACCCCAGTGCCGAGCAGGTCATGGCAGCCACCCGCGACGCCGGCTTCGGGGACGAGGTCAAGCGCCGCATCATCCTCGGCACGTACGCCCTCTCGAGCGGCTACTACGACGCCTACTACGGCTCAGCGCAGAAGGTGCGCAGGCTCATCGCCGACGACTTCACGAGGGCCTTCGAGGCCGCCGACGTCCTCGTCAGCCCGACGGCGCCGACGACCGCGTTCCGGTTCGGCGACAAGCTCGACGACCCGATGGCGATGTACCTCAACGACATCGCGACGATCCCCGCCAACCTTGCAGGGATCCCCGGCATCTCGGTGCCGAGCGGCCTGGCCGACGAGGACGGCCTCCCCGCGGGCTTCCAGATCCTCGCCCCGGCGATGCACGACGACCGCCTGTATGCCGTGGGCGCCGCGCTCGAGGCCCGCCTCACTGCTGCGTGGGGCGGCGCCATGCTGGACCGCGCCCCGGCTCTCGCCGGCACTGGTGCCGCCGTGGGCCCGACGAGAACGAAGGAGGCCTGAGGAATGACGACCCAGGCGACCGCCGAGGCAACGCTCCCGCTCGAGGCGGCCCTCGCGGCATACGACCCGGCCCTGGGGCTCGAGGTGCACGTCGAGCTCAACACGGCCACGAAGATGTTCTGCGGCTGTCCGACGGAGTTCGGCGCCGAGCCCAACACGCAGGTGTGCCCCGTCTGCCTCGGCCTGCCCGGCGCCCTGCCGGTGGTCAACGTCAAGGCGGTGGAGTCCGCGATCCGCATCGGGCTCGTGCTCAACTGCCAGATCGCGCGGTGGTGCCGGTTCGCGCGGAAGAACTACTTCTACCCGGACATGCCGAAGAACTTCCAGACCTCTCAGTACGACGAGCCCATCGCGTTCGACGGGTTCCTTGACGTCGAGCTCGACGACGGCGCGGTCTACCGGGTCCAGATCGAGCGCGCCCACATGGAGGAGGACACCGGGAAGTCGCTGCACGTCGGCGGCTCCACCGGACGCATCCACGGTGCGACGCACAGCCTCGTGGACTACAACCGCGCCGGCATCCCGCTCATCGAGATCGTCACCAAGCCGATGCTGGGGACGGGGGAGCGCGCACCGGAGATCGCCCGTGCCTATGTCGCCACCCTGCGGGACCTGCTGAAGGCGCTCGACGTCTCGGACGTGCGGATGGAGCAGGGTTCGATGCGCTGCGACGTCAACCTCTCGCTCACGCCGAAGGGCGCCGACCGCCTCGGCACCCGCACGGAGACCAAGAACGTCAACTCGCTGCGCTCGGTGGAGCGAGCGGTCCGGTACGAGATCGGGCGTCAGGCCGCGGTCCTGTCATCGGGGGGCAGCGTCGTCCAGGAGACCCGGCACTGGCACGAGGACACCGGCGTCACGACGTCCGGGCGCGTGAAGTCGGACGCCGACGACTACCGCTACTTCCCCGAGCCCGACCTCGTGCCGGTGGCGCCGACGGCCGAGCTGGTGGAGGCCTTGCGCGGGACGCTGCCCGAGCCGCCGGTGGCCCGCCGCAGGCGGCTTCAGACCTCCTGGGGCTTCAGCGACCTCGAGATGCGCGACGTCGTCAACGCCGGGCTCGTCGAGCTCGTCGAGGAGACGGTGAGAGCCGGCGCCTCGCCGGCGGCGGCGCGCAAGTGGTGGTCGGGGGAGATCGCTCGGCGCGCCAACGCAGCCGGACAGGACGTCCCCACGTATGCCGCCTCGCTCGGGGTGGCGCCGGCGCACGTCGTCGAGCTGGAGGCGCTCGTCAAGCGCGGGCGGCTGAACGACTCGATGGCCCGGCAGGTCTGGGACGCGGTGCTCGCGGCCGAGGGAACGCCCACCGCCGTGGCCGACGCCCGCGGGCTCGAGCTCGTGGAGGACACCGGGGCGCTCGCGTCGGCGGTCGACGCCGTGATCGCCGCCAACCCGGAGGTGGCGGCCAAGGTCCGCGACGGAAAGGTCGCCGCGGCGGGGGCCCTCATCGGTCAGGTCATGCGCGAGCTGAGGGGCCAGGCGGACGCGGCAGCGGCGCGTGCCCTCATCCTGGAACGTCTCGGGCAGTCCTGACCGCGGGCCTCGGGGGCCCCATCCGCGCGGGACGTCGTGCCCGCCGACTGCCCAGGAGCGGGCAGGACAGCCCCCTCGGCGGAGGTGCATGATCGGGGTATGACCCGGGCAGCACAGGACCGCACGCTCGTCCTCCTCCGCCATGCCAAGGCCGAGCAGCAGGGGTGGGACGACGACCACGAGCGGCAGCTGACCGGGCGCGGCCGACGTGACGCCGCGGCTGCCGGCCGGTGGCTCGTCCAGCACGGCATCGGCCTGGACGAGGTGCTGTGCTCGACGTCCGAGCGCACCCAGCAGACCGCCGAAGGCGTCTGGTCCGGTGGCTGCCCCGAGACGGACCTCCACCTCGACCGGCGCATCTACCTCGCATCGCCCGAGCGGCTGCTCGAGGTCGTTCGGGAGGCGGACGACGACGCCGACGTCGTCATGGTCATCGGCCACGCTCCCGGCATCCCGGCGCTGACCGAGCTGCTCTGCGACGGCGAGGGCAGCGTCGAGGGGCACCGGCGGATGGCCGAGGGCTTTCCGACGTGCGGGGTGGCCCTCCTGCACTACGCGGGTCGGTGGGCCGACCTGGGGTTCGGCGACGCCCGCCTCGAGCGTTTCCACGTGTGCCGCGATCGAACGTGACGGTACCGACGACCGAAGGAGGATCCCTGGTGGAGAAGAAGATGGTCCGGTGGGGTGACCTCCCACCCAGGACTCGCGCCGTCGTCGTGACGGTCGGGGCGGTGGACATCTGCCTGCGGGCACTGGCCCTCGCCGACCTGAGAAGACGGTCGGCCGACGAGGTGAACGGGCCGAAGGCGGCGTGGGCGACCGCCCTCGCCGTGGTGAGCTCGGCCGGAGCGGTGCCCGGCGCATACTTCCTGCTGGGTCGCCGTCGCTCGTAGCGAGCAGGGAAGGGGACGCGTGCAGCCGACCCGCGAATCGCTGGACCAGTGGGCGTCGGCGCGCCGGCCCTACCTGGACAACCTCAAGGTCGCGCTCATCGCCGCGATCATCTCGTTCCACGCCGTCCTCGGGTACGCGTCCTTGCTGGAGGTGTGGACCTACACCGAGTTCCGTGAGGTCTCCCTCTCGGCGGCCACCCAGATCGTCCTCTTCCTCGTGCTGAGCCCGGTCGGGGTTCTCCTCATGGCCCTGCTGTTCCTCGTCGCGGGGCTGCTCACGCCGCCGTCGCACGACCGCAAGGGCACACTCAGGTTCGTCGTGGACCGGACGGTGCGCCTGGGGGTGCCGTTCCTCGCATACGTCCTCGTCGTGCAGCCGCTCGTCAAGCATGCGCTCGGCTCGGCCGTCGGGCAGCCCTCCGCCTCGTTCTGGGGGCAGTACCCGGGGGAGGGCGGGCGCCTGGACACCGGCCCGCTCTGGTTCGTCGGCGTCCTCCTCATCTTCTCGCTGGGGTACGCCGGCTGGCGTCTCTGGGTCCATCGGCGCGGCCGGTCTCAGCCGCCGGACCCGGCCCGCCCCGTCTCGCTGCGCACCCTGGTGCTGGCCGCCATCCTCGTGGCGCCAGCGTCGTTCGCCGTCCGACTCGTCTACGCCTACGGTTCAGAGAGCGGCATGAGCGACCTCAACTTCTGGGAGTGGCCTGCCTGCCTGGCGGCGTTCGTGCTCGGCGTCATCGGCTCCCGGGTCGGCTGGGCATCCTCGGTGCCCCCCGGCATCGCCCGGCCCTGCCGCACGGCGACCCTCGTCGCGGGCGTCGCCCTGGGGGCGCTCCTGGTGTCCGCCGGCACCAGCGAGTCCGTCGACGACCTGCTGGGTGGATGGGGCTGGCCGTCCGCCGCGTTCGCGGTCGTCGACGCCGTCCTCACCGTCTTCGGCTCGGTCTGGTTTCTGAGCGTGGCGCAACGCCGGCTCGACCGCAGGTACCGGTGGGGGCCGCTGCTCGGACGCAGCGCCTACGCCGCCTTCATGCTCCAGAGCCTCTTCCTCCTTGCCCTCGCGGTGGCGTTGCGACCGGTGGACCTGTCGGCTGAGGTGAAGGCCCTGCTCGTCGCAGTGGGCGGCGTGGTCGGCTCGTTCTGGGCCGGGTGGCTGCTCGTCAGCCGGATGCCGGGAGCGTCCCGCGTCCTCTGAGCGCCGCATGCGCGTGCCGACGGTCCGCCAGCCGATGGGGGCTTCGTCGCACGCAAGCGCATCCACGGGCGGCATCCGCGCCGAAGTAGGGGTGAGGTCGCGCGACGGCGGCCCAGCCACGAGAGGACCGTCCATGAGCGTCGCGACGCCGGCGCGCGTTCTGGGGGACGCCGACGCGGTGACCTCCGCCTGTCGCCGCGTCGTGACGCGGCCCATCCCGGCCCGCCCGTGGAGCGCGCACGCCGGGACGGCGCCTATCGTGGACCTCGTGCGCACCGAGGAGGAGCCGACGACGGCGGTCATGCACGAGCTCGCCGAGCGCCTGCGCGACGGCTCCCTCGAGGCCCTCGAGGAGGCCTACGCCCGCTGGTCCTCCCTGGTCCACACCCTCGCGCTGCGCTCGCTCGGCAACCACCACGACGCCGAGGACGTGACCCAACAGGTGTTCGTCGCCGCGTGGCGCAGTCGGCACACACTCCGTCCGGAGCGGGGCACCGTGCCCGGCTGGCTCGTCGGCATCACCCGCAACAAGGTGGCGGACCTCCACGCCCAACGCGCCCGCCAGGCCCGTGACCTCGGAGCCGCCGCGCTCGACGCCCTGCCAGACCAGCACGACCCGCCACCCGACGAGCAGCTCGCCGCCCGCCTCGTGCTCGCCGACGCCCTCGACGACCTGGGGGAGCCCCGCTCGACCGTCGTCCGGATGGCGTTCCTCGAGGACCTCACCCACGACGAGATCGCCCGCCGGCTCCAGCTTCCGCTGGGAACGGTCAAGAGCCACGTCCGCCGGGGCCTCCTCCACCTCCGATCGCGCCTCGAGGAGGTGAACCATGTCCCATCCTGAGGAGGACGTCCTCGTCGACCTCGCCACCGACGAGCAGGTCGATGCCGCGGTGAGAGCCCACGTCACGACGTGCCCACAGTGCTCGGCCGAGGTCTCCTCGCTGCGTGAGGTGCTGTTCGCCGTGCGCGAGCCGCGACCCGAGCTCGTGGCGGCACCACCCGGTGTCTGGGACGCCGTGAGCGCCGAGATCAGGCGAGCCGACTCTGCGTCGGAGCTGCGCCCAGCACCGAGCGACCTGGAGGCGTCCAGCGGGGCAGCCGCCGAGGCAGGGCGCGGAGCACCCGAGTCGCCGCCGGCATCCGGTGAACCCGTCGACCTCGCCGCCCGTCAGACGGATCGCGGTCGCCGACGCGCACCGCTGATGTGGATCGCGGCTGCGGCCGCCGCGGGTCTCGTCGTCGGCGCCGTGGGCGGCCTCCTCGCGGACCGCACCGAGCAGGCACCGACGGCCGTCACGGTGGCCAGCACGACGCTGGACACGCTCGACACGCAGCAGGCGCGCGGAACCGCGGAGGTCCTGCGTCACGCCGACCGGGTGGACCTCGCGCTCCGCACCGACCCGCTCGACCCTCCCCAGGACGGTTACCTCGAGGTCTGGCTCATCAACGAGGACCTGCAGCGGATGGTCTCGGTCGGCGTGCTCCGCCCGGATGCCCCCGACCAGACGTTCCCCATCCCGCAGCAGCTGCTCGACGAGGGCTATGTCATCGTCGACATCTCCCGGGAGGGCTTCGACGACTCGCCCGAGCACTCCGGCGACAGCGTCGTCCGGGGCTCGCTGGCGACCTGACCTCGTGGCACGGACCGCCGGACCGGTGGGGCGGACCCGTCCCTAGGATGGCGACATGACGACCTCCCCCGACATCAAGCCACGCAGCCGCGATGTCACCGACGGTCTCGAGAGGGCGGCCGCCCGGGGGATGCTTCGAGCCGTCGGCATGGGCGACGACGACTTCGCCAAACCCCAGATCGGCGTGGCCAGCTCGTGGAACGAGATCACGCCGTGCAACCTCTCGCTCGACCGGCTCGCCAAGGCGGTGAAGGACGGTGTCCACGCGGGGGGCGGCTACCCGCTCGAGTTCGGGACGATCTCCGTGAGCGACGGCATCTCGATGGGACACGAGGGCATGCACTTCTCCCTCGTGAGCCGGGAGATCATCGCCGACTCCGTCGAGACCGTCATGAACGCCGAGCGCCTCGACGGCTCGGTCCTGCTGGCGGGGTGCGACAAGTCGCTGCCCGGCATGCTCATGGCCGCGGCACGGCTCGACCTCGCCTCCGTGTTCCTCTACGCCGGGTCGATCCTGCCCGGCATCGCCAGGATGTCGGACGGGTCGGAGCGGACCGTCACGATCATCGACGCCTTCGAGGCGGTCGGCGCCTGTGCCCGGGGCCTGATGTCGCGGGAGGACGTCGACGCCATCGAGCGGGCCATCTGCCCGGGCGAGGGAGCGTGCGGGGGGATGTACACGGCGAACACCATGGCCTCGGTCGCCGAGGCGCTGGGCATGTCGCTGCCGGGCTCGGCCGCTCCGCCGGCGACCGATCGCCGCCGCGACGGCTTCGCGCGCAAGTCCGGTGAGGCGGTCGTGGAGCTCCTCCGGCGAGGCATCACCGCTCGCGACATCATGACCAAGGAGGCCTTCGAGAACGCGATCGCCGTCCTCATGGCCTTCGGTGGGTCGACCAACGCCGTGCTGCACCTTCTGGCCATCGCCCACGAGGCGGAGGTCGCGCTCGCCCTCGAGGACTTCCAACGGGTCGGCGCCCGCGTTCCGCACCTGGCCGACGTCAAGCCGTTCGGCCAGTACGTCATGACCGACGTCGACCGCGTGGGCGGGGTTCCGGTCGTTCTGCGGGCGCTGTTGGATGCCGGTCTCCTGCACGGGGACTGCCTCACCGTCACCGGTCGGACGATGGCCGAGAACCTCGCCCACATCGCCCCGCCGGACGTCGACGGCAAGGTCGTGCGGGCGATGCGTGAGCCGATCCATGCGACCGGGGGCATCACGGTGCTGAGCGGCTCGCTCGCCCCGGACGGGGCCGTGGTGAAGTCCGCGGGCTTCGACTCCGACGTCTTCGAGGGCACCGCTCGGGTCTTCGACGGTGAGCGGGTCGCGATGGACGCGGTGGAGAACGGAGCGCTGACCACCGGGGACGTCGTCGTCATCCGGTACGAGGGTCCCAAGGGGGGCCCCGGCATGCGCGAGATGCTCGCGGTGACCGGCGCGATCAAGGGCGCCGGTCTCGGCAAGGACGTGCTCCTGCTGACGGACGGTCGGTTCTCCGGCGGAACCACCGGCCTGTGCGTCGGACACGTCGCCCCGGAGGCAGTCGACGAGGGGCCCATCGCGTTCGTCCGGGACGGCGACCGGATCCGTCTCGACGTGGCCCGGGGCCGCCTCGACCTCCTCGTCGACGACGACGAGCTGGCGCGGCGTCGCGCGGAGGGCGTCGCGCACCCCGAGCCGAAGTACACCCGCGGGGTGCTCGCGAAGTACCGCCGCCTCGTCGGCAGCGCCAGCACGGGCGCGGTGTGTGACTGAGGTCGGGCCGGGCGACCCGGCCCTCGAGCTCCGAGGTCTCGTCAAGGAGTTCCGGGGCCGGAGGGTCGTGCACGCGTTGACCCTGGCCGTGCCCCGGGGATCGCTCTTCGGCCTCGTCGGTCCCAACGGCGCCGGCAAGACGACCACCTTGTCCATGGCGACCGGGCTGCTGCGACCGGACGGCGGCACCGCCAGGGTCCTCGGCCACGACGTGTGGGCCGATCCGGCGGCCGCCAAGGCCGCCATGGGCGTCGCGCCCGACGGCATGCGTCTCTTCGAGCAGCTCTCCGGCCGCGAGCTGCTCCTCTACGTCGGGGCGCTGCGCCGGATGCCGGTCGACGTCACCGCCGCACGTGCCGCCGAGCTGCTCGCCGTGCTCGACCTCGCCGAGGACGCCAGCACCGTCGTCGCCGACTACTCCGCGGGGATGGTGAAGAAGATCAGCCTCGCCGCGGCGCTCATCCACGCGCCGCGGCTGCTGGTCCTCGACGAGCCGTTCGAGGCCGTCGACCCGGTCTCCGGCCAGACCATCCGCACCATCCTGCGCCGTTACGTCGCGAGCGGGGGCACCGTCGTCATGTCGAGCCACGTCATGGAGCTCGTCGAGGGCCTCTGCGACCGGGTCGCCGTCATCGCCGGCGGACGGGTGCTCGCCGAGGACACCATCGGCGGGCTCACCCGCGGTGGGTCGCTGCACGACCGCTTCCTGGAGCTCGTCGGGGCGACCGACTCCGCCGGGAAGGGCCTGACGTGGCTCGGCTGACGTGAGCGCGCACGGGGGGTGGGTGTGGTCGGCCTGATCGTCCGGCTGCGGTTCGCCATGTGGCGGACCGCGATGTCGCGCAGCCCGCTGCACCTCGTGTCGTCGATCGTCGGCGCCCTGGCCGCTCTCGGCGTGCTCACCCTGCTGGGCCCCGGGCTCGTCCTCCTCGCCGGGCAGCCGGTGCGCATCACCGCACTCACGGTGCCCCTCTTCGCGGTCATCACCCTCATGTGGGGGGTGCTCAGCCTCATCGCGACCGGTGTCGACTCCATCCTCGACCCCGCCCGCTTCGCCGTCCTGCCCCTGCGCGCGTCCGAGCTGGCGCGAGGGCTGCTCGCCGCCACCTGCACCGGCATCCCCGCGCTCATGCTCGCCGGTCTGGCGCTGGCGCAGACGGCCTCCTGGCTGGGGCACCCCCCAGCGGTTCCGGCGGCGCTGCTCGCGGGGGTGCTGGGCCTGCTCACGGCGATCCTGTTCTCCCGGGCGGTGACGAGCGCGCTGGCCGCCGTCATGACGACCCGAGCGGGCAGGGTGCTCGGCGCGGTGGTCGTGTCCCTGGTCACGCTCCTGCCGCTGGGCCTCAACCTCCTGCTGACCACCGGGTCGCTGGCCGCGGACCTCTCCTCCTTCGACGCCACCCGGTCCGCGACGGTGGCCTCGTGGACGCCGGTGGGCTGGGCCTGGGCGCTGCCGTTCGACGTCGCCACCGGTCGGTGGGGGGCCGCCGCCGTGCACATGGCCCTCGCGCTGCTGCTCATTGCGGTGCTCTGGGTGGTCTGGGTGCGCCGGCTCGATCGCACGCTCACCTCCCCGCTGACCAGCGCGGGGGGCCAACGGATCGGTCACGGGCGCCTCCTCCCGGCCGTCCTCGGCACCTCACCGACGGCCACGGTCGCAGCTCGGCGGATCCGTGCCTGGTACCGCGACAGCCGGCTCGTGGGCATCGCCCTCCGCACGGCGGTGCTCCCGGTGTTCTTCGTGGCCCAGGCGGTCCTCACGGGGATGCCCGGACTCGCGGGGGTCGGCGTCGTGACGCTTGCGGTCTTCGCCGGACTCACCCTCATGAACGACCTCGCATTCGACGGCCCTGCGTGGTGGCTGCACGTGGCCGTCGGCGTCCGCGGGTGGGAGGACCGGCTGGGTCGGGCGCTCGCCTCCGCCGTCGTCTTCGGCCCGGTGGTCCTCCTCACGTATGCCGTGAGCGTCGCCATCGGCGTCATCGGCCGTCCCGTACCGTGGCTCACGGTGATCGTCGTCGCGTTCCTCGCCAGCCTCGGCCTGGCCGTCGCTGTCGGGGCGGTGCTCCCCGGGACCGCGCCCCGGACGGGGGGCAACCCGTTCGCCGCCACCTCCGGAGGAGCGGCTCAGGGATGCCTGACGGCGATCGTGTCCTTCGTCGGGCCCGTCGTGCTGACCCTGCCGGTCGCCGTCGTGGCGGCGGTGACGGCAGGCTCGCAGCCCGGCCGGTGGCTCACTCTCGCGCTCGGCACGGCATACGGGCTCGGCCTCCTCGCCCTCGGCGTGATCCTCGGTGGGCGGCGGCTCGACCGGCGGTCGCCCGAGGTGCTGGGCCAGCTGGCCCACGCCCAGCTCTAGGCCACCGGGCGGCTCTCGGGCACGGGAGCCGGCTCCGGGTCGGTGCGGTCGTGCGCGGCACGCGCCACACCCACGGGCGCGAAGCGGTCGTGGAGGGTGACGAGCAGGGAGAGGAGGAGGACGAAGAACAGCATGTCGGACTCGCTCAGGGAGCTGCCCCCGAGGACGAGGCGGGCGACGAGCACCAGCATCACGTTCGTCGCGACCCGGACCCCGAACGCGGCGAAGAGCCCTTCGGGGCTCTGCGCCCACCGAGCGACGACGAGGGAGATCGCCGCGTTGGCGACGACGTAGGCCGCGACACCGAGGAACATCCCGAGGTCCGACACCTCGAGGCCCGGCAGGACGCGGGCGTAGATCGTCGACAGCAGGCCGATGAGCACGACCTTCTCCACGGTCCACCACGACCGGATGCGCACGTGCGCCGCCGTCCACGCATCACGTTCGGTGGCCGTGTCCATCTCCTCCGGGAGGGGGTCGGCGACCAGTCGCCACGTCCAGTCGGGTCGCGGGAGGCGCGGGCGCACGACGAACCAGAGCACGGCGAGGCCGGCGAGGGCCGCCGCGATGACGAGTGGTGCGAACCACGACACGTCCGTCCACGTGTCGGTGAAGTCGAGCTGCGCGATGTGGATCCAGTACTCCTGGGGCAGCTTGACGAAGACCCAGATGGCCGCGGCGGTGACCACCCAGAAGCGCGTGCCGAAGCGCCGCGGGTCCCAGCGGAGCCGGACCACCTCGTAGGCGATGAAGAAGTACTCGAACGTGTTGGGGAAGACGAGCAGCAGGGTCCGGTTCCCGGTCAGCTCGAACGCCATGACGCCGACCATCCGGTAGAAGAAGAGGAAGCGGGCGATCTGCACCGCCGAGCTCCTGGTCCAGTTCTGGAGCGTCGAGAGGAAGGCGATGGCGAGGTAGTACACGTCCATCGCCTTGTCGTAGTTCTGGTACCCCGGCGGGTCGAACCCGAAGGCCTGGAAGATGCTCTGGTCGATGCCGTCGAGGACGAGGCACGCGAGGATCGCCGGCAACGGGAACCGCGGGATGAACAGGGGCACGAGGAAGCGCGCCCCCACCACGGCCACGAAGACGATGGTGACCTCGGTCGTCATGCGGGCTCCCGGCGCTCGTGCTCCGCCGTACGACGGGGCGTGGGCGCGAGGCTAGCGGAGCGACGTGGTCCGTGTCGGGACGAGGAGTGCCGCTCGCTGGGACCGGCCGAGAGTTCCCCGCCCGGATCGTGGGACCGGGCGTCTCGCCCGTTGACACGGCCCTCACCTGCGGGGAGAGTGAACCCGTGGCCCGAGTCCTCGTACTTCCCCCGCGCGTCTGACCGACCGAGACCAGACGCGCTCCCTCCGTCGTCCCGCTCCCGGGACTGGAGGGCTTTTTTGTGCACGGACGACGACCGGGAGCAGCGACCCGAGAGAGCGGTGACAGGCAGTGAGCGACGTGAGACCGGCGACCCCGGTTGCCCCAGTGGTCCCCAGCGCGCCGAGCCCGGCGCAGCTGGCACAGCAGGCCAGGGCGCGGTCGCCGATCGAGGTGACCGGCGCGCAGAGCCTCGTCCTCTCGCTCGAGGCGATGGACGTCGACACCGTCTTCGGCATCCCCGGCGGTGCCATCCTGCCCGCGTACGACCCGCTCCTGGACTCGGTGAAGGTGCGGCACATCCTCGTGCGCCACGAGCAGGGCGCCGGCCACGCGGCCGAGGGCTACGCCTCGGCAACCGGCCGCGTGGGGGTCTGCATGGCGACCTCGGGGCCGGGCGCGACCAACCTCGTGACCCCGTTGGCCGACGCCCACATGGACTCGGTGCCGATCGTCGCGATCACCGGGCAGGTGAGCTCGAAGGCGATCGGCACGGACGCGTTCCAGGAGGCCGACATCCGCGGCATCACGATGCCGATCACGAAGCACAACTACCTCGTCACCAACGCCGCAGACATCCCCCGCGTCATCGCCGAGGCCTTCCACATCGCCTCGACCGGACGCCCGGGCCCCGTCCTCGTCGACATCGCCAAGGATGCCCTCCAGGCCCGCACGACGTTCTCCTGGCCGCCTCGCTTCGAGCTGCCCGGCTACCGTCCCGTGGCGCGCCCCCACAGCAAGCAGATCCGCGAGGCCGCGCGGCTCATCGCGCAGGCCGAGAGGCCGATCCTCTACGTCGGCGGCGGCGTCATCCGCGCGAGGGCCACCGAGGAGCTGCACCGTCTCGTCGAGCTGAGCCGGATCCCCGTCGTCACCACGCTCATGGCTCGCGGCGCGCTGCCCGACAGCCACCCCCTCCACCTCGGGATGCCGGGAATGCACGGCTCCGTCCCCGCGGTGACCGGCCTCCAGAAGGCCGACCTCATCATCGCCCTCGGGGCCCGCTTCGACGACCGGGTCACCGGTCAGCTCTCGACGTTCGCCCCCGAGGCGCGGGTGGTCCATGCGGACATCGACCCGGCGGAGATCTCCAAGAACCGCAGGGCCGACGTGCCGATCGTGGGTGACTGCAAAGCGGTCATCGCCGACCTCATCGAGGCCGTCGACGCGGACAACGACGCTGGCAGGGGAGGCGACTACACCGAGTGGCGCGAGCGCGTCGCCGGCTGGAAGGAGTCATTCCCCCTGGGCTACGCCGAGCCGGAGGGTGGGACGCTGGCCCCGCAGTACGTCCTGGAGCGGCTCAGCGCCATCGCCGGCCCGGAGTCGATCTACGTCGCCGGCGTCGGACAGCACCAGATGTGGGCCGCGCAGTTCGTGCAGTACGAACGCCCCAACGCCTGGCTCAACTCCGGTGGCCTGGGGACGATGGGGTATGCCGTGCCCGCCGCGATGGGTGCCCAGGTCGGCGAACCGCACCGCACGGTGTGGGCGGTCGACGGTGACGGCTGCTTCCAGATGACCAACCAGGAGCTCGCGACCTGCGTCATCAACAACATCCCGATCAAGGTCGCGATCATCAACAACAGCTCACTCGGCATGGTCCGTCAGTGGCAGACGCTGTTCTACAACGAGCGCTACTCCAACACCGACCTGCACACCTCGGTGGGGTCGCGGGTGCCCGACTTCGTCAAGCTCGCCGAGGCCTACGGCTGCGTCGGCCTGCGGTGCGAGCGACCGGAGGACGTCGACGCGACGATCCGTGCGGCGATGGACGTCACCGACCGGCCGGTGGTCGTCGACTTCGTCGTGCACCGCGACGCCATGGTGTGGCCGATGGTCCCGGCCGGGGTGAGCAACGACGCGATCCAGGTCGCCCGCGACACCGCGCCCCAGTGGGACCGCGAGGAGTCCGAGGCCGTCGAGCAGTCGCTCGACCCCGACCACGACGGGATCCCCTCGGGCTCCCACCGGATCTGAAGGGAGTGAGACCATGTCGAAGCACACGCTGTCCGTCCTCGTGGAGAACAAGCCCGGAGTCCTGGCCCGGATCGCCGCCCTCTTCTCGCGCCGGGGGTTCAACATCGACTCGCTCGCGGTGGGCGAGACGGAGTATCCCGACGTCTCCCGGATGACCGTCGTCGTCGACGTCGACGAGCTGCCCCTCGAGCAGGTCACCAAGCAGCTCAACAAGCTCGTGGAGGTGCTCAAGGTCGTCGAGCTCGAGCCCGCGTCCGCCGTCCAGCGCCAGGTCATGCTCATCAAGGTCCGGGCCGACCCGGCCACCCGCAGCCAGGTCCTCGAGATGGTCGCGATGTTCCGCGCCAAGGTCGTCGACGTCGCGACCGACTCGCTCACCATCGAGGCGACGGGAACCACCGACAAGCTGCGCGCGCTGCTCGAGGTGCTCCAGCCGTACGGCGTCAAGGAGCTCGTGCAGTCCGGCATCGTCGCGGTCGGCCGGGGCCCGAGGTCCATCACGGACCGAGCCCTGCGCAGCGCCTGAGATCGCGCCCCGCCGCTCCGGCCGCACGGCATACAGTCCGACCGTCACCCGGGCACCCACGAAGGACCGACGTCCACCACCACCGAAGGAGAGGCCGACACGATGGCCGAGATGTTCTACGACGACGACGCCGACCTGGCGGTCATCCAGGGCCGCAAGGTCGCGGTCATCGGCTACGGCAGCCAGGGTCACGCCCACGCGCTCAACCTGCGCGACTCGGGCGTGGACGTGCGCGTCGGCCTCGCCGAGGGTTCGACGTCCCGCCCCAAGGCACAGGCGGAGGGGCTGCGGGTGCTGTCGGTGGCGGATGCCGTCACGGAGGCCGACCTCGTCGTGATCCTCACCCCCGACCAGGTGCAGCGGACGGTGTACGCGGAGCACATCGAGCCCCACCTGAGGGACGGTGCCGCTCTCCTCTTCGGGCACGGGTTCAACATCCGCTTCGGCTACATCAAGCCGCCGGCCGGCTCCGACGTCCTCATGGTCGCCCCCAAGGGCCCGGGCCACCTCGTCCGCCGCGAGTACGTGGACGGCCGGGGCGTGCCGGTGCTGCTCGCCGTCGAGCAGGATGCCTCCGGCACCGCCTGGGACGTCGCGAGGTCCTATGCCAAGGCGATCGGGGGCCTGCGCGCGGGCGGCATCACGACCACGTTCACCGAGGAGACCGAGACCGACCTGTTCGGCGAGCAGTCGGTGCTCTGCGGCGGCGCCTCGCAGCTCGTCATGTACGGGTTCGAGACGCTCGTCGAGGCGGGCTACCAGCCGGAGGTCGCCTACTTCGAGTGCCTCCACGAGCTCAAGCTCATCGTCGACCTCATGGTCGAGGGCGGCATCGCCAAGCAGCGCTGGTCGGTCTCGGACACGGCGGAGTACGGCGACTACGTCTCCGGACCTCGGGTCATCGACCCCTCCGTCAAGGAGAACATGAAGGCCGTCCTGGCCGACATCAGGAGCGGTGCCTTCGCGCAGCGCTTCATCGACGACCAGGACGCCGGCGCACCCGAGTTCACGGCGCTGCGCCGGAAGGGCGCCGAGCACCCCATCGAGGCGACCGGCCGTGAGCTGCGCAAGCTCATGGCCTGGGTCGACTCGGACCGCGACCAGGACTACGTGGAGGGCTCTGCCGCGCGCTAGCCAGCCATCTGGTCACATCGTGGCCAGCGGCGTCCACATGGTGGCACGCCCCTATCATGGTGTGCCGGCCCAGCGGCGTGCCGACGGGCCATCCGAACGCGGGAGGCCCACACCACCCCGGCACCGGCATCCCGCGGAACGGCGGATGACCGACCGCAGCACCGAAGGCAGGAACGTCTCGTGACCAAGCCCGTCGTCCTCATCGCCGAGGAGCTCTCGCCCGCCACCCTCGACGCCCTCGGACCGGACTTCGACGTCCGTCACGTCGACGGCGCCGACCGCTCGGCCCTGCTACCGGCGCTCACCGACGTGGACGCGGTGCTCATCCGCTCGGCCACGAAGATCGACGCCGAGGCCCTGGCCGTGGCGAGGAACCTCAAGGTGGTGGCGCGAGCCGGCGTGGGGCTCGACAACGTCGACGTGCCGGCGGCGACCAAGGCCGGCGTCATGGTGGTCAACGCCCCGACGTCCAACATCACGAGCGCCGCCGAGCTCACGGTCGGTCTCCTCCTCGCCTGTGCCCGCAACATCGCCCCGGCGAACGAGGCCCTGAAGAACGGTGCGTGGAAGCGCAGCAAGTACGGCGGTGTCGAGCTGCTCGACAAGAAGGTGGGGGTCGTCGGGTTCGGCCGGATCGGCCAGCTGGTCGCGGAGCGGCTCAAGGGCTTCGGCGTCGAGATCCTCGCCTACGACCCGTACGTGTCGGTCCAGCGCGCCGGCCAGCTCGGTGCCCGTCTGGTCACGCTCGACGAGCTGCTCGCCGAGTCGGACTTCATCACCATCCACCTGCCCAAGACGCCGGAGACCATGGGGCTCATCGGCAAGGAGGCGCTGACGAAGGTGAAGCCGACGGTGCGTGTCATCAACGCGGCCAGGGGCGGGGTGCTCGACGAGGAGGCCCTCGCGGCCGCGATCGCCGAGGGCCGGGTGGCCGGTGCCGGTCTCGACGTCTTCGCCACGGAGCCCTGCACCGACAGCCCGCTGTTCGACCACGAGTCGGTCGTCGTCACGCCACACCTCGGTGCCTCCACGGAGGAGGCCCAGGAGAAGGCCGGCGTCGCCGTCGCGCGGTCGGTGCGCCTCGCGCTGGGCGGTGACCTCGTGCCGGATGCCGTCAACGTCGCCGGTGGCGCCGTGGCCGAGGAGGTGCGTCCAGGCATCGACCTCGTCGAGAAGCTCGGTCGGGTCTTCACCGCCTTCGCGGGCGCGGTTCCCGTGCAGCTCGACGTCGAGGTGCGTGGGGAGATCACGAGCCACGACGTCTCGGTGTGGGAGCTGTCGGCGCTCAAGGGGCTCTTCACCGACGTCACCGAGGACCCGGTGACCTACGTCAACGCACCCCTGCTCGCCAGGGAGCGCGGCTGCGAGTCGCGCCTCGTCACCGACGAGGTGTCCGAGGACTTCCGCAACGTCACCACGCTGCACGGGACCCTCGCCGACGGCACGACCCTGTCCGTCTCCGGCACGCTCACCGGGCCGAAGATGGTGCAGAAGCTCATCGGGATCAACAGCTACGACCTCGAGATCCCGATCTCGACGCACATGGCGTTCTTCGCGTACGAGGACCGGCCCGGTGTCATCGGTGCCGTCGGCAAGCTCCTCGGCGACGCCGACGTCAACATCGCCGGCATGCAGGTCTCCCGTGACGACGACTCCGGGAAGGCCCTCGTCGCGCTGACGGTCGACAGCCTCATCCCCGCCGACGTCATCGCGGCCATCGAGAAGGAGATCGGCGCGGAGACCGTCCGCGTGGTCGACCTCCTCTGAGGGCGGACCGGCGCCATGGCAGGGGCCGCCGTCGCGGTCCGCCGCCAAGGGTGTCGGTCCGGGCGCGTCCGCATCGTGAAAGAGCCTTTCCAGGTCGTTGGACGTCCACGTACCGTCGAGGGCATGACGCGGCGCGTGGTACTCCTCATTCCCGGCCGCGGCGAGGTTCGGTAGTCAGCTCCCTTGCCGCGGAGATCCTGTGGCGCCGCTGACCGTTCGCCGGCACGACCGTCGGCTCGAGCACCCGAGCACCGTGCACCCCTGACCAGAGAGCGGCAGTGTCGCCGCGGAAGTGAGACGTCATGAACGAGAACACGCTCGACGAGGCGACCCTGGCCCGTCAGGCACTCCAGGAGTCGATGGACCTGCGCGACCAGGGCCACTCCGACTGACCGACGACGTCACGCACGTCGAGGAGGTCGACCGGGCCGTTCCTGCCTCCACGGGCTGGGACGGCCCGTCCGCATTCCGGACGCACGGCATACGCTGAACGACATGACCGAGCGCACCACTGACCCGGACACGCAGAGCCTGGACATCGCCGTCATCGGGGGCGACGGCATCGGCCCGGAGGTCGTCCGGGAGGGGCTCAAGGTGCTGGAGGCGGTGACCGCCTCCGCCGGCCCCAAGATCTCGACCACGGAGTACGACCTCGGTGCCCGCCGGTGGCACGCCACCGGAGAGACCCTGCCCGACTCGGTGCTCGCCGAGGTCTCGCAGCACGACGCGATCCTGCTCGGAGCGGTCGGCGACCCCACGGTCCCGAGCGGCGTGCTCGAGCGTGGCGTGTTGCTCCCGTTGCGCTTCGCCCTGGAGCACTACGTCAACCTCCGCCCGGCCAAGCTCTACCCGGGGGTCCGGAGCCCGCTCGCGGTGGAGAGGGTCGCCCCCGACGGCATCGACTTCGTGGTGGTCCGCGAGGGCACCGAAGGGCCGTACGTGGGGAACGGTGGGTCGCTGCGGACCGGCACGCCGCACGAGATCGCGACCGAGGTCAGCGTCAACACCCGCTTCGGGGTGGAGCGCGTGGTGCGCGACGCCTTCTCCCGCGCCTCGTCGCGCCCTCGTCGTCACCTGACCCTCGTCCACAAGCACAACGTCCTCACCCACGCCGGCCACCTCTGGCGCCGCACGGTGGAGGAGGTGGGCGCCGAGTTCCCGGAGGTGGAGACGGCATACCAGCACGTCGACGCCGCGACCATCTTCCTCACCACCGACCCGGGTCGGTTCGACGTCGTGGTCACCGACAACCTCTTCGGGGACATCATCACCGACATCGCGGCCGCCATCGCCGGCGGCATCGGCCTCGCCGCCAGCGGCAACATCAACCCCGAGCGCCGATTCCCGAGCATGTTCGAGCCGGTCCACGGGTCCGCCCCGGACCTTGCCGGCCGGGCGCTGGCCGACCCCACCGCGGCCATCCTGTCGGTGTCGATGCTCCTTGCCCACCTCGGCCGGCTCGACGAGGCGACCCGGGTGGAGCGCGCCGTGGCCGCCGACCTGGCCGAGCGCGGGGCGGTCGGCCGGTCGACGAGCGCCGTCGGCGACGCCATCGCGTCACGCCTCTGAAACCGCGGCGGGTAGCCTTTCGCGAGTAGCGCCGTCGCTCCCGCGGAAAGGACCTCCAGTCCGATGAGCCTGACCTTCGACCTCCACCGCCGACCCGACCCGGCGAGCGACGAGCGACGCGCCGAGATCCACGCCGACCCCGGCTTCGGCGTCCACTTCACCGACCACATGGTGACGGCGATCTGGACCGCGGAGGACGGCTGGGGTCACGGCGCCGTCCGCGCCTACGGCCCGATCCAGGTCATGCCGAGCGCGGCGGTCCTCCACTACGCGCAGGAGATCTTCGAAGGGCTCAAGGCCTACCGGCACGAGGACGGCTCGGTCTGGTCGTTCCGTCCCGAGGCGAACGCCGAGCGGATGCAGCGCAGTGCTCGCCGCCTCGCGCT
>JAQSWG010000045.1 GCA_029266735.1 Ornithinibacter sp.
GGTCCATGGAGGCGACGACGACGGTGTCCTGGTCGCGGACGTGGGCCAGCATCGCTTCGAGGGTCGGGCGGTCGGTGCTGCCGCCTGAGGCTCGATCGGTGAACCAGTGCTCCGGCTCTACCCCGACAGCGGTCCGGATGGCGACTTTCTGGCGCTCGGGTTCTGGTCTGTGGTGGAGACGCGGACGTAGGCGATTACCTGTCCGGGCATGTGTAGACCTCCTGACGGATCTGTCCAACAACGAGGAGAAGGACCCCGATCGACGATCTGGGGTCCTTCGATGAGTGTCTGCTTGGGGTCTAGTCCAACGGACGGAGGGAGCCGCTTCTACGGGCGGCGCTACCTCCTTCATGACTCTCTGTCTGATGGTTGGGGTCGAATGGTTGGCATGAAGTGCGAGCCTTCACATCGCTCGCTTGGGGGAACGAGGCGCTCGAGTGGCCGCCTCGGGCCACGTCCCCTACGTTGGGGAACGGTCCGGCGGGGACGCCGCCGTCACCATTCGTGGCCCCAGAGAGGGGAACACCCGTGATCCGCTCACCTCGTTCCAGGCTGGCTGGCGCCTCGGCGGCGATCCTCGTCGCCGGCGCGTTCGTCGGTGCCGCCAGCAGCCCGACCATGGCAGCGCCCTCCGAGTCCACCTACCTCGTGCTCGCCCCGCAGGGACAGTCCACGGACAAGGCCGCTCAGCGCGTCGCCGAGTCGGGGGGTCGGGTGGTGGCCGACTACCGGCAGATCGGGGTGCTCGTCGCCCGTTCGGCCGACACGGCCTTCACCAGCGCGGTCGCCGGGTCCGGCGTCGAGTCGGTGGCCTCCACCGACGGTCTCGGCACCCGGCTCGACGACGGCGCCACCACGCTGGTCGGCGCCGCGGACGTGGCGGCCGCCACTGGGGACCCGACCGCGGAGCCGCTGTGGGGCCTGCAGTGGGACATGCGGCAGATCGACGTGGCAGAGGCACATGCGGTGACCACCGGCGACCCCTCCGTCGTCGTCGGCGTGCTCGACTCCGGCATCTCGAGCACCCACCCCGACCTCGTCACGCAGATCGCGACGAACCGGAGCGCGTCGTGTCTGGGTGGTGTCGTCGACACCAGCGAGGCCGCGTGGAACCCCACGACCTCGGACCACGGCACGCATGTCGCCGGCACCATCGCCGCCGCCGTCAACGGCGTCGGTGTGGCCGGTGTCGCCCCCGGTGTCAAGGTCGCCTCCGTCAAGGTCGTCAACGACGACGGGTTCATCTACCCCGAAGCCGCCGTCTGCGGCTTCATGTGGGCGGCCGAGCACGGGATGAAGGTGACCAACAACAGCTACTTCATCGACCCGTGGGAGTTCAACTGCCGCAACGACGCGCGCCAGCGCCCGGTGTGGCAGGCCGTCCAGCGCGCGATCCGCTACTCCTCGAGCCAGGGCGTGCTCAACGTCGCCTCGGCCGGGAACTCCAACGTCGACCTCCAGCACAAGTTCGTCGACTCCTCGAGCCCGAACGACGGCAGCTACCCCGTCGAGGAGCGCACGATCACCGGCGCGTGCGTCGACCTGCCCGCGGAGGCCCCGGGCGTGGTGACCGTCTCGGCGGTCGGCACGGAGCGGCTCAAGAGCTACTACAGCTCCTACGGCCTGGGCGTCGTCGACGTCACCGCACCGGGTGGAGACACCCGCCAGCCCAACCCGGCTGTCTCCACCATCGCCAACGCCGTGCTGTCGACGACGTTCAACACCATCACGCGCACCAACGGGTGGGGCTACAAGCAGGGCACGTCGATGGCCAGCCCGCACGCAGCCGGAGTCGCCGCGCTCGCCCTGTCGGCGCATCCCGAGCTCTCGCCGGGCGCCCTCGCCTCGATGCTCGAGCGCACCGCGGAGCCACTGCCGTGCCCCGAGGGCGTCTACGACCCCCGTCCTGGTCTGGACCAGTACCTCGCCACGTGCATCGGCGGTGAGCGCAACGGGTTCTACGGGGCCGGTGAGGTGAACGCCTTCGCCGTCGTCCGCTGACCCGGGCGGCACACGATCACGCGTGAAGGCGCGACATCAGCCGCCGCCTTCCAGCGAACTTCACCCATGGCCTCACTTCCTGCCAGCGGATCGACCAAGTGAAATTGAAGCCCAATCCTTCGACTGGGCCCCGCCACCCCTCGGCCTCGGCCTCCCGTATTTCACCCGGTCCAGGACCGGACGGCGGCTTTGTGCATGGTGCCGGGGGCGGGGATGAGGATGGTCAAGAGCTCGCAGGTGGCCTCCCCGCGCGACCGTTGGGTGGCTGCCGCCTCGGTGATCTGGTACTCCAGAGTTGCCACCGCGACGTGCGGAGTCCTCATCCGCCCGTGGGTGAGACTGCGCTCCACTCGTCCATGGCGTCAGAGCAGTCGCCAGACTTCACGTGCGCCAGCATGGCATCCCCGGTCTCTCCCGATCCAAACGCCGTGGCCGCGCCACCCATCGCATCCCGACAAGTCGTGAACATCTTGTAGCTCGCACTCCCGTACGGCGTTGCATTGGTCACCTCCGGCTTGGTCTCCGCGACGTCGACCAGACCATCGAAGAGATCGCGCGCCTTTCTCGCATGGCGGGCAGCGGTCTTGCGGTCCCCGGCATCCAGCGACTTGTGGGCAAGCGCCATCTCACCAGGCGCCCCTTCCGGGTCCTTGTAGCGCGGCGCGATCGCGACCTCGTGGAGCGGATGCTCAAGTCCTCCGGGCGACGGGTCGACCTCTCTTCGCCCTTCGTCGACGCCATTCTCTCCGACGGGAGCCGGCTGCACGTCGTCATGCCCGACATCACCCGTGACCACTGTTGCGTGAACGTGCGCAAGTTCGTCGTCAAGGCCGACTCCATGGACGACCTCGTCCGCCGGACTCTGTGCGGACTTCGGTGGTCCAGTAGGCCGCTGCCCTGCAAAGATCCTGCTGGTCAGCGGTAGTTCGTGAACTGGAGGGCGACGTCTAGGTCCTTCTCCTTGAGCATCCGCTGGACCGCCTGGAGGTCGTCGCGGGACTTGCTCGTGACGCGCAGCTCGTCTCCCTGGATCTGGCTCTTGACCGTCTTCGGCGCCTCGTCGCGGATGATCTTGGCGATCTTCTTCGCGTTCTCCACGGAGATGCCCTCGGTGAGGGCACAGTCGAGCTTGTACTCCTTGCCGGACAGGCGCGGGCCCGACTCCGGGACGTCGAGGTGCTTGAGGGAGACGCCGCGCTTGATGAGCCAGGTCTGCACGACGTCGAGGACGGCCTTGCAGCGTTCCTCGCTGCTCGCCTCCATCTTGATGACGTCGCCGGCGAGCTCGACTCTGGCACCCACGCCCTTGAAGTCGTAGCGGTTCGCGATCTCCTTCGCCGCGGTGTTGACGGCGTTCGCGACCTCCTGCTTGTCGTACTTGCTGACGATGTCGAACGAGCTGTCGGCCACGGGTCCTCCTGGTCGTTTCGGGATGTCCCTTCCGGCTTGCTATCCTTCCATGCGCCCGAGGCGGGTTGCCCGAGCGGCCAATGGGAGCGGACTGTAAATCCGTCGCGAAAGCTTCGAAGGTTCGAATCCTTCACCCGCCACGCGTCACCAGGGCCCGGTCCGGCATCCGCCGGTCCGGGCCCTTCGCACACCTAGATTGGGTCCATGGAGCCCATCGCGCCGGAGTCCGCTGGGCGCAGCGCGCCGGTACCGACCGCGCGCGGGAGCCGGTCGGACGTCCGGCGCGTCTGGGTCGTCGTCGGGGTGCTGCTGGCCGTGGCGTTCCTCGGCTTCGTCGTGTGGCGCGGCGGCACGACCGTCTTCTACGTCGTGATGGGCTGGTTCGCGGCGCTCGCCATGGAACCGGCCGTGTCCCGGCTGACCAGGTGGATGCCGCGCGCCGCCGCCACCGGGCTCGTCATGGTGGCCGTCCTGCTCGCGGTCGTGGGTTTCCTCTGGGCGTTCGGGAGCCTGCTCGTCGACCAGCTCGCCGCCCTGGTGGAGGCGGCCCCCGACATCGCGACCGATGTCCTCGCGTGGGTGAACCGGGTCACGGGCTCCGACTTCACCTTCGACCGGTTGCTCGAGACCGCCGGCCTGAGCGGCGGTGGCCTCACGGCATACGCCCAGGACCTCGCCATCGGCCTGCTCGGCGTCGTGGCAGCGGTGCTCTCGGCCGCCTTCGGCCTCTTCGTCATCGCCTTCTTCGCCTTCTACATCTCGGCGGGCATGCCCGCCCTCCGGAACTGGCTGGCGCAGCGGATGCCGCCGCGCGTCCAGGTGCCGTTCCTCACCGCGTGGGAGCTGGCCCGGGTCAAGGTCGGCGGGTACATCGCCGCCCGGGTCGTCCTCGCCTCCATCAACGTGGTGGCCAGCGGAATCGTGTTCGCCCTTCTCGGCCTGCCCTACTGGCTGCCGCTCGCGCTGTGGACGGGCATCGTGGCTCAGTTCATCCCCAACGTCGGCACGTACATCTCGATCGCCCTGCCGGCGCTGGTGGGTTTCACGTCGGGGGAGCCTCTTCTCGGTGTGTGGGTGCTCGCCTGGGGCATCGCCTACCAACAGGTCGAGAACCTGACGTTCGAGCCCCGGATCTCGGCCCGTGCCGTGGACGTGCACCCCGCGGTGTCATTCGCGTCCGCGCTGCTCGGTGCGCAGCTGTTCGGCCTCCCCGGGGCACTCATGGGCGTGCCCGTCGCCGCGACGATCATGGCGATGCTCGAGATCTACCAGCGGCGCTACGAGCTCGCCCCGGAGACGGAGCAGCAGGTCGCTCGGCTCGTGGAGGCCAGCCCGCCGAACGCCTGACGCTCATTACTCGCGCGTCACCGGGAGATGGTGACAGGCTCGGCAGACGACGCGGCCGACCCCCCGCAGACGACGCAGACACCGGACCCCGGGAGGACCACGGATGTTCCAGCGGATCGCCATCGTCAACCGCGGAGAGGCGGCGATGCGGCTCATCCACGCCGTGCGCGACCTCAACGCGCAGGCGGCGCCCGGGGGGCACCGGATCTCGACGGTGGCTCTCCACACCGAGGCCGAGCGGTCGGCGATGTTCGTGCGCGAGGCGGATGCCGCGTACGACCTCGGCCCCGCGTCCGCCCGCCCCTACCTCGACCACGCGGTGCTGGAGCGGGCCCTGCGCGAGACGCGGGCGGACGCCGCGTGGGTGGGCTGGGGCTTCGTGGCCGAGGACCCGACCTTCGCCGAGCTCTGTGAGCGGGTGGGCGTGGCGTTCATCGGGCCGAGCCCCGAGGCGATGCGCCGGCTCGGCGACAAGATCGGGTCCAAGCTCATCGCCGAGGAGGTCGGCGTGCCCGTCGCCCCGTGGAGCCGGGGCGGGGTCGACACCTTGGAGGACGCGACGGCGGCGGCCGCCAGGATCGGCTATCCCCTCATGCTCAAGGCCACGGCGGGAGGAGGGGGCCGAGGCATCCGCAAGGTCACCTCGGACGCCGAGCTGGCGGATGCGTTCGAGCGCACACGTGACGAGGCGCAGCGGGCCTTCGGCTCGGGGGTCGTCTTCCTCGAGAAGCTCGTCACGGGCGCCCGGCACGTCGAGGTCCAGGTGATCGCCGACGGCCAGGGCTCCGCGTGGGCCATCGGGGTGCGGGACTGCTCGGTGCAGCGCCGCAACCAGAAGGTCATCGAGGAGTCCGCCTCACCGGTGCTCGACGAGGCGCAGGTCGGCGAGCTCAAGGCGTCGGCCGAGCGGCTGGCCATCGCCGTGGAGTACTCGGGCGCCGGGACCGTGGAGTTCCTCTACCACCCCGGCGAGCGCTTCTTCGCCTTCCTCGAGGTCAACACCCGGCTCCAGGTGGAGCACCCCATCACCGAGGTCGTCACCGGCACCGACCTCGTGCGGCTGCAGATCCACGTGGCCGCCGGAGGCCGGCTCGAGGGCCACCGGCCCGATGAGGTGGGCCATGCCGTCGAGGCCCGGCTCAACGCCGAGGACCCCGACCGGGACTTCGCTCCCGCCCCCGGCCGCATCGCCCACCTCGAGCTGCCCGCCGGCCCCGGCATCCGCGTGGACACAGGTGTGGCAGAGGGCGACTCGATCCCGGCCGACTTCGACTCGATGATCGCCAAGATCATCGCGCACGGTCGCGACCGCGACGAGGCCTTGGCACGGCTCCGTCGGGCGATGCGCGAGACCACCGTCGTCATCGAGGGCGGCGCGACGAACAAGTCGTTCATCCTCGACCTCCTCGAGCAGCCCGAGGTCGTCGACGGCTCGGCGGACACCGGCTGGATCGACCGGGTCCGCGCGGAGGGGCGCCTCGTCGCGAGCGAGCACTCCGGCGTCGCCCTCGTCGTGGCTGGCATCGAGGCGTACGAGGAGGCGGAGGCGATCGAGCGCACCCGGCTGCTCGAGACCGCGAGGGGCGGACGTCCGCAGGTGCAGCACGACGTGGGGCGGGCGGTCGACCTCAAGCTGCGCGGCACGGCATACAAGGTGACGGTCTTCCGCACCGGACCGGCCCGGTTCCGCGTGGGGGTGGCAGACCCCTCCGGGCACACGACGACCGTCGTCGCTGACGTCGAGCGAGTGGGCCCCTACGCGAGCCGGATCCGGGTGGGCGGACGGAGCCACCGCCTCGTGACCGCGGCGCACGGGCCCGTCCAGCTCGTCGAGGTCGACGGCGTCACGCACCGTGTCAGTCGTGACGAGGGCGGTGTGCTGCGCTCTCCGGCACCGGCGCTCGTCGTGGCAACGCCCCTGTCCGTTGGGGACGAGGTGGCCGAGGGGGCCCCGGTCCTGAGCTGCTGGTGTCCGCGGGCAGCCAGGTCGAGACCGGCTCTGCGCTCGTGCGGCTCGAGCCCACCGGGGACCCGGCGGAAGCGGCCTCGGAGGCCGCCTCCGAGGCGCCCGACCTCGCCCTGGCCGACGCCGGGAGCGACGGTGACGTGGCTGAGCGGGCGAACCGGGGGCGAGCGGACCTCTCCGCGATGCTCCTCGGCTACGACCTCGACCCGGCGCACGAGAGCCACATGCTCGCCGACTACCTCGCGGCCCGCGACGAGCTGGCCTCCAGCGGCCGCTCGCCGATCTGCGCCGAGATGGAGCTCCTCGGCGTCCTGGCCGACTTCGCGGAGCTGAGCCGGAACCGTCCGGTCGGCGAGGAGGCGCACCTCGAGAACCGCGTCCACAGCCCTCGTGAGCACTTCCACACCTACCTCCAGACGCTCGACCCGGAGCGGGGCGCGCTTCCCGGCGACTTCGTCGGACGTCTCGAGCGCGTGCTCGCGCACTACGGGGTAGCCGGCCTCGAGCGCACCCCCGAGCTCGAGGGAGCCGTCTTCCGGGTCTTCCTCGCCCAGCAGCGGTCGGCGCCCGAGGTGACGATGGCGACGTCGATCCTCCAGCGGTGGCTCACCGAACCGGTGCCGGAGCCCCCGGCGGACGGCGCCGCGCACGAGCTGCTCGACCGGCTCGTCGCGGCGACCCAGCTCCGCTTCCCCATCGTCGGCGACCTCGCACGCAGCGTCCGGTTCCGCTGGTTCGACCAGCCCCTCGTCGACGCCGACCGCGCGTCGGTGCTCGGCTCGGTCGGCGACGAGCTGGAGCAGATCGACGCCCTGCCCGACGGCGAGGAACGCACCCGCCGTCTCGACACCCTCGCCGCCATCCCGGAGCGCATCGTGCGGTTCCTCGGCGAGCGGCTGCGACAGGGCGTCCGCGACCGCGAGCCGATGCTCGCCGTGCTCATCAAGCGCCACTACCGGGAGTACCAGCTGAGCGGCCTGCGGGAACGGACCGTCGCCGGCCGGGCCGTCGCCACGGCGGAGTACCGCCTCGACGAGCGCGACTCGCACCTCGTCAGCACGACCGGGACCCTCGACGAGCTGACGGCCGACACCGAGCTGTCCCGCACGCTGGCCACCCTCGTCACCGACCGCCCGCCCGGTCACGAGGCAGTCGTGGACCTCTACGTGCACTGGCCCCACCTTCCCGACGACCCGGAGGAGGCGGCCGCCGAGCTCGCCGACCGGTTGGCCCGGATGCCGTTCGCCGCCGATGTGCGACGGGTCGCCGTGGGCGTCGTACCCGACGACACCCGCGAGGTCGGCTACTTCACGTTCCGGCCCGAGCCCGACGGCACCATGGCGGAGGACCGGCCGGTCCGCGACGTGCACCCCATGGTCGGACGCCGGTTGAACCTCTGGCGGCTCCGTGACTTCGAGCTGACCCGGCTCGAGGCCCCGGAGGACGTCCTGCTGCTCCATGCCGTCGCCGCCGGCAACCCGCAGGACCAGCGCCTCGTCGCCCTCGCCCAGGTCCGCCAGCTCATCGTGGTCCGCGACGACGACGGGAAGGTCACGGGTCTGCCGCACATCGAGCGGGCCCTCGCCAACTGCCTCGAGGCGGTCCGTCGCGCCCGTGCCTCCCTCGGCGGCGGGTCACGCCTGGACACCAACCACGTGTGGCTGCACATCTGGCCACCGGTGGAGGCCGACCTCGACCAGCTGACCGCCCTGCAGGGCAAGGTGGCGCCGATGACCGCCGGCGCGGGCATCGAGGAGGTGCGCATCCAGGGCGCCATCGCCGGTCCCAACGAGCACACCGTGCCGATCTGCGCGCGGTTCTCGTACCAGCCGGGGTCCGGGGTGACCTTCGCCCTCGAACCTCCGCCGACGACACGGGTCGCCGCGCTCGACGGGTATGCCGAGAAGGTCGTCCGCGCGCGCCGCCGGGGGCTGGTCTACCCCTACGAGCTCGTCTCGATGGTCGCCGGGTCGGGCGGGTCGGCCGTGGAGTACGACCTCGACGGAGCCGGCCGGCTCGTGTCGGTGTCCCGGCCGTACGGGGAGAACACCGCGGGCATCATCTGTGGTGTCGTCACCACGCCGACCCCGCTGCACCCCGAGGGGGTGACGAGGGTGCTGCTCTGCGGTGACCCGCTGCGGGCCCTCGGGTCCGTCGCGGAGCCCGAGTGCGCGCGCATCATCGCCGCGATCGACCTGGCGGAGGAGAAGGGCCTGCCGGTGGAGTGGTTCGCCCTCTCCGCCGGTGCCCGGATCTCGATGGACTCCGGGACGGAGAACATGGACTGGGTCGCCAAGGCGCTCAAGCGGATCATCGAGTTCACGCAGGACGGCGGGGAGATCAACGTCGTCGTCGCCGGCATCAACGTCGGGGCGCAGCCGTACTGGAACGCCGAGGCGACGATGCTCATGCACACCAAGGGCATCCTCGTCATGACTCCCGACTCGGCGATGGTGCTCACCGGCAAGCAGTCGCTCGACTTCTCCGGCGGGGTGTCGGCGGAGGACAACTTCGGCATCGGTGGATACGACCGGGTCATGGGTCCCAACGGCCAGGCGCAGTACTGGGCCCCCGACCTCGTGGGCGCCTACGGCATCCTCCTCGCGCACTACGAGAACACCTGGGTGGCTCCCGGCGAGGACCGGCCGCGGCGGGCGCCGACCGAGGACCCGCACGACCGGGACGTCACGGCATACCCCCACTCCCTCCCGGGGAGCGACTTCACGACGGTGGGCGACATCTTCTCGCCCGATACCAACCCGGACCGCAAGAAGGCCTTCGACATCCGGACCCTCATGCGCGCGGTCGCCGACCAGGACCACGGGACCCTCGAGCGGTGGGCCGGGATGGCGGACGCGGAGACCGCCGTCGTGCTCGACGCCCGGGTCGGCGGCATCCCCGTCTGCCTCCTCGGCATCGAGTCGAAGTCCGTGCCACGGCGTGGGGTGCCCCCGACGGACGGCCCGGACGTCTACACCGCCGGCACCCTGTTCCCGCGGTCGTCGAAGAAGGCGGCGCGGGCGATCAACGCCGCGAGCGGCAACCGCCCACTGGTGGTCCTCGCGAACCTGTCCGGCTTCGACGGGTCGCCCGACTCGATGCGCGCCCTCCAGCTGGAGTACGGAGCCGAGATCGGGCGCGCGGTCGTGAACTTCGACGGACCGATCGTCTTCGTCGTCGTCTCGCGGTACCACGGCGGTGCCTTCGTCGTCTTCTCCAAGGCGCTCAACCCTCGGATGACGGTCCTCGCCGTCGAGGGGTCGTTCGCGTCGGTGATCGGGGGTGCGCCGGCCGCCGCCGTCGTCTTCGCGCGTGACGTGGACGCCCGGACCGCCGCCGACCCGCGGGTGGCGTCGCTCCAGCACCGGCTCTCCGAGGCCAACGGAGCGGAGCGCGCCGAGGTCGCCACCCAGCTGGCCGAGACCCGCACGGCCGTGCGCTCGGAGATGCTCGGAAGGGTGGCCGCCGAGTTCGACTCCGTGCACGACATCCACCGTGCCGTCGAGGTGGGTTCGGTCGACGAGGTGATCTCGGCGCACGAGCTACGGCCACGGATCATCGCGTCGATCGAGGCCTCTCAGCGAAGAGGGTAGGAGCGCACGACGTGCCAGCGGCCCCGACGGGTCGAGGGGTCGGGGCCTGCCCAGAGCTCGACCTCGCCGACCTCCTGGACGAACGGCAGCCGTGCGCTCACGGCATCCGCGGCGGCGCGCAGGGTGGCGACGTCGTGGTCGTGCCCGATGGTCAGGTGGGGGACGACGTCGGCGAACGCGCCGGCGTACGGCGGGTGCTCCGGATAGGCCTCGGTGACCGCGTCGATGAGCGCGCGCACCGTACGTTCCTCGGCCAGCTGGACGTAGAGGACGGCGTCACCGAACCATGCAGTCCTGATCCCGGTCAGGGAGAAGGCGGGCCGACTCGCGAACACGTGCTCCAACCGCCGGTGGTCGACGGCCGTGAGGAGCCCCGGCGGACGGAAGGGGTAGGTCACGGTGACGTGCGCCGGCATCCCGACCCCGGCCGCGAGGTCGAGGTGCGCACGGTGTGCCGCGACCGCCGCATCGGCTGCCGGGCAACGGAGGATCAGCGCCGACTCCTCCTCGTGCGTCACCTGTCCACCCAACCGCGCGGGGAGCCCGCACGCCAGCCGAGGTCCCGGCGCCACCGTGGCAGGCTGTCGTGGTGACCACCGCCGGGCTCGTCCTCGCCGCGGGAGCGGGGCGCCGGATGGGCGGGCCGAAGGCCCTCGTCCGGCTCGTCGACGGCGGCCCGACCCTCGTCGAGACGGCCGTCGAGCGCTTGCTCGCCGCCGGCTGCGACCGCGCAGTGGTCGTCGTCGGGGCGGCTGCGGGGCGGTCCGCCGCTGCGGTCGGCGCGACCGGGGCCGAGGTCGTGACGGCGAGCGACTGGGCCGAGGGGATGGGGGCCTCGCTGCGGGCCGGCCTGGCCCACCTCGGTACCGGCACCGACGACATCGCCCTCGTGACGCTCGTCGACCTGCCGGACGTCACGGCCGCGGTCATGGCGCGAGTGCTGGCGCCGGCCCTCGCTGCGGGCCGCGCCGCGCTGGTCCGGGCCGCCTACGCCGGCCTGCCCGGACACCCCGTCGCGTTTGGGCGCGACCACTGGGCCGACGTGGCGGCCGGGGCCCACGGTGACCGGGGCGCCCGCGAGTACCTGCACGCCACGCCGCACCTCCTCGTCGAGTGCGCCGACCTGGCGACCGGCCGCGACGTCGACACGGTCCAGGACCTGAACCGAGCATGATGGGCACGTGAGCGCACCCGAGAGCCGCTGGCCCCGAAGCGTCTACGACCGCGGGACCGACCCGGACCCGCGGTTCACGCTGGCCAACGAGCGGACGTTCCTCGCTTGGATGCGCACCGCCCTGGCCCTCCTCGCGGGCGCCGCCGCCGTCGACGCGCTCGACCTCCCCCTCGTGGATGCCGTCCAGACGGCCCTGGCCGTGGTGCTCGCCCTGGCCGCACTGGTCACCGCCACCGTCGCCTGGCGGAGCTGGGCGCGCACCGAGAGGGCCATGCGAGAAGGACACGCGCTGCCGTCCAACCCGGCCATGGTGGTCGTCCTCGCTGCCGTCGTCGTCGCCGGCCTCGTCCTCGGTGTCGGGACGCTGACCGGTGGCTGACCACCGCCCGGACCGCGGGGACCCTGCCGCGGCCCAGGAGCGGACGACCCTCTCCTGGCGCCGCACCGGTCTCGCCCTCGTCGTCGGCGCCCTGACGATCGGCCGGCTCACCCTGGAGGACGTCGGCGTGGCCGTCGTGGTGCCGACCACCGTCGTCGCCGCCCTCGCGACGTGGGTGCTCGTCGGCGCGGCCGGGCTGCGCCGACCCTCGGGGGGCGCGGGTGGGGAGCCCTCCTTCTCCGTCCTCCGCGACGGGCGCCTCCCGGCCGTCGTCTCCGCGCTCGTCGGGGCCCTCGCGCTCGGGGAGCTCGTCGCGGCGACGACGCGGCGGGGGTGAACGGTCGACCCTTCGCTTCCGGGAACGGCGTGCGTCGGCGATGCTGGCGACATGGACCCGCGGACGACGTTCGGATCGGCGACCGACCTCGCCGGCGCGCTCGCCGCGACCGGCTACCTCGCCGACGACGCCCTCGCTACGGTGGCGTGGCTCTCGCTCCGGCTCGGTCGGCCGCTCCTCATGGAGGGCGAGCCGGGCACGGGGAAGACCGCCCTCGCCGAGGCGCTCGCCGAGGCGATGGACCTCCCGCTCATCCGGCTCCAGTGCTACGAGGGCATCGACGCCAGCCAGGCTCTCTACGACTGGGACTTCCCGCGCCAGATCCTCCATGTCCGCGCGCTCGAGGCCGTCGAGGGCGGGGCACGCGACGTGCGGGAGGTCGAGGAGGGCCTGTTCGACGAGCGGTTCCTCCTCGCCCGACCTGTGCTCCGGGCCCTGCGAGACGCCCCGGCCGTCCTGCTCGTCGACGAGGTGGACCGGGCCGACGACGAGTTCGAGGCGTTCCTCCTCGAGGTTCTCTCCACCTGGCAGGTGACGATCCCCGAGCTCGGCACGGTCACCGCCGCGGTCCCGCCCGTCGTCGTCCTCACGTCCAACCGCACCCGCGAGCTGCACGACGCCCTCAAGCGGCGCTGCCTCTACCACTGGCTCGAGCACCCCGGCATCGAGCGCGAGCTCGCGATCGTGGCCCGCCGAGCGCCGGAGGTCTCGGCCGCGCTCGCCGAGCAGGTCGTGCGAGCCGTGCACGGCATCCGGTCGGATCGCGAGATCCTCAAGCCGCCCGGTGTCGCCGAGACCCTCGACTGGGCGCGGGCTCTTCACGAGCTCGGCACCCGCGACCTCGACACGGAGACGGCGGCGGCGACTCTGGGCGTCGCCGTGAAGTACCGCGAGGACGCTGAGCGGGTGAGGCGGGCGCTCGACACGATGCTCGGCCGATGACGACGTCGACCCGCCCCCCGGAGGAGGTGCTCCTCGGCTTCGCCCGCGCCTTGCGCGCGGCCGGGGTCGCGGTGACCGCCGACCGGGAGCGCACCTACCTCCGGGCCGTCGCGGCGGTCGGCCTCGACCACCAGAAGGCCGCCTACCACGCGGGTCGCGCGACGCTGTGCGCCTCGCCCGCCGACCTCGAGCGGTACGACCAGGTGTATGACGCGTGGTTCAGCGCCACCGCCCCCGGCCGCAAGGACAGCCGCCCGGTGGCGCCGGCGGTCGCCCGGGCGAGCCTCACGGCATCCGACAGGCTGTCGAGCCGCGGTGAGGACGACCCCGACGCCGTTCCGGCGCAGGCGAGCCCGACCGAGATCCTCCGCCACCGCGACGTCGGCGCGCTCGACCGGCGGGAGCGTGAGCAGCTCGCGCGGCTGTTCTCCGCACTGCAGCCGCGGGCCCCCCGGCGGAGGGCGCACCGCTACACCTCGGCGCGCCGCGGTGGGGTCGACGCGCGGCGCACCTTGGGGGCGATGCTGCGCCGGATGGGGGAGCCGGGGGAGGTGCACCGGCGTCGCCGCGGCACCCGACCGCGCACGGTCGTGCTCCTCGTCGACGTCTCAGGCTCGATGAGCGCCTACGCCGACGCGCTCATCCGGCTGGCGCACGCCTACTGCCGCGCGGGGGTGGCGACGGAGGTCTTCACCCTCGGCACGCGGCTCACGCAGGTCACCCGCCCGCTCTCCCAGCGCGACGCCGACCGGGCGATCGTCGCGGCGGGGAGGGCGATCCCCGACTGGTCCGGTGGCACGAGGCTCGCCGAGGGCATCAGGGCATTCCTCGACCGCTGGGGCCGGCGCGGCCTGGCCCGGGGCGCGGTCGTCGTCGTCTTCAGCGATGGCTGGGAGCGGGACGAGCCGGAGGCCCTCGGCGAGCAGGTGCGACGTCTGCGGAGCGTCGCCCACCGGGTGGTGTGGGTGAATCCGCACCGGGGTCGACCGGGCTACGAACCGGTGCAGGGGGGAATTCTGGCGGTCCTGCCCCACGTCGACGACTTCGTCGCGGGGCACTCGATGGCGACGTTCGAGGAGCTGACGGAGGTGGTCGCACGTGCGTGACGTGCTGCCCGAGCTGATGCGGTGGTGGAGGGCCGGGCACGCGGTCGGTGTGGGGACGGTCGTCGCGACCTTCCGCTCGGCACCCCGACCCGCTGGTGCCTCGATGCTCGTCGGCGCAGGCGGCGAGGCCGTCGGCTCGGTGTCCGGCGGCTGCGTCGAGGGCGCCGTCTACGAGCTGGCCCAGGAGGTCATGGCCTCGGGCGCCCCCGTTCTGCAGCGCTACGGCGTCTCCGACGACGACGCCCTCGCCGTGGGCCTGACCTGCGGTGGCATCCTCGACGTCTTCGTGGAGACCGTCTCGCAGGCGACCTTCCCCGAGCTGGGGTCCGTCGCCGACGACATCGACGCGGGACGTCCGGTCGCGGTGGCCACCGTCATCGAGCACCCCGAGCCGGCCCGGGTCGGCCGCCGGCTCGTCGTGCGGCCGGAAGGCGCCCACGAGCCGGATGCCGGCCCGGCACCGGTCGCCGCCCCAACCGGGTCGCTCGGCAGCGCGCGGGCCGACGCCGCCGTCACCGACGACGCACGCGGGCTGCTCGCCCTCGGCCGCACCGAGACGCTCACCTACGGCCCGGACGGCGAACGTCGCGGCGAGGGGATGAGGGTGTTCGTCGCCGCCTACGCGCCTCGCCCGAGGATGCTCGTGTTCGGTGCCATCGACTTCGCGGCGGCCGTCGCGACCGTGGGCTCGTTCCTCGGTTACCGGGTCACCGTCTGTGACGCCCGGCCGGTCTTTGCGACGGGGAGCCGTTTCCCGGCGGCCGACGAGGTCGTCGTCGAGTGGCCGCACCGATACCTCGTCGCCGAGGCGGAGGCGGGTCGGATCGACCCGCGCACGGTCATCTGCGTGCTGACCCACGACCCGAAGTTCGACGTACCGGTGCTCGAGGTCGCCCTCCGCCTTCCTGAGCTCGCCTATGTCGGCGCAATGGGATCTCGGCGCACGCACGAAGACCGGCTGGAGCGGCTGCGCGAGGCCGGGCTCGGGAAGGCCGAGCTGGCCCGCCTCTCGTCGCCGATCGGTCTCGACCTGGGCGCCCGCACGCCCGAGGAGACCGCCGTGTCGATAGCAGCCGAGATCGTCGCGCTCCAGTGGGGTGGGCACGGTCAGCGGCTCCAGGACACCGCAGGACCCATCCACCACCACACCACCTGACGGAACGCTGCGGGTCGGATGTCGCGGTGCCCCTTGTGGGGGGCGTCACTTCGGGTGAGGATCACGAACACGTCTCGAACCCCTGCCGAAGGAGACCACGATGACTCGGGTCCACGTCACCGTCGACGGAGTCCAGTACTCCGACGACATCGAGCCCCGCATGCTGCTCGTGCACTACCTGCGAGAAGTGGTCGGCAAGGTCGGCACCGTCATCGGGTGCGACACGAGCAACTGCGGCGCGTGCACCGTGCACCTCGACGGTGCCAGCGTGAAGTCGTGCAACGTCCTCGCCGTGCAGGCCGACGGTCACGAGGTCACGACGATCGAGGGGATCGCGGTCGACGGTGAGCTGCACCCGATGCAGCAGGCCTTCCACGAGCACCATGCCCTCCAGTGCGGGTACTGCACGCCGGGGATGATCATGCAAGCGCTCGACCTCGTGCGTGAGAACCCCACGCCCTCGGAGGAGGAGATCCGCCTGGGCCTCGAGGGCAACCTCTGCCGGTGCACGGGATACCAGAACATCGTCAAGGCGGTCGCGGCGTGCGCGAGCACGATGGAAACGTCGACGACCGCCCGGCCCGAGCGGAGCGCGGCCCGATGACCGCCGTCGACGACCACCCCGCCCTGGAGATCGGGAAGGCCCGCCGGCGGAAGGAGGACCAGCGCCTGCTCACCGGCCGCACCAGGTGGACCGACAACATCCAGCTGCCCGGGATGCTCCACCTCGCCATGGTCCGCAGCCCGTTCGCCCATGCGCGGATCACCTCCGTGGACACCTCCGTGGCCACGCAGGCCCCGGGGGTGATCGGGGTCTTCACGGGCAGTGACCTCGACGGTCAGGGGCTCATAGCCAACGCCTGGCCGCTCAACGAGGAGCAGAAGACGCCCGACCACCTCCCGGTGGCCGTCGACCACGTCGCGTGCGCGGGTGAGATCGTGGCCGTCGTCGCTGCCCGCAGCGCGGCGGCAGCACGCGACGCCGCAGAGCTCGTCGACGTCGACTACGAGGAGCTCCCGGCCGTCCTCGACGCGCGGGAGGCGCTCACGGACGCGGTGCTCGTCCATCCCGAACTCGGCACGAACAGGTCGGCGTTCTGGCAGCTGGACTCGGCCGAGGCCGGCACCGGCGGTGACGTGGAGGCGGCGATCACCACGGCCCGCGCGGAGGGCATCCTCATCGAGCGTGAGTACCGCCAGCAGCGGCTGGTGCCGGCGTTCATGGAGCCACGCTCGACCGTCGTCGACCCCACCGGTGAGCAGATCGTCATGTGGACCGCCACCCAGATCCCCCACATCCTGCGGTTCCTCATCGCGGCGACGACCGGCATCTCGGAGGCGAAGGTGCGCGTCATCGCCCCGGACGTCGGCGGAGGATTCGGCGGCAAGCTGCAGACGACGCCCGAGGAGTTCGCGACGCTGGCCGTCGCGAGGCGGACCGGGCGGCCGTGCAAGTACACGGAGACCCGCTCCGAGACGATGGTGTCGTGCCACCACGGCCGTGACCAGTGGCAGACCCTCACGCTCGCCGCCACCAAGGACGGAACGGTGACCGGTCTGAAGGTCGACCTGCTCGCAGACCTCGGCGCCTACGTGGCCATCCTCGGCGGGGGCGTACCCGTGCTCGGCGCCTGGATGTTCAACGCCATCTACAAGTTCCCCGCCTACCAGTTCAACTGCCAGACCGTGCTCACGAACAAGACCTGGGTCGACGCCTACCGCGGTGCGGGGCGGCCTGAGGCGACGTATGCCATCGAGCGCCTCATGGACGAGCTGGCGGCTGAGGTCGGTGTAGACCCCCTGGTGATTCGCGAGAAGAACTGGATCACCCACGAGGAGTTTCCTTTCACCTCGGTCGCGGGGATGACCTACGACAGCGGCAACTACGAGGCGGCGACCGCGCGGGCGAGAGAGCTCTTCGGCTACGACGAGCTGAGGGCGGAGCAGCGCCGACGCCGCGAGGGCGGCGACACCGTGCAGCTCGGCATCGGCGTCTCGACGTTCACGGAGATGTGCGGGCTCGCCCCGTCACGCATCCTCGGGGCCCTGAACTACGGCGCGGGCGGCTGGGAGCACGCGAGCATCCGCATGCTGGCGACCGGCAAGGTCGAGGTGCTGTCCGGGGCCACGCCCCACGGACAGGGTCACGAGACGGCGTGGAGCCAGATCGTCGCCGACCGGCTCGGCGTCGCCTTCGAGGACATCGAGGTGCTGCAAGGCGACACCCAGATCGTCTCGCGTGGGCTGGACACCTACGGGTCCCGCTCCCTCGTCATCGGTGGCGAGGCGCTGGTCAAGGCGGCCGACAGGGTCATCGAGAAGGCCAGGCACGTCGCGGCGCACCTGCTCGAGGCCAGCGCGGACGACCTGAGGTTCTCGGCCGGTCAGTTCACGGTCGCCGGCACCGACAAGGGCATCTCGATCGGCGACGTGGCGAATGCGGCGTGGAGGGGGCACAACCTGTTCGACGGTGCCGAACCGAGCCTGGACTCCGACGCCACGTTCGACGCCGACACGTTCTCGTTCCCGCACGGCACCCACCTGTGCGCGATGGAGGTCGACACGGAGACGGGGGCGACCCGGATGCGCAAGTACGTGGCCGTCGACGACATCGGCACCATCATCAACCCGCTCATCGTCGAGGGGCAGGAGCACGGTGGCATCCTCCAGGGCGTCGCGCAGGCCCTCTGGGAGGAGGCCGAGTTCGACGACAGCGGCACGCTCGTCACCGGGTCCTTCGTCGACTACACCCTTCCCACCGCCGCCGACACGATCAACTTCGTCACCGACAACACGGTGACGCCGGCGACGACGAACACGCTCGGCACCAAGGGTGTGGGGGAGGCCGGATGCATCGCTTCGACCCCGGCCGTCGTCAATGCCGTCGTGGACGCCCTCCGGCACCTCGGCATCAACGACATCCAGATGCCGCTCACGCCGCAGCGGGTGTGGAAGGCCGTCCAGTCGGCAGGCACCGACCCGGGTGGCCCGTCGCAGGAGGCGCAGCCGCACTTCGCGGAGGGCGCCCTCAACCAGGACCCCTCGGCCGGCGCGACGGACGGAGCGGCCCAGTGATCCCCGCGGCATTCGACTACCTCGCCCCGACCAGCGTCGAGGAGGCGCTCGCGGCGCTCGCGGAGGGCGGCGAGGACACCAAGGTCCTCGGCGGCGGCCAGTCACTCCTCCCGATCCTGCGAATGCGGCTCAACGCCCCGGAGCGGGTCGTCGATCTCCGACGCATCGACGAGCTGCGCGGCATCCGGGAGGAGGGCGACCACCTCGTCATCGGGGCGATGACGCGCTACAGCGACATCGTCACGAGCCCCGTCGTGCGGCTGCACGCCGCGCTGCTGGCTCAAGCGGTCGAAGAGGTCGCCGACCCCCAGATCCGGCACCGCGGCACCATCGGTGGCGCCCTCGTCCATGCAGACCCCGCGGGTGACGTCGGCGCGCCGGTGCTGGCCCTCGAGGCCGACCTGGTGATCCGGGGCCCCGGCGGCGAGCACACGGTGCCTTCGAACGAGTTCTTCGTCGACCTCTTCGAGACCGCGGTGGGGGAGGGCGAGCTGCTCACGGCGGTTCGCATTCCCAAGCACACCGGCTGGGTCTCGCACTACGAGAAGTTCGTGCGGGTCAAGCACCAGTGGTCGATCGTCGCGGTCGCCGTGGCGCTCCAGGTGGAAGCGGGCACCATCGCCGCGGCCCGCGTCGGCCTCACCAACATGGGCTCGACACCGCTGCGCGCCCGCGCTGTCGAGACGGCCCTGCAGGGCCGACCCGCCTCGGACGTCGGGGATGCCTGTGAGAGGGCAGCGGAGGGCACCAACCCACCGAGTGACCTCAACGGTGACGCCGACTACCGCCGCCACCTCGCGCGCGTGCTCACCCGCCGCGCCGTCACGACCGCCCTCGGAGACTGACCCCCGCATGGAGCTGACGCACGACTTCACCGTCCCGGCCCCGCTCGACGAGACCTGGGCGACCTTCATGGACCTCCGCGGCGTGGGGAGCTGCTTCCCGGGGGCCGTCGTCACCGCGGCTGACGCAGAGGGGTTCTCCGGAACGGTCAAGGTCAAGCTCGGTCCGATCGCCCTCCAGTACGCCGGCGCCGGCATGTTCCTCGAACGTGACGACACGGCGCACCGCGCGGTCATCGAGGCCAAGGGCAAGGACAAGCGGGGCAACGGCACTGCGGGCGCCAAGGTGACGGTCCAGCTCGCGCCATCGGGCGACGGCACGCGCGTCGACGTCACGACCGACCTGTCGATCACCGGAAAGCCGGCGCAGTTCGGCCGTGGTGTCATGCAGGACGTCTCCGACAAGCTGCTCCAGCAGTTCGTCGCGTGCATCGAGCGGCGTTTCGCGCCGGAGGCGGGCGCTCCGGCGGCTCAGCCGGCCGCGACCTCGGCTGCGCCGCAGTCAGCGGCCGGGCCCGGGGGAACGGCTGTGCCCGAGCCAGTGGCGGCGTCCGCAGCGGCCGTGCCCGAGGCCGCGCCCCCCATCATGCGGCCCGGTCCACGAGCGGTGCGGACCGACACGAAGCCGGTCGACGACTCGATCGACCTCGGCGCCACCGTGCTGCCCGTGCTCGTCAGGAGCTACGCGCCGTATGCCGTAGCGGCCCTGGTGGGTGGGCTGGTCGGATGGCTCCTGGGCCGCCGCGGCTGACGGAGTGAGACCACCACGGCCCTCGGCCGGCCGGGCCGGTCCGACTCTCAGCGGTGAGCGGCTCCGTCGAGGGCGTGGATCTCGTCCGCGATCCGTCGCGTGTCGGCGTCGTGCGGGCCGGAGCCCGACGAGGTCCACGAGGTGCGCACGCCGTGCTCGCGCCGCTCGCGCCGGTGGCTGCGCTCCAGGAGGACGGCGATGGGCGCCGCGAGGCCGCCCAGGGCGGCGATGGTGACCAGTGTCTCGACAACGGTGTTCGTATCCATGGCACGAGTTTGACGTACGGCAATAGTCTGCCACGAGTGGCAGAAACGCCATGGTTCGTCAGTTTTCTGCCATACTGAGCGAATGGCACTCCACACGATCGCGGTCCTCCTCCAGGAACCGGTGTCCCTCTTCGAGTTCGGCGTGCTCGCCGAGGTCTTCGGCATCGACCGCGTCGACGAGGGGGTGCCGGCCTTCGACTACCGGGTGTGCGCCGAGACCTCGGGTCCCATCGACGCGCACAACGGCACCACCGTGACGGCGCCGTTCGGCCTCGAGGGCGCCGTCGACGCTGACCTCGTCGCGGTCCCTGCCTCGACCTCCGCCAAGACGCCGTCCAGCGCGCTTGTCGAGACCGTGCGTGCGGCGGTCGACCGCGGCGCGTGGGTGCTCTCGGTCTGCTCGGGGGCGTTCACCCTGGGCGCCGCGGGGATCCTCGACGGCCGGGAGTGCACGACCCACTGGCGCTACACGGCGGAGCTCGCCGAGCTGCACCCACTGGCGAGAGTGGATCCCAACGTGCTCTACGTGCAGGACGGCACGGTCATCACGAGCGCCGGAACCGCCGCCGGCATCGACGCAGCGCTCCACCTGGTCCGGACGGAGCTGGGCACGTCGGTCGCCACGGCGATCGCCCGGCGGATGGTCGTGCCGCCGCACCGTGACGGCGGACAGCGGCAGTTCATCGACCGGCCGGTTCCGGCGACCACTGCCGAGAGCCTCGGCCCGGTGCTCACCTGGATGCTCGAGCACCTCGACGAGCCGCACACCGTCGACACCCTGGCCAGGCGCGCCGCGATGTCGCCGCGCACCTTCGCCCGCCGCTTCGTCGCGGAGACGGGCACGACGCCGCACCAGTGGCTCACCGACCAGCGCGTCCTGCGGGCCCGCCGCCTCCTCGAGGAGACGGACCTCCCCGTGGACGCGGTGGCCCGGGACGCCGGCTTCGGTTCGGCTGCGCTCCTGCGCCATCACTTCACGCAGTGCACCGGCATCACCCCCACGGCCTTCCGGCGCTCTCGCCGCATCCCCGCCTGAGGGCGCGGGCCCCGCCCGGTCAGTCGCACCTTCACACCATCTCCACACGTCACCCGCATCGGCGCCACGGCGCGGCTCATAGGCTCGAGACATGACCGAGGCGATGCCGACCAGGGCAGCGGGCCCACCCGCCGCCCGGGTCCTCGTCGTCGAGGACGAGCCCGTGATCAACCAGGCGGTCACCGACCGCCTGCGCGCGGAGGGCTTCGTCGTCGAGCAGGCCCACGACGGACCGGGCGCCGTCACCGCCTTCGGGACCCACCGTCCGGACCTCGTCGTCCTCGACCTCATGCTGCCCGGCTTCGACGGCCTCGAGGTCTGCCGCCGCATCCAGGCGGTCCGACCGGTGCCGGTGCTGATGCTCACGGCACGCACCGAGGAGACGGACCTCCTCGTGGGTCTGGGCGTGGGCGCGGACGACTACGTGACCAAGCCCTTCTCGATGCGCGAGCTCGTGGCCCGGGTCCGCGCGCTGCTGCGTCGCGTCGAGCGCTCGGCGGCCCTCGTCGCGTCCGGCAACGCCCGGGTGGAGCTCGACGGACTGGCGATCGACGCCGCGGGGCGCCGGGTCGAGGTCGCCGGCGCCGAGGTCCACCTCACCCCGCTCGAGTTCGACCTGCTGCTGGCGCTGGCCGCCGAGCCGGGGGTGGTGCGCTCCCGGGACGTCCTCATGCACGAGGTCTGGGGCTGGTCCGACGCGACCGGCACCCGCACCCTGGACAGCCACGTCAAGACCCTGCGCGCGAAGATCGGTGCCGACCGGGTCCGCACGGTCCACGGCGTGGGCTACGCGCTCGAGGCCCGGTCGTGAACCCCGAGCGGCCGCTCGACGGCATCCGGACGATCCGCACGAAGCTCGGCCTGCTCGTCGGAGTCAGCGTCGTCGTCGCCGCCGTGGTGGCCGAGGTGGGTGACGCGGCGGGCGTGGCCGGCTGGATCAGCCTGCCCGTCACCGTGGCCGCCGCCCTGGCCGTGACCCAGTGGCTCGCCCGCGGGATGACCTCGCCGCTGCGCGAGATGACGACCGCGGCGGGGGCCATGGCCCGCGGTGACCATGGTCAGCGCGTCGCCGCGTCGTCCACGGACGAGGTCGGGGAGCTCGCCCGTGCCTTCAACGCGATGGCCGCGGACCTGGCCTCGGCCGACCAGCAACGCAGGCTGCTCGTCGCCACCGTCTCGCACGAGCTGCGCACTCCGCTCAGCGCCCAGCGGGCCCTGCTCGAGAACCTCGTCGACGGGGTCGTGCGTCCCGACGACGAGGTCCTTCGGGCGGCGCTGCGCCAGTCCGAGCGGCTGAGTGCCCTCGTGGGCGACCTCCTCGACCTCTCTCGCATCGATGCCGGCGCCGCACCTCTCGAGCTCACCGACGTCGTGGTGTCCGAGCTGTTGCACGACGTCGTCGCCGAGGCCGGCGTCGACGGCCGGACGGTCCGCGTGCGCACCGCCGTCGAGCCTCCCGAGCTGACCGTGCGCGCCGACCCGGCGCGCCTGCACCAGCTGGTGGCCAACCTCGTCGACAACGCCGTGCGGCACAGCCCGCAGGGCCGCGAGGTGCACGTCGTGGCGGCATCCGTGGATGCCGCCACGTGGTCGCTCGAGGTCTGCGACGACGGGCCCGGCATCCCCGTGGACCGGGTGGACCGGGTCTTCGACCGTTTCGGCTCCGGTGAGGACGCAGGCGGCGGCACGGGCTTGGGCCTCGCGATCGCCCGCTGGGTCGGGGAGCTCCACGGGGGGACGGTCACCGTCGTCCCTACCGCCCCGGGGGGCACCGGGGCGCGGGTGCGTGCCGTGCTGCCCCGCGCCCCGAAGGCGCAGCGCCGCCCTGGACCCGATGAGGAGAGCCACACCATGAACGCACCCGCCACGACGAACCCGACGCCCGAGCCACCGAGTCCGGCCGCGCCCGGGGAAGCACGACCCGCCGGACCCGGGCCGGGGGGCGGTGTCTTCGACGGCTTGTGGCCCGAGAAGGGAGTGCCCGTCCAGCCGCTGACAGTGCTGGCGGCGCTCGGCATCGGCGCCTGGGCAGCCATGACCTGGCCCGAGCGCAACGTCGGCCTGGCCGTCTGCCTCACCATGCTGGCCGCCGGACTTCTCATGTGGGTCGTGGCGAGGTATCGGCGCAACCCGTGGACGATCGGGTCCGCCGTGCTCGCCGCCCTGCTCGCGACGACGACGATGATCCGCGACGCGACGAGCAAGGTGTCGAAGCTCTGGCCGATCCTGCGAACCGTCGGTTTCTCCCTCGTGGCCCTGGCTCTGTTCGGGGGGCTGTTCGCCTCGGGCGACGCGCTGTTCGGCTCCTGGGCCGAGGCCCTCGTGCCCGACCTCGGCTGGGACACCATCGTCGCCCGCACCTTCGTGCTGGTGCTGGTCGCCGGGGTCGCCCTCACCGGCGCGTACCTCGCCCTGAACCCACCACCGGTCGACGGCGTGACCCTCCCGCAGAGCCGTCGGGTCGCCCACCGGTGGGAGTGGGGGGTTCCCGTGGGCATCGTCGTCGCCCTCTTCGTAGGCTTCCTCGTCGCCCAGGCCACGGCCATGTGGGGTGGCCACGACTACCTGGAGCGCACCACCGGCCTCACCTACGCCGAGTACGTCCACCAGGGCTTCGGGCAGCTCACCGTGGCGACCTTCCTCACCGTGGTCGTCGTCGGGCTGACGACGCACGTCGCCGCCCGCGACACGCCGCGTGACCGGATGCTGCTGCGGCTGCTCCTCGGTGCCCTGTGCGTGCTCACCCTCGCCGTCGTCGCGAGTGCGCTGTACCGGATGTCGCTCTACCAGGACGCCTTCGGTTACACCGTGCTGCGCGTCTTCGTCGACGGCTTCGAGCTGTGGCTCGGCCTCGTCGTCGTGTTCCTCCTCATCGCCGGGGTGCGGCTGTCCGCGTGGTGGGTGCCGCGCGCGGTGCTCGTCTCCGCGGCCGTCTTCGCCCTGGGCTTCGCCGCGATGAGCCCGGACGCCTGGGTCGCCGGCCGCAACATCGACCGCTTTGATGCGGGCTCGAGCCTGGACACCGCCTACCTCTCGACGCTCAGCGCCGACGCGACGCCGGTCATCGTCGACCGGCTGCCGGCGGAGATGGCCTCGTGCGTCACGGAGGGCGGGGTGGGCACGCCGTTCGAGCACGACGACTGGCTCTCCTGGAACCTCGGGCGCAGCCGGGCCCAGGGGGCGACGGAGCAGCTCGCCGCCGAAGGCGTCAGCACCACGAGTGAGCAGTGCTCCGCCCTGGTGACCGACGACTACCGCGGCTGAGCCTCGACCCCGCCCTCGCATCGGCTGCGGGGCCTTGGGCCACCAGCGGGGCTCTGGTCCACCAGCCGGGCTCTGGTCCACCAGCCGGGCTCTGGTCCACCTGCGGGGCTCTGGTCCACCTGCTGTGGTGGTGATGCCACCGCACCGCCACCTCCGCGGATCGCCGCCACGGCCGCAGACCACCGCATCCGGGACAGACCGGAGGCGACGAGGGCGCGCCACCCCCGGAGACCACCGCCATCCGGGAGACACCAGAGGCGACGAGGGCGCGCCACGGCATACTCCCGGTCATGGACGACCGCACGGTGTTCGTGCTCAACGGCCCCAACCTCAACCTCCTCGGCGAGCGGGAGCCCGAGGTCTACGGCAGGGCGACCATGGCCGACGTGGAGGCGCTGTGCGTCGAGGCAGCCGAGCGCACCGGCCTGGTCGTCGACTTCCGGCAGAGCAACCACGAGGGCACCCTCGTCGACTGGGTGCAGGAGGGCCGCGTCGGCACCGCGGGGATCGTCATCAACGCGGCCGGGTACACATCAGCGACATCACGGCCCGGGAGGCGTTCCGTCACCACAGCTACCTCAGCGACGTCTGCGACTTCCACGTCGTGGGCCACGGAGTGACGGGCTACGCCGAGGCGATCGAGTGGGTCGCGGGGCGCCGTGCCTGAGCGTGACCTCCCGGCGCTCTGGGGGAGTGCTGAGTGGCTGGTCGGCCTCGAGGCCTGGCTCGTGCCGGCGCTCGCCACCCACGGGGTGCGGGCGACCGCACCGGTGGTTCGCGACCGGGTCCGGTTCTGGTCGGTCGTCGCCCGGGTCGAGACCGACGCAGGGCGGGTGTGGGTCAAGGAGAACGCGCCGTCGCAGGCCTTCGAGGCCGGGTTGGTCGCGCTCGTCGACCACGTGCTGCCCGGCGTCGTCGCGCCGCTCCTCGCCGTCGAGACCGAGAGCGGCTGGCTGGCCAGCGCGGACCTGGGGCTGCCGATGTGGCACGACGAGACGCCGCCACCGCTCGAGGACTGGGTCGCCGTGATGAGCGGGTATGCCGGGGCGCAGCGCTCGCTGTCGGCTCACGAGGACGAGGTGCTCGCCGCGGGCGTCGCCCGTTTCCCGGAGGACCCGGACGAGGTGGTCGGCTGGGTCGCCCAGGTGCTGAGCACGATGCGCGCGCTTCCCCGGGACGACCCGCGCCGGCCGACCGACGCGGAGGTGCGCCTCGTCGAGGACGGCCTCGGCCGCATCCACGACGCCGCGGCTGTCCTGGCCGCGAGCGGACTGCCCCCGTCGTTGCAGCACAACGACCTCCACCTCGGCAACGCCTTCCGGCGTCCCGACGGCGGAGTGGCCTACATCGACCTCGGTGACGCTCTGTGGACGCACCCCCTGACCACCCTGCGGATCCCCCTGTGGATCATGCGCCACCGGTTCACCCTGGACCCGGACGGTTCCGAGCTGCGAAGTGCCGTCGACGCCTACCTCGAGCCGTGGACCGACGCCTGGGACCTCTCCACGCTGCGAGCCCTCCTGCCTCACGCCGAGCGCGTCTCGTGCCTCCACCGCGCCGAGTCCTGGCGCCGGCTGCAGGCCGACGTGCCCCTCCACCGGGTGGACGAGGAGTTCCGTCGCTCGGTCACGGAGTGGCTCCTCGATGCGGCCGCTCCCGACCCGTACGCCTCCGCGGTCGCTCGGTGACCGCTCGTCGGCAACTTCCGAGTAGGTAGTAGGACGTCCTAGTATCGGGGGACCGCGACGAAGGGAACCCCATGGCAGCGCAGCCGACGTCCGCGAGGCCCGACCTCCACGTCCCCGAGCACCCCGTCCGCATCGTCTCGGCGTCGGCTCTCTTCGACGGCCACGACGCGTCGATCAACATCATGCGGCGGATCATGCAGAGCCAGGGTGCCGAGGTCATCCATCTCGGGCACAACCGCAGTGTCCGCGAGGTCGTGGACGCTGCCATCGAGGAGGACGTCCAGGGCGTCGCCGTGTCGTCCTACCAGGGCGGGCACGTCGAGTACTTCGAGTACCTCGTCGAGCTCCTCCGTGAAGCGGGCGCGGACCACGTGCACGTCGTCGGGGGCGGGGGCGGCGTCATCGTGCCCACCGAGGTCGCTCGTCTGCGCGAGGCCGGTGTCACGATCTTCAGCCCCGAGGACGGGCAGCGCCTCGGCCTGCCCGGCATGGTCAACCAGGTCATCAAGGCCTGCGACACCGACCTCTGGGCGGCCCATCCCACCACCGCCGGGGCGGTGCTGTCCGGGGAACGGTCGGCCGTCGCCCGGGCGCTGACGGCGGCCGAGACCGGCGACCTCTCCGGGGACATGCGTGCCGAGCTGGAGCGGGCGGCATCCGGCCGGCCCACGCCGGTCCTCGGCATCACCGGCACTGGTGGTTCGGGCAAGTCGAGCCTCACCGACGAGCTCGTCCGGCGCCTGCGGGTGGACCAGCAGGACAAGCTGCGCATCGCCTGTGTGGCGATCGACCCGACCCGTCGCCGGGGGGGCGGTGCACTGCTCGGTGACCGGATCCGGATGAACGCCCTCGACGGCGACCGGGTCTTCTTCCGCTCCCTCGCCACCCGCGGCAGCCACGAGGTGCCCGAAGCGCTCGGGGACGTCCTCACCATCCTCAAGGCGGCGGCATTCGACCTCGTCGTCGTGGAGACGCCCGGGATCGGCCAGGGCGACGCCGCGATCACGACCTTCGCCGACGTCAACCTCTACGTCATGACGCCGGAGTTCGGAGCCGCGAGCCAGCTCGAGAAGATCGACATGCTCGACTTCGCGGACGTCGTCGCGATCAACAAGTTCGAGCGCCGGGGTGCGATGGACGCGTTGCGCGACGTCGGCCGGCAGATGGTCCGCAACCGGGAGGCCTTCGGCAAGCGCCCCGAGGACATGCCCGTCTTCGGCACCTCCGCCGCCACCTTCAACGACGACGGTGTCACCGCGCTCTACCAGGAGGTGCGCGGGCTGCTCGCCGAGCGCGGGCTGGAGGTCTCCGAGGGCGCCCTCCGCCACGTGGACGTGCGGCACTCCTCGGTGCTCCGCCAGGTCGTCCCGCCTCAGCGGGTCCGGTACCTCGCCGAGATCGCCGAGACCGTGCGCGGATACCACGAGGCCACCACCCGGTATGCCGCCGCCGCACGCAGGGTCCAGCGGCTCACCGAGGTGGGGACCGAGCTCGAGCACGCCGGCTCGGAGCGCTCCGGCGTCGACGCGCTGCTCCAGGACGCCCGACAAGGGCTCCCGCTGTCCGTCGCCCGCCAGCTGGCCGGGTGGTCCTCCGTCGTCGAGGCGTACTCCGGCGACGAGCAGGTGGTCACGGTGCGTGACAAGGAGATCCACACGCCTCTGGTCAAGGAGAGCCTGTCCGGCAACCGGATCCGCCGGGTCTCGCTGCCTCGCTACGCCGACGACGGTGACCTCGTGTCGTTCCTTCGCCGCGAGAACCTGCCAGGGCACTTCCCGTTCACGGCAGGGGTCTTCCCGTTCAAGCGGGACAACGAGGACCCGGCCCGAATGTTCGCCGGTGAGGGCGACCCGTTCCGCACCAACCGACGGTTCACGCTCCTCTCGGAAGGCCAGCCAGCGACGCGTCTTTCCACGGCGTTCGACTCGGTGACCCTCTACGGCCGGGACCCGGACCGACGTCCCGACATCTACGGCAAGGTCGGAACGTCCGGGGTGTCGGTCGCCACCCTCGACGACATGCGCGAGCTGTATGCCGGGTTCGACCTCACGTCGCCCACGACGAGCGTCTCGATGACCATCAACGGCCCTGCGCCGACCATCCTCGCCTTCTTCCTCAACACGGTCATGGACCGCGAGGTCGAGAAGTGGACCACGGAGAACGGGCGGGAGCCGAGCGCCGAGGAGGCGGACGGCATCCGAGCCCTCGCGCTGTCGACCGTCCGGGGCACCGTCCAGGCGGACATCCTCAAGGAGGACCAGGGACAGAACACCTGCCTGTTCTCGACGGAGTTCTCGCTGCGGATGATGGCCGACATCCAGGAGTGGTTCATCGCCCACGAGGTGCGCAACTTCTACTCGGTGTCGATCAGTGGCTACCACATCGCCGAGGCGGGAGCCAACCCCATCAGCCAGCTGGCGTTCACGCTCGCCAACGGGTTCACCTACGTCGAGGCGTACCTCGCGCGGGGCATGGCGATCGACGACTTCGCCCCCAACCTGTCGTTCTTCTTCTCCAACGGGATGGACCCGGAGTACACCGTCATCGGCCGGGTGGCCCGCCGCATCTGGGCGGTGGCGATGCGGGAGAAGTACGGCGCCAACGAGCGCAGCCAGAAGCTGAAGTACCACGTGCAGACGTCGGGCCGCAGCCTCCATGCGCAGGAGATGGACTTCAACGACATCCGCACCACGCTCCAGGCACTCGTCGCGATCTACGACAACGCCAACAGCCTGCACACCAACGCCTACGACGAGGCCGTGACGACGCCCTCGGAGGAGTCCGTGCGGCGCGCCCTCGCCATCCAGCTCATCATCGGCAAGGAGTGGGGCCTGGCGATGAACGAGAACCCGCTCCAGGGCAGCTTCGTCGTCGACGAGCTGACCGACCTCGTCGAGGCGGCCGTCCTCGCCGAGTTCGACCGGATCTCCGAGCGCGGTGGCGTCCTCGGCGCGATGGAGACCGGCTACCAGCGCGGCCGGATCCAGGACGAGTCGATGCTCTACGAGCACCGCAAGCACGACGGCTCCCTGCCCATCGTCGGTGTCAACACGTTCCGCAAGCCGGATGCCGGTGAGCCGCCCAGGGAGGTGGTCCTCGCGCGCGCCTCGGAGGCCGAGAAGGAGAGCCAGCTGGCGCGCGTGACGAGGTTCCGGGAGGATCACAGAGACGAGGCCGAGGCGGCTCTCGCGAGGCTCAAGGCCGCGGCGACGTCGGGTGAGAACGTCTTCGCCGTGCTCATGGATGCCGCGCGGGTGTGCTCGCTGCAGCAGGTGACGGAGGCGTTCTTCGAGGTGGGTGGGCAGTACCGCCGCAACGTCTGAGCGCCGACAGGTCCCTTGGTCGCCCCCGAAGGGCGAGGAAGGTCGGGCTGGCTGTCGTTAGCGTGGGGCCGGCAGCGTCGCGCTGCGCTCCCGAGGAGGCAGATGTGGTGACCGACCCGCCCGGCCCCACGCCGGCGACCGCGGCCGCTGTGCCCGCGGGACCGCCACCGATGGACCCGGTGGCGGTGATCCGGTCCAGGGCGTACCTGACAGCCCTCGTGGTGGCCGCCCTCCTCGGCGCTCCCATCTCCGCCGTGGCCTACGGCTTCCTCGTCCTCGTGACGAAGCTGCAGCAGTGGCTGTTCACCGACCTGCCGGGAGACCTGTTCTCCGGGGCCGCCCCAGCCTGGTGGCCCGTGCCCTGGGTGGCGCTGGCCGGACTGCTGACCGCCCTGACCATCCGCCACCTGCCGGGCACCGCGGGCCACTCGCCAGCGCTGGGCTTCGTCATGGGCGGTGCTACGCCGCGAGACCGCGACCTGCCCGGTGTCGCGCTCGCCGCGCTCGCGACCCTGAGCCTGGGCGCCGTGCTCGGGCCGGAGGCGCCGCTCATCGCCATCGGCGGGGGACTCGCGGCGCTGACCGTGCGGCTGGCGAAGAAGGACGCGCCCCCGATGGCGGTGACGATCATGGCCTCCGCCGGCAGCTTCGCGGCGATCAGCACGTTGTTCGGCTCGCCGCTGCTCGGTGCGTTCCTCATCATGGAGGCCGCGGGCATCGCCGGCGCCACCCTCACCCTCGTGGCCCTCCCCGGTCTCCTGGCGTCCGGGATCGGGGCCCTCGTCTTCATCGGCCTCGACAGCTGGACCGGTCTGGGCACGTTCTCCCTCGCGCTCACCTCCGTACCGCCCGACGTGGCACCCACCATCGCCACCCTCCTGTGGGCGCTGCCGATGGG
>JAQSWG010000131.1 GCA_029266735.1 Ornithinibacter sp.
CCGGCCTGCTGCACGACGCGCAGGCGGTGGAGTCCTACCTGAAGCGGACGCTCGCGGCGTACCCGGAGCGGCAGGTGGCGTCGTGATGACCGACCTGCGCCGCACCCCCGAGCTGCACAACCTCCTCCACTCGGTCGCCGAGGCTCACGTCGTCCACCACTCCGGCACCTGTGGCGCGTGGCCGCGGGGCTGGTCCTGGTCCACCGGCGGTCACATGACCGAGCAGGACCAGCAGGACGTGGACGACCTGTGGCACGCCCGGCTCATCACGTTCGACTCGCCCGCCGACCCGTGCGGGAACGCCTGCAAGTTGACGTTCGCCGGGTCGGAGCGGCTGTCCGAGTGGAACGCCCGCTGGCCCACCGGAGGTGCCGCATGACCACCGAACTGTCCGGCTACGCCGAGGACGGAGCGCGTCGGGTCGCCGACTACCGCTGGCCGATCGTGTCCACCCTCTACCCCCGCTGGTGCTACGTCACCACCCTCGTGGTCGACCCGACCCTGTGGGGCGGTGTCATGGCGACCGATGCCGAGCTGGCCGTGGTGGACGCGTTCCACCGCGAGTACATGGCCTACTGGTACCGGCCGGGCTGGGTCGACCGGATGCGCGACGAGCACCTGTTCGACGTGGACGGCGGGGCGAACGGCCGTTACCTGATGAAGGTCGCCGACGGCAGTTGGAAGTACCGCAAGTCGTCGTGGCAGCACGGGCCGTGGCCGTTCTACGACGCCGAACCGATGGACCTGCTCCCGCTGCTGGACCACATCCACACCATCGGCGGCGACGGCGAGCCGATGAAGCGGTGGCAGGAATGGAAGGCACAGCACGCCGACGTGTTCGCGGCGGTGACCCCATGACCTCCTTCGTCGGCCTCACCTGCAACTGCTGTGAGGACTGCGACGCCGTGACCCTCGTGGACGACGCCCACACCGACACTGAAGCCCGGATCGCCGCCCACCGCAGGGGTTGGGACTGCGACACCGTCGGCGGCAACACCGTCGACCTCGCCCCCGGTCACACCCTGCGGGGTGCGGCATGACCGATCTCGTCACCGCCCGGAGACTCCAGCTCGACCCGGTCGAGGCGTTGACGCAGCGGCTGATGCGAGGCGAGCCGTTGTCCGGGGAAGACGGCCGCAGGATCGCCTACCTGCTGGACGCCCTGTCGTCGGCGGTCGCCACCGTGCGCCGCGGCGACTGCAACGGTGACGGCGCGTGGGGCTTCATCGCGGCGGTGCTGGAGAGGCAGTTCCCGGAGATGTACGTCGGGGAGTCGACGTGACCACGCTCGTGGATCCCCTCGTCTGCCTCTCCCACCGCGAGTCCCCCGAGGACGGTGCGCCCATGCTGCTCGCTCTGTCCGGGGCTGCACAGCGACGACTGCACGTTTCCGTTCCGCTCCGCCACCTACCCCGCCCCGGAGGCGTCCGATGCCCGCTGACCCCACCACCGACGCGGCGCGCCGTCCGGCCTACGCCCACCCGGACCTCGGCTACGACTACGACGAGGACGGCGAGAAGAGCGGCATCTCGGCTGGCTGGGACCTCGCGTTCGGCTGCCGCGTCAGCTTCAACCTCCACGAGGCAGGCGACCTGTACGCGTCGGTGCAGATGTCCGACGAGCCGCGTCGCAACGGCGGCATGACCCGCGCCGTGACCCGCGAGCAGATCCGGGGATTCGCCTACTACCTGATCCAGATGACAGAAGAGCTCGACGAGTTCGAGGAGAAGCCCGGTGCCTGACCCCACCATCCCCGACAAGGCCGTGACCGCAGCGGTCGAGGCGTGCATGCACGCACGTGCGGACGGCGCCGACGATGTCCAGTGCTGGCGGCTCGGGCTGGCCGCCGCTGTCCCTCACCTCGCCGACCAACCAGCCACAACCGAGCTGGCGGAGTTGCGCGAGGCCAACGAGCGGATGCGCGAGCGCCTCTTCGAGCTCGGCCCGATCATCGACGCCCTGACCCACGGCGGCGTGGCCGACGAACTGGTCCGCCTCCGTCGCCAGTCCGCCGACCGGGACACCTGCACCGAGCCCCTGCCCGTCGACGGCGACCCGGAGGCCATGCAGACCTGCGACCACCCGGCCCTGCCCGGCACCGACCGGTGCCCGATCCACGACCCCCGCCACCAGCAGTACCTCGACGGGCTGCATGCCGAGATCCGGCACCTGAAGCAGACGGCCGCCGACCGGGACACCGAGACCGCCGCACCCGGCTGGCAGGTCGGCGACAAGGCGGTGTGGCGAGGCCGCGAGGTGAAGGTGCTCGCCGTCGACCAGGTCGTGATCGAAGACCTCGGCACGGCGTTGACCCGCGACGCCGACGAGCTGGAGCAGCACCCCGACACCACGCGAGGTGGGGAGTGAGCAACCTCAACCAGGCCATCCGCGACGACCTCGGCCAGCGCGCCCGCGACGTCACCCCGTACGCCGCCGACCACAGCATGGTCACCTACGCCAACGCGATCCGGTCCGTGCTCGACCTGCACACGCACAGCGAAGCGCAGCACGGGATGAGGTTCTGCGCCGCCTGCGGCTTGGTCTCCCGCAACTCGTGGTGCGACACGGTCAGCGTGATCGCCGGCGACCTGGGCGTGTCCTCCCAGGACACACCCCCACGCCAATGGGCCGTACAGCACCCCAGCGTCATCACCACCGCGCACAACAGCGAGCACTCCGCCCTCTACACCCTGTCCAAACTCCCCGGCGGGGTCCTCGTCACCCGCGACCACCCCGACCAGCCGTGGCGACCCGAGACCGACTGCGTGTGCGTCACCGTGCCCGACACCGGCCACTACACCGGATGCCCAGCTGCCCTGCCCTCCGTCTCGACCGACCCGGACGGGAGAGACCGGTGACCGCCGACCTGCCGCTCGCCGTGCACCTGTTCGCTGGCCCCGGCGGCAACGAGGAGGGGCTGCGCGCCGCGGGCTGGACCGGCCGGCAGGTCGGGTTCGAATGGGACGAGGGCGCCTGCCTGACCGCGATGGCGAACGGTCACCAGCGGGTGCGGGCCGACGTCTCCCAGGTGTCGCTGCGCCACCTCCGCGGACGGGTCGAGCTCGTCGTGGGCGCCCCGCCGTGCCAGCCCTACTCCAAGGCGGGCGACCAGCTCGGCCTGCTCGACCTGGAAGCCGTGCTGGAACGGGTCGACGCGTTCGCCGCGGACCGCACCCCCGCGGACGTGGAGTGGCACGACGCCCGTTCGCCGCTGGCCGCCGAGCCGATGCGCCACATCGCCGCCACCAGGCCGCGGGCGGTGATGCTGGAGCAGGTGCCCGCGGTGCTGCCCCTGTGGCGGCACATCGCCAGCCATCTCGACCGGCTCGGCTACTCCACGCACGTCGAGGTCTACAACGCCGAGGAGTACGGCGTTCCCCAGACCCGCCGCCGGGCGATCCTCGCAGCCTCGCTGGACACGCCGGTCGCACGCCCGATGCCCACCCACCAGCGCTACCGCCACGGCCGCACACCGGCACCCGACCTGTTCGTCCGCCCGTGGGTGTCGATCCGGGAAGCGCTCGGCTGGGACGGAGAGGGCATCGTGGTGTCGAACTACGGCACCGGCGGCGTGGCAGCCGACCGCGGGGAACGCAGCTTCGACGAACCCGCCGCCACGATCACGAGCAAGGCGGGCCGGAACAAGGTCGTCATGTTCGAGCGTCAGGCCAACGGCGGGCGCCGCACCGCGGACGAGCCGTCGCTGACCATCATGGCCGGCCACGACAACGGCAACCTCCGCATCGCCGAAGGCGACGGCCACCGACGCCTGCGCCTGGACGAGGCGCTGCGGTTGCAGGGCTTCCGGCCGGATTTTCAACTGCTCGGTTCGACTGAGGAGCGATGGACGCAATGCGGTAATGCCACTCCACCTCCTCTCGCTGCCGCCGTGTTCCGGTCCCTCATCTCCCAGGAGGCGAGTCTCCATGTCGCTTAGCGAGCGCTTCTGGGCAAAGGTGGATCGCCGGTCCGACGAGGAGTGTTGGCCGTGGACCGCCGCCACCAACGAGCACGGCTACGGCGTCATCCGGCCCGAAGGGCGCCGTTCCGGACCAACGTTGAAGGCGCACCGTGTGGCACTGCAGCTGGCCGGTGTCGATGTAGAGGGCCAAGTCGTGCGCCACAGTTGCGACAACCCGCCATGCGTGAACCCGCTACACCTCACCGTGGGAAGCCAAGCCGACAACATCGCCGACATGCACGACCGCGGACGCGGCAACCTCGGCTCCGTTAATGGCCAGGCCAAGCTGACCGAGGCACAGGTGGTCGAGATTAGGCGCCGGGTCGCAGATGGCGAAATGAAGAAGCGCCTTGCCATTGAGTACGGCGTTGACCCGTCCACAATCACCGCCGTCATCAAGCGGAAGACCTGGCGACATGTCGCGTAACGCCACACCGCCGCTGCTGGCCGCCGCCGTGTTCCGCACCCTCATCCGCTCGTCTGCCGCCGCCGCGGCGTGATTGGAGACCACCGATGACCACCCCCGAGCCCGCCGAGGTCCGCCGCAGCCCCGACGGCAAGCTGCTCGCCTGGTACTCCGGCGGACACCACTACTCGTGGCTCGCCAACGACGGCCACAACCGCACCGCCGAAGACGTGGCCGACTGGACGCCGCTCGTGCCCGCCGTGTCGGAGTCCCCGGTGGACACAGACGGGATGACGGATCTGGTCCTCGTGGCCCATGCCGAACTGGACCACTGTGTCCGTGGCCTGCTGTCCGCGCTCAACCTGGCGATGCCGGACCGACCGTTGGACGCCGTGTGGACGACTCTGCTGGAGATCGTGCAGCAGCAGGAGACGCGCCGGCTGTCGCTGGCTGCCAGTGCCATGCGGGACCGGGAGGAAGTCAAGGCGGCGCGCGCCGAGCGGGACGCGCTGTCGCAGTTGCTGCGCGACATGGCCCGGACGTCCTTCCTCGTGGCGGCCTGCCAGGACTGCCCTGAGGTGACCGCTGGCAGTGCGGAGCAGGTGAACGACTGGGCCAACGCGCACCGAGCCGCGACCGGCCGGGTGAACCGCCTGTCCGCCGGTCCTGCCGTACCCGAGGACACCGGGGAGCAGCAGTGAACACCCTGCAACTCGCGGTGGCTGCGCTGGTCTCCGGCGTGGTGGCCGCCCTCCTCACGATGGCGGGCCTCGCACTGGTCGGCCCGCCCACCGAGACACCGGTCGACGACTACAACGACGACCTCGGCGGCTGGGACTACCCCCACCGTGCCGACACCACTCGACCCGCAGGGGAGGAGAGCCAGTGAAGACACTCAGCGTCCGCCAGCCCTGGGCCTGGGCCATCGCCAAGGGCTACAAGACGATCGAGAACCGCTCCCGCGCCACCTCCCACCGCGGCCCGCTGGCCATCCACGCGAGCCTGCGCTGGGACGAGCCGAAGGAGCTGTGGCTGCGCAACGCGGTGGGCATCGCCCGCGACCAGGGGCACGCGCTGCCCGTCAAACTCGCCGACGACATGCCCTACGCCGACACCGGTCTGATCCTCGCCGTGGTGGACGTGGTCGACGTGTGCACCGCGAGCCGCGACGAGCCTCGGGTGGTGTGCGACTGCGGACCGTGGGCGAACGCCGGTGAGACCCACTGGCGGCTTGAGAACGCCCGGCTGCTGGCCGAGCCGTTCGCGGCCAAGGGGCGGCTGGGGCTGTGGCCCTGCGACGACCCCCGGCTGGACGAGTTGGTGGCGGCGTGACCG
>JAQSWG010000003.1 GCA_029266735.1 Ornithinibacter sp.
CGGTCGGCGCCTACATCGGCGCCGCGTACTGGTTCGCAAGCTCGACGTCCTTCGCCAACCCTGCTGTCACCGTCGGGCGGGCCTTCTCCGACACGTTCGCGGGAATCGCTCCGGCGTCCGTCCCACCGTTCATCCTGGCGCAGCTCGTGGGGGCAGGCGTGGGGGCCGGGCTCGTCCTGTTGCTGTACCCCGACGCCCCGGCCGCCGCCGACGATGCCCTCGGGCCACACAACACCCCGGACTGATCCGCCTCGGGCGTCGCACCGCGCAGGCTCACCGGGGACCACGCGGCTCGGCTTCGGGCCGGCTCAGTGGCCACTTCCGACGCCAGCCACCTCTCGCGGACGGCGGCCCCACCGCACCCGCCCCACGGATCCCGAGGTTCCGGCTCGTGGTCGCGTCGATGCACTTGGGCTGGGGCGTTACCCGGCTCCCGTACGCCCAGACCTTGAGGCGGGATGTCAGCTCGCGTTCTCGAACTTCCCGGTTCGCCGCGTTCTGTCGAAAGAGGGGATGCATCGGACTGTGCAGGGCATACCTCAGCACCCAGCCGTGCTGGCACAGGGCGAGGGGTTCGGCGTCCCCGGTAACCCGGGTGATCAATGCGCGCCTCCGGGGACGCCTGGCCGTCAGACCCGGGTTTCGAACCCAGACGGTTGAGGGATTCCTACCCCACGGTGGGTCCGCAAGACTCCCAGCACCTCACGCGACCACATCTGTCCAACCTGCGCTTCGCATGCCAAGGAACCGTCGAAGTGGTCAGGCATGTGCGACTGTGGGCACCGCCCTCGCCAGCCCGGGTGATCCAGCGCGCTGGCGAGGGCGGGTCACACGCCGACACAACGACGCGCGCCGCCCGACCCCCCGCGGATGAATTGGGGGCAACGGCTGCGGCGACCAGAGCTGGCGCGGGGTCGTTCTGGTCAGGCACGCATCTCGCGGCCCGGGGTTGCCGATCACTCCCACGGAGCCGTAGCCCGACCACCTTCCCACGACACCGCCCGAATTCTCGGGGTTGCCGACCGGGTCGCTCACCACCGCGGAGATGCAGGGTCACGGTGCCGCCGCTGCGGTCGAACATCCCGCCAGCGGCCTCGCACTCGCGCTCGCTGGGCGACGCCGCCAAGGCGGGCGCCGCACCCAAGAGACATACGACGGTGATCGCGGTCGTTGCCAGGGCTCGCTTCATGAGTGTTCCGCCCTGAGGTGGGCGGCCCCCTACGACACGCGCTCGAGCCGGAGACGCGCTGGCTGGGGAGAGGCTTCAAGTCCTGTCAAGGCGGAGCAGCAGTCCCCCGGCCGCTGCCTGCCTGAGCGGAGCGTGTCGACACGAGGCACCGGCTGCGGCGTCCCCGCTTACCCGGGTGATCAATGCGCGCTCACGGGGACACCTGGCCGCCACGACACACGGTGTTGAATCCCGGCGGTTACAACCCCACTACCCGTGGGTCGGCATGCGACACGCGCCGAGATCCCCGGCATGAAGATCCATCGGGCTCACGGGGCTCTCAGCAAGTTCGAGGGCAGCCCCGGCGGGTCGGTGTCACACTCACCGCTACGTCCGGGAGTGCCCGACGTCGGTCGAGCGCCTGCGGTCGAGTCATCCCGTTCCTGGCCTGTGGCGTGGCCCCGAGCGCACCGCAGCCGGACGACACTGGGAGGTGCCACATGAACAAGGACTCGGTCGAGGACCGCATGCGAGAAGCGGACCTCTCGGGAGGGTTGGCGCAGGGTGAGGTCCGCCTCTGCGACATCTACCGGGTCGTTCACGACACGAACGAGCGGGTGGCATCGCTTCAGCGGGAGGTCGCCCAGCTCCAAGAAGCGGTGTACACCTTGGAGGCCGTCGCGTCGCAGGTGAACGAGCTCCACCACCGAGAGTTCGGTGCAGGCGGCCACAGCGGTTGAACGCGTGGGTGCCGCCACACGGCCGACACGACGAGGATGACGACACTGTCAAACCTCGGTGGTGGTCCGGTCCGTTTTACCGCCGTCAGGGCTGACAATGACGAGAACGGCCGTCGCGGGTCCTTCTGCTAGAGCCTCCGCGACGGACTGACATGGCGCTCCCCATTCCCGCCATGCTGACGGTCAACCTCGCGGCTGCGGCCTGACCGCAACGCGCCAGTGTGGACGTCGAGGTCGCGCAGGACATCGGCACGACGTCAGCCGGACTGCGGGGCCGGCATGAGGTGGTGCTCCGCCCGAAAGCCCAACAGCGTCCTGGCGCGCGTCAGGTCGATGGGCACCTCTCGGCCCAGGAAGGACCGCAGCCGCGGCACGCCGGGTGCATGACGGTCCAGCAGGTCTTCGGTGGGAAAGGGGACCGTGGTGTCGTCCGCCGCGACGAACACGGCATGCGCTCCGCGGGATCCGCTGAGGAGGCTCAGCTCGATGGCCCGGGCCGCGTCCCGGGAGTCGAGGTAGGACCACCCCTCGTTCACCCCGTCCACCGGATGCTGCGCAGCCCGCTCGGCGTGCTCGAGGAGCACCCCCCGCTCGGCGGTCATCGGAAAGCGGAGAGCGATGATGTCGATGCCCCAGTGGCGCGCGGCCATCTCCGCCGTCCGCTCGTCGGTGTACTTCGACAACGAGTAGGGGTCGTCCAGGTCCGCGGGCAGCTGCTCGTCCAGCGGGTAGTACGCGGGTCGGACGTCGTGGGAGTTGAAGGGACCACCGTACGCATTGATGCTGCTGGCGATCACCGCCCGACGGATGCCGAGCTCGCCCGCGTGGGCCAGGACGGTGAAGGTGGAGACGACGTTCGTCGAGAACACCGTCGTCCAGTCCGCCAGCTCGGGGCTGGGAATGGCCGCGAGGTGAACGACGAGCTCGACCTCCTCGAGCGCCGCCTGGACCATCTCGTCGTCTCGTGCGTCGCCGTACAGCACTCTCTCCGCCGACACGTGGGGTGCGCCCTCGCGCGGGAGGGACAGACCGGTGACGCGCGCGCCGAGGCTGGTCAGCCGTTCGCAGGTGGCCGAGCCGATCGTTCCGTCTGCACCTGTCACGAGCACCCGTCGGCCCGCCAGTCCTTGCCTCCGCGCACCCACGACGTCGATCGTGCCACGTGGACTGCGCCCCGGTAGGAGTGGGTCCGGGCAGCTGGAACGCTCTGTCTCGGACCAGGACCTGGCGCTTGGCCTCATTGTCAGGCGCCGAGTCTCGGCTCGCGTCAGGGGTGGCGCCAGCCCGTAGGGTCGGGCCCATGGAGGACCTCGCCACATTGGCCGAGCTGCACGGAACGGACAAGCGCGACCACGGCTACATTCCCTTCTACGACAGCCTCTTCTCGCCCAAGAGGCACGAGTCCGTGACCCTGCTGGAGATCGGCGTCGGGGGGTTCAGCGACCCCGAGGATCCGTCGGCCGGCGGCGAGTCCCTGCGACTGTGGAGGGACTTCTTTCCTGGTGGGACGATCGTCGGCTTGGACGTCCTCGACAAGAGGGCTGTGGCCGAAGAGCGAGTGCACGTCGTGCAGGGCAGTCAGGTCGACCCGCGGTGCCTGGAACGCCTTGCTTGTCAGTACGGCCCCTTCGACATCGTCATCGACGACGGGAGCCACGTGCCCGCGCACGTTCGGTTCACGTTCGACGCCCTCTTGCCGCATCTGAAGCCCGACGGCATCTACGTCATCGAGGACACGCAGACGTCGTACTGGCCCGAGTGGGGAGGCGCCTTCCGGCTGAACGCCCGCAGGACCTCGATGGCCATGGTGAAGCAGCGACTCGACCACCTCAACCACGCGGAGTTCAAGAGGCCGGGATTCGTCCCGTCCGATGCCGACCGCCGGATCGTCGAGATCCGTGCTCGCCACAACATCGTGGCCTTCGTCTGCGGGTCCAACGACCGCCCCAGCCGCCTGAACCGCTCCCACCCTGTACCGACCCGCAGCTGGCTCCGGGAGGAGCTCGCGCCGGTGGCCGTCCAGCGACTTCGCCATCCGGTCGTTCTGAGCGCCCTCGACAAGGCTGGTGCCCGTGGTGGCGCGCGATGGGTACGCCGGCGCCTCTTCGGCTGGGTCTCCTGAGGGTCCTCGGTGCGAGGACCGGCGCACGCGCCGCGGTCACCGGGGGGCAAGCCCCGCAGCGACGTCGAGGTCGGCGACCAGTGCGGCGAAGTCCGCATCGCGAGTCCGCGACCGAATGACCGCTGACGGGTGGACGGTCGGGACGCACACCGGTGGCTCGGCGAGCGACAGCCGGTCCGTCGGCCACGGCACCGCCGTGCCGCGCGTGGCGCCGACCCGGAAGGTCGGGCCGTAGATCGCCTGACCCGCCGTCGCGCCCAGGAGGACGACGACCGCCGGGCGGACGGCATCCAACTCGGTCAGCAGCCAGGGTTGGCACGCCGCGACCTGCCAGCGTGCGGGGGACTTGTGGATCCGCTGCTTGCCACGGGTGCCCTCGTGTCGGAAGTGCTTGACGGCGTTGGTGAGGTACACGTCGTCGCGGGCAACCCCGGCCGCCTCGAGCGCGTCGTCAAGGAGCCGGCCAGCCGGACCGACGAAGGGGTGCCCGGCCAGGTCCTCGCGGTCACCGGGCTGCTCACCGACCAGCACCATCCGGGCACCATCGCGCCCTTCACCGAACACGGCCTGAGTGGCATCGCGGAAGAGGTCGCACCCTCGACAGGCCTGCACCGCAAGGCGACACGCATCCAGGGACGCCGGGCTCGGGACGAACGGCTCGGCCCCCGGATACTCCTCGCTCGCCACGGCGCCACCCGATCTCCCCGACGTGCCGCGGTCGACCTCCGTCGGCCCTGGCTGGAAGCACGTCCGACGCCGCCGACCTACCCCGGGGGGCAGCACGGAAACCGCGCCGCCGGTTTCACGCGTGGGCAGGCACCCTCCCTGGATCAGCTGCCGTGCCTGGAACCCCAGTCCCGTCAGGGCCCACCGCGTCGGCCGTGGGTGCGCGGCGCGTCGTAACCGCCCTCCGGCGGCACCATCTCCGCACGGACACCGAGGAGGCGCACCCGGCGGTCGTCGTCGAGACCCCGGAAGAGCTCCAGGGCCGTCTCCGCCACGACGCGTGGCTCCCACGTCGGGAACGACAGCTTCCGCGACCGGTTGACCGTGAAGAAAGGGGCGAACCGCACCTTGAGATGCACCCGTGCGCATGGACGGCCCTCGGCCCGGAGGTCCTCGACCACCTGCTCGGCAAGGAGCCGCAGAGCGGGTTCGACCTCCTGTGGACCCTCGAGGTCCCGCTGGTAGGTCGTCTCGCGGCCGTGCGCCCGGGGCACCCAGGGCGTGTCGTCCACCGTCGACGTGCTCTCGCCCCGGCCGAGCCGTGCCAGCCACGGCCCGGTCTGCGGCCCGAACTCGGCGGCCAGCACGGCATCCTCGGCCTCCGCCAGCTGCCGCACCGTGGTGACCCCGAGCGCTCCCAGCCGCTGCGCGATGCGGGTGCCGACGCCCCACAGGTCGCGCGCCGGGCGATCGCCCATGACGTCGAACCAGTTCTCCCTCGTGAGCCGGAAGGTGCCACGCGGCTTGCCGAACTCGGTCGCGATCTTCGCGCGCACGGTCGTGTCGCCGACGCCCACGGTGCAGTGCAGCTGGGCGGCCTCGAGCACGTCAGCCTGGATGCGGCGCGCCGCAGCCTCTGGGTCGTCGGCCTCGATGCCGACGAACGCCTCGTCCCAGCCGAGCACCTGCACCACCGCACCCGGGACGGCGCGAATGGTGTCCATGACGACGGCGGATGCCGCGTCGTACGCCGGCTTGTCCACCGGCAGGAGCACGGCATCCGGGCAACGGCGAACAGCCGTGCGCAGCGGCATCCCGGAGCGGACCCCGAACTCGCGGGCCTCGTAGGAGGCGGTCGACACGACGCCCCTCTCGGTCGGGTCACCCCGCCCCCCGACGATGAGAGGAACCCCGGCGAGCTCCGGCCGCCGGAGGACCTCCACCGCACTGGTCCATGTCGACGTGCAGGACCCAGGACGGCATGCGTCCATCGTCGCGGATCGGGCGACCCACCGGCGCCAGGAGGCGTGTGCGGTCGCCACCCGACTGCCATGCTGGCGCCCCTGCACCCGCAGCTGGGTCCGGTCCCCACGGACGAGCTGTTCGTCGCGCTGGGGACGCTCGCGGCGATGGTCGTGTTCCTCCTCGAGTCCCGCCGGCGTGGCCAGACGACGACGGCTCTTCGCAGCGTCTGACCCGCGGCGGAGGGCTGGAGGAACGCGGCCTCTGGGTCCGTTGCCGCCGCACCGGGGTGCCCTAGGGTGGTCGCCACTGACCTCAGGCATCGGGGTGGTCCCTTCCCCCGGAGGACGCCGCCTTGGGCTCACCTCGAACGGCTCACCAAGCACCCGCAGCTCTTCCTGTCTGCTGCCGACCAGATCGGCTCCGGTGTGGCGCTCGTCGCCCGTGAGGACCTCACCTACCTGGTCGTCAACGAGGCCATGGGACGGATCGACGGAGTCGCCGTCGAGGACCACGTCGGCAGGGCGGTCCCCGAGGTGCTCCCGGGCCGCCCAGTGGCGTTGGCTCGAGCCGCTGTCCCGACGGGTCTTCGCCGGCGAGGAGGTGACCTCGCGGTACACCGACACGGTCGACGGTGGCCTTCGGGTAGTGGACGTGAGGCTCGCACCCGTCCGTGAGGAGGGTGAGGTGGCCGCCATGCTCGTCGTCGTCACGGACGTCAGCGTCGGCGAGACGGTTCGGCGACACAGCGACCAGCTCCTCGTCCTGGCGCTGGAGCTCAACCTCGCAGAGAGCCTCGGGGAGGTGGCGGAGGCGGTCGCCGCTCACAGCCGCCACTGCTTCGGTGCGGTGGACACCGGCCTGTACTTGCGGTGCGACCCCCAGAGCCTCGTGCGGCTCTCCCGCGAGACGTCGGGCACCGTGACGATCTCGGGCATGGAGCGGGTGGGGCTGGAGGAGACCGTGCCCGTCGCCCACGTCGTCAAGGGTCGGCGGGCCCTCTGGCTCGAGGAGCCGGGTGACTGGTCCCCGTACCCCGCGTTCCTCGACCCGGTCGCCGCGCTGGGGTGGCCTGTCGTCGGTGTGATCCCGCTGGGGGCGGCCCGCGAGGTTCGCGGCGCGCTCTACCTCACCTTCGCCGCTGGGCGCCAGGTCCCCGACCACGAACGGCAGGCCGTGCAGACGCTTGCGGCGCTGTGCGCCGCAGCCCTGGAGCGGTTGGTCCGGGCCGAGGAGGCTCGGGCCGTGGCGGACAGGCTGCACCTGACGCGTGGCCGGCTGGACCGCTCGACGCCACCGGAGCGTTCGGCATCGTCCGGGGCGACCTCGACGGGGCCCTGCACGCCAACGATCGCTTCCTCAGCATGGTGGGCCTGGTGCGCTTCCTCCCGACGGCCTGCCGTGGACGCGGCTCACGCCGCCGGAGTGGTCCGACACCGACGCGCAGGCACTCGGGCGTGCCCGGGTGACCGGCGAGCCGACGGCATACGAGAAGGAGCTCTGGCACGCCGACGGGCGACGGGTGCCGGTGCACGTGTCGGTGCTGCGCAGCCGGAAGGAGCCGTTCGAGGCGACGGCCGTCGTCCTCGACCTCACCGAGGTCAAGGAGAAGGAACGGCGGTCACGCCTGCTGCTGGAGGACCGCCAGCGCCTGTCGCAGACGGTGCAGACTGCGCTCCTCCCCACCCTGCCGGACGGCCTGGACGGCGGCCCACTGCCTGTCGTGAGCGCCTACCAACCCGGGGACGAGCGACTCGCTCTCGGCGGTGACTTCTACGACGTGGTGCGCCGCCCGGACGGCCGGCTGGGGCTGCTCGTCGGTGACGTCTGCGGCCACGGTCCACTGGCAGCGGCGGTCGGGGCAGCGTGTCGCATCGCTTGGCGCACGGGGATGCTGTCGGGGGCCGACCTCGTCGTGGCGGTGGGACTCGTCGACCTCGTCCTGAGGAGTGAGCGCGAGGAGGAGGGCACCTTCGCGACGATCGTCAGCGCCATCTACGACTCCAGGAACGGCGACCTCGAGCTGCTGTCCGCCGGCCATCCGCCACCCCTGCTCCTCGACCTCGTGGCGGGGCACCGCACCATGGTGGTCGACCAGGGACCGCTCCTCGGCGTCGTCGACCGGGCGGAGCACGTCGTGAACCGGATGGGGCTCCACGACGGACAGGCCCTGCTGCTCTACACCGACGGCCTCATCGAGGGCCGCGCTCGCCCAGGGTCCTCCACGAGGCTCGGCGACGACGACTCCACGAGCTCCTGGGGAACCTGCCGGCGGCGGACATCTGCCACCCCCAGCGGATCATCGACGAGGCGAACGCCCGCCATGGCGCGGCGCTGCCCGACGACGTCGCCCTGCTCGTCCTCGTGGCCCGGCCGGTGGACTGCCTGGAGGTACTCGCCGGGGGCGAGGCCCAGTCCCTCACCGGCAGCGTTCCGGCGTCAGCCTCCTGACGGGCTCGTCAGAGCCGGCGGCGGGCAGCCACGGACACCGCGGTCGCGGCCGCCGACGCGACGAGCGTCAGGCACCCGATCGGCAGCGGCAGGCAGCACCCACCGACCGAGACCCGGGTGCCGTTGCGCGTGGTCGTCGAGTACTGCGGGATGGGACCGAAGAAGCCGAACCGGCCTCGTCGTCGGGCAGCCATGAGCGGCCTTCCTGTGGTGGACGGATGAGGGGAGCCGGACGGCTCACTCGTCGTGACCGGGCTCGAGGCGCTGGAGTGCCGCATGCCCGTAGTGCAGGACCTCTGCGCCGGCGGTGGCCGTGAGGATGCCGGTCACGAGCCGCGTGACCCCGGGAGCGAGCACATGGCCCGCGACGAGCGTCGTGGCCACCCACTGACCCGTGCAGAACGGGCAGGTGGCCAGCTCGGCGACCGCGTGCAGGACCGGCCGGCCCTCCACCTGGGGGGCCACCTGGTCGTTCACCTCGCCCGGCATACCGGCCCCGTCGAAACGGGTCAACGGAGCCCGCAGCGGGCTGCTGATGGCGTCCTTGGTGAGGAGGCGGCTGAGCCGGTAGGTCGAGACCGCCGTCAGTGCGAGGTCCCCCCACTCGAGGCGTGCCACGTCCGCTCCGGCCCGGCGCCGGGCTGCCGTGAGGAGCACGCCGGTCATCGCGGTGTAGCCGGCGGTGAGCACGAGGTAACCCGGCAGCGGGCGGTCGCCGGTGCCGGAGTAGCGCTGGGCGACGTCGAGGGCCCGAGCGCGAAGGGTGGTGAGCACGGATGGGGTGGTACCCCCACGCTATCCGGCCAAACCGAAGGGCGCGCGCCCCGGGGAGGCCGCCTGCGGACCGGAGGGCCCGGAGCCGACGCGCGGTCGGTTCCGGGCCCCCGGACGTCGCTCAGCTGGTCGTGCGGCCGGACAGGCGGTCGCGGAGCCGGTCGACGAGACCCACCCCGGGTCCGGCGACCTTGTGGAAGAGCTGGCTGTTCGGAGACGCCGGGTGCGGTCGGGTGGGCGCCAGCTTCTTGGCCGACTCCACCTTGCCGGCCAGCTGCACGAGCTCCTCCCGCGGCAGGCTGGCACGCATGTTCGGGAACTGGGTGCCCTCCTCGTCCGACACGTGGTCCGCCAGCACGGCCTCCAGGCGGCCGATGACGTCGAGGAAGGCCGGGTCGTCGCCGCCCAGGCCTTCGAGCTCCTTCATCAGGGTCTCGAGCTCCTTGTGCTCCTCGATGTCGTGCTCCACGGCGGACTCGCCGTTCGGCAGGTGCTTCCGCATCGCCGGGTAGACGTACATCTCCTCCGCCACGGAGTGCCGCACGAGCTCGGCGATGAGCGTGTCGGCGAGGTCGCGCCGCTGCTCGGCGCCCGTGGTCGTCCGGATGTCGGCGATAAGCGCGGTGGCCTCGCGGTGGTCGGTGGTCAGCACGTCGACGACGTCCTGATCGGTGGGGGACGCCTCCGTCGAGGACCCCTTGCTGGCGGCCGCGACCGCAGCGGCGCCCACCGCGACCGCAGCGACACCGGCCGCGGCGGCCTTGGGCGAGAGCCCGGCCTTGCCGCTGTCGCCCTCGGAGAGGACCGCGTCCTCGATGCCGGGGGTACCGGTTCCCAGGTCGCTCCCGACGTCACCGCGCCAGGCACCGGTCTCGGTGCCCCGGGCCTCGATGAACGTCTTGAACCGCTCGAGGTCCGACTGCGCCTGACGCTCGACGATGCTCAGCGCGTCACCGGCCTTCTCGACCAGGCCCTCCGGCTCGTACTCGAGGTGGAGGGTGACGAGCGTGTTGTCGGGCCCGGACGGCGCGAAGTAGACCGCGCCGGCGTTCGTCGCCCCGGCGATGGCGGCCCAGGACACCTTCTCGTCGGGTACCTGTTCCAGGATCGCCGCGTCCCACTCCCGCCGGACGCCGGCGATCTCGGCGACCCAGTGGAGTGTCGTGTCATCGACCTGGGTCACCTCGTTCACTCCGCCCATGAACTGGGGGAACTCCTCGAACTGGGTCCACTGGTTGTAGGCGGTCCGCACGGGGACCCGCACCTCGATGGACTTCTCGACCTTCGTCGTCACGGCGGCATTCCTCCCTCTCGTCGCGTGGTTGCTCTGTTGGTCGTGCGTCCGCTGCCGTACCCACCCCGGCCGCCGGCACGCTCATCCGGCCTGCCTGAATGCGGCGAAGGACGGGACACGCCGCTGCGGGGCACCATCGGCAGCGATGTCCAGCCGCACGGCGTCGATATGGTGGGCGGGCCCCCGCCGCCGTCAGAGCGGCGCACCACCCCCGAAAGCTGAGGACCATGTCCTTCTGGGAAGCCGTCTGGCTGATCGTCATCTCGTTCGCCTTCATCGCCTATCTCATGGCCATGTTCATGATCATCGTCGACCTGTTCCGTGACTCCTCCGTCTCCGGTGTCATGAAGGCCGTGTGGTTGGTCCTGCTCATCGTCGTCCCACTCGTCACGGCGCTCGTCTACCTCGCCGTGCGTGGTGACGGCATGGCCGAGCGCACCGCTGAGCACCACCGCGACGCCCGGCAGGCGCAGGACGAGTACGTCCGTTCCGTGGCGCGAGGGTCAGGTCCTGCCGAGCAGATCGCCGAGGGGAAGCGAATGCTCGACGCGGGTGCGATCACCGCCACGGAGTTCGACGCCCTCAAGGCGAAGGCGCTTGCCTGAACCGCGGCGTACGTCGGCGGTGACCGACTCCGTCGCGTCAGGTTCCGGCGGCACCGTCGGCGTCGGTGGGCGTGGTGACCGCCGGGGCCTGCACGACATCTGGACCGCCTGGCGCACCGCCCCCGAGGACCGCTTCGGAGTGTTGTTGTTCTTCGTGGCGATGACGATCGTCGTCAACTCGGTCGTCGACGTGGGCGCCTCGTACGGTCAGTCCTTCCTCGCCCACAGCATGAGCGCGGCTGCCCTCGTTGCCGCACTGCGGGCGACCGGTGTCGGGCCGCGTCGGCGGCGAGTCGTGGAGGTGGTGGTTCTCGCCCTGGTGACGGTCCTCGGGATCATCGCCCTCGTCGAGGGCTTCACGTCGCTGGACCTCCCCGAGGCGGCGCGCGCCGACCCCCTCTGGCTGGTCCTGGTCGTCGCCGTGCCCGTGCTCGTGATCCGCCGGATCACCAGGCACACGGTGGTGGGCATGAGGACGGTGGCCGGTGCGGTGGCCGCCTACCTCGAGATCGCCGTGGCGTATGCCGCGCTCTTCCAGGCCGTGGACGTCTGGTCCTCCAACTGGCTGTTCGGGCAACCGGAGACCTCGAGCGCGTACATGTACGTGAGCCTGACCACCATCTCCACGTTGGGCATCGGCGACATCGTGCCCGCGACCCAGACCGCTCGGTTGCTCGTGTCGGCAGAGGCCGTGCTCGGCCAGATCTTCCTCGTCACCGTGGTGGCCATCGTCGTCGCCCGCTTCGCCGGCGAGCGGCGCCCCAGACCGTCCGCTGAGGAGGGCGGGTGAGCACCTACGAACCCACCGTGGCCACGCTGGCCGACCGCGTCCTCCGGCTCCGAGCGCGGGTGCCGGGGCCGCGGCCGGTCGTCGTGGGCATCACCGGTGAGCCAGGAGCCGGCAAGTCGACCCTGGCCGCTGCTCTCCTCGCGGACCTCGGGTCGCGCGGGGCGTCTGCCGTGCTCGTGCCGATGGACGGCTTTCACCTCGCCAACGTGGCTCTCCGGACGCTCGGCACTGCGGACCGCAAGGGCGCCATCGACACCTTCGATGGCGCCGGGTATGCCGCCCTCCTCGCCCGCATCGCCGCCGGCGGCCCCCACACCGTGTGGGCTCCGACGTATGACCGCTCGATCGAGGAGTCGGTGGCCGGCGCGGTGCCGGTGCCTCCGGGGACGGACGTGGTCGTCACGGAAGGGAACTACCTCCTCGTGGACGACGGGCCGTGGACTGCCGTTCGGGAGCACCTCCACGAAGTGTGGGCCGTCGAGGTCGACCCGGCCGTGCGGTCGGCTCGCCTCGTCGCCCGGCACGTCGCCTTCGGCAAGCAGTTGAGCGTCGCCACCGCATGGGTGGCGACGGTCGACGAGCGCAATGCCGAGCTGGTGCGCGCGACGATGGGGCGAGTGGATCTGGTCGTCGCCGAGGGCGCCGCGTCCTGAGGTCTGGTGCCCCTCCGGCATACGATGCGGTCGTGTCCGTGGCGACGTTCGGGTCCCTCGTCGCGCGCGACGTCGCTGCGGTGACGCACGACGCCGTAGACCTCACGAGTGGCTTCTGGGTCGTCGTCATGACGTTCGAGGGCGAGCTGACCGCGGCGAGGATGGACCGGGTGTCGCGCCACGAGGCGCCGACCCCTGACCACGCTGGGCGGTGGCCCCGACTTGTAGGGGAGTGGAGCACCAGCCTCGACCGGACGGCATACCTGGCCGGCGTCGCGGAGATCCGGGCGCGCATCGAGGCCGGCACCGTCTACCAGGTCAACCTCTGCCGAATCCTCGAACACGCTCTGCCGGAGGACGCCCGGATCGAGGACCTCGGCCATCGGCTCGCCGCCGGCAACCCTGCACCGTTCGCGGCCACCATCGACCTTCCGGACGCCGGGCTCGAGATCGCCTGTGCGTCCCCGGAGGCCTACCTCCGGCGGTCGGGCACCCGGGTCACCTCCCGCCCGATCAAGGGAACCGCGCCGACCGAGGCCGGGTTGCTGCCCAAGGACTACGCGGAGAACGTCATGATCGTCGACCTCGTCCGGAACGACCTCGGCCACGTGAGCCGACCGGGCACCGTCGAGGTCGACCACCTGTGCCGGGTGGAGCAACACCCTGGGCTGGTGCACCTCGTCTCGGACGTGTCGGGCCGGCTGAAGCCCGGCATCCGGTGGTCGGACCTGCTCGACGCGAGCTTTCCGCCGGGTTCGGTGAGCGGTGCGCCCAAACACACCGCGCTCCTGTCCATCGCCGACCTCGAGCCGGTCCCTCGGGGCCCGTACTGCGGAGCGGTGGGCTGGCTGGATGCCGACCGCGACGAGGCGGTCCTCGCGGTCGGCATCCGGACGTTCTGGGCGGCCCAAGACGGCCGGGGACACCGCGTGCTGCGGTTCGGGACCGGGGCGGGGATCACCTGGGACAGTGACGCCGTTCAGGAGTGGGAGGAGACCGAGCTCAAGGCGGCCCGTCTCGTCGCGCTCGCGGCGGGCGCGCACTCCGAGTCTGGAAGGGTGTGACGCATGACCGAGATCCGCGTGTGGGTCGACGGCACGCTCGTGAACCCCGAGACGCCCGCCGTGAGTGCCGTCGACCATGGCGTGACGGTCGGGGACGGTGGGTTCGAGACGGCGAAGATCGACGACGGAGTGCCGTTCGCGCTCACCCGGCACCTGCGGCGGCTCGACCGAACGATGGCCGGGCTGGGCCTGCCGGCGGCGGACCACGACGACATCCGCAAGGGCGTCGAAGCCGTCCTCTCCGGGGAACGGATCGAGTTCGGTCGCCTCCGCTTCACCGTCACGGCGGGCCGCGGGCCCCTCGGCTCGGACCGCCATGACTCAGACCTCACCCACATCGTCACCGCCGTCCCGCACGCCCGGCCGGAGCCACACGGCGCCGTGGTCACCGTGCCGTGGGTCCGCAACGAGCGCGCGGCGACCGCCGGCCTGAAGACGACGTCGTACGCCGACAACGTCGTGGCACTCGCCCACGCGAAGACGAACGGTGCGATGGAGGCGGTCCTGGCCAACACGCGGGGCGAGCTATGCGAGGCCACGGGAAGCAACGTCTTCGTCGTGACCGGTGGCGTCGTGCGAACGCCCCCGCTGGAGAGCGGGTGCCTGGCGGGGATCACCCGTGAGCTCGTGCTCGAGTGGTGTCGCGCCGAGGGCATCCACGTCGTTGAGGAATCCCTACCGCTGGAGGTGCTGAGCAGTGCGGAGGAGGTCTTCCTCACCTCCTCGATCAAGGACGTCCTCCCCGTGTCGGCCGTGGACGGTCGACCCCTGCGGGCGCCCGGCCCGATGACCTCTGCCGTCTGTGCGGTCTGGGCACGGCACGCCGCCCGCGAGGACGATCCGTGACCGGCGAGGAGCGCCGAGGCCTGCTGAGGGACGCCACCGACGAGGACGACTGGGCCTGGCGCCGGAGGATCCGCGCGAACCCCACGACTCGTCCGATCTACCGCGCAGTGGTGTTCGTCGTCGGGCTCGTGCTCGTCCTCGGTGGCTTGGTGCTCGTCCCGCTGCCCGGGCCCGGATGGCTCATCGTCATCCTCGGCATCGCCGTCTGGGCCTCGGAGTTCGAGCCTGCCGCCCGGCTGCTCGAGGTCGTCAAGAGCAAGGTGCGTTCCTGGGACGCCTGGATCAAGGCGCAGGCGCGGTGGGTGCAGGCCCTGGTGGCCGTGATCACGGTCCTGTTCGTCACGGCCGTGGTGTGGCTCGTCCTGCGGTTCATGGGGGTGCCCGGCCTCGTGCCCGACGGGATCACGAGCTGGCTGCAGCTGCACGCCGGGCTATGACGCGACCGATTTCCACGACCTGCGCACTCCGTATATCCTCGCTAGGCCAACTGCACCCGGATGTGTAGCTCAGCTGGTTAGAGCGCTCGCTTCACACGCGAGAGGTCAGGGGTTCGAGTCCCTTCACATCCACCACCACAATCGGCACATGACCTGCGGAAGCGCGGGTCGGGGCCGTGTCATTTGGCAGACGTGTCGGACACGTGTCGGATGAATGGCCGTTCTGGACCCCACATGGAGCCTTTGGAGGGTCACCCGGTGATCCCTGGGCCTTGCGATCGGTCACGCCCAACCGGAAGGGCGCGAAGCTCCTGCTGGGTCCCCGCGGTGCCGTCGGTTCCGTCTTCGCGGGCCTTTCCGGAGGGGCGTCGGCTCGCGGAGCGGGGCGGGTGATGAGGTCAGCGGCGGTCGCGGCGGTCGTCACGCCGGTCCTCGCGACGGTCGCCGCGACGGCGGACCCCGTGGACGGCCACGGCGGCGACTCCGACAGTGGCGGCGGTACGGGCCACGGGGGCGCCGATGACGCCGCGGCGTGCTGCTCGTGCGGGGCGAAGAGGCATGTCAGACTCCTTCAGAGGCCAGCTCGGCCTCGATCGATGCGACGATGGCCTGGATCGGGATCCGCCCGGAGGCGATCAGCTGGCCGCCCGCACGGCGAGCGGCGCTGGCGAACGGCGCGGCCCAGACGTTCTCCCAGACGACGACGCCGGCGACGCTGCCCGGCTCCATGGCCTCCGCGAGCATCTCGACGTCCTCGGCAGCGAGGATCTCGGCGATGTCGGCCTCGAGGGCGCGGATGGCGTCGGCCGACGGGGTCTCGTCGAGCTCCATCGCGTCGACGGACCCGTCCTCGTTCTTGACCAGGATCAGGACGTCGAGGATCCGGATGATGCCGGACTCGGCGAGCTTGGCCAGCTCCTCGGCCGCCTCACCCGTGAAGTTCTGCTCGCCGGCAGGAAACTCGATGACCAGGTAGTCGACCGGTCCCAGCTCCTCCAGCGCGGTGTCGGGGGTCTCTTCCATGGGTTTCTCCTTCTCGATCCGCCTCCGAAGAGGTGGGGAGGGCCGCTTGGGCGGCTCTCGGTCTGCTGGCCGAATTTCGACGGCGACACGATGACCTCTCCACCTTCGCGCAGATCACGTGTGCACGGATCACCCCGAAGAGATGAGACCCCCCATCCGGGGTCGTCGCAACGAGCTTCTCAGCTGACCGTCTGGGGCCGGTATCGCCGGTGCCGGACAAGATCTGACCGGCATCCTCACTAGAGGGTGATGCGCTGGCCATCGTCGGGAGGAGATCGTCGACGTCACGTCGCGCGGCATCGTGGGCGATCACGCAAGGAGGCATCGTGACCAGTGAACGACAGCCAGGCGGGGCCGCGGGCGAGCGTGCAGCTCGGGATCCCGCGGTGAGGAAGGTCGTCCACCTGACCCCGGACGCGCGCTCGGCGCGGGGAAAAGCCGCCCGCAACGACACCCCCCGGAGCAGTCACGGGCGCTGGGAGCCATCCTCCAACCGCCCCGACCCGGTATCCCTGCTCGAGGGGCAGGGGCAGAGCCGGGTTGCCGAACTGGTTCCGCTGCGTTACGGCCGGATGCTGGTCTCACCGTTCACCTTCTACCGGGGTGCGGCCCTGATCATGGCCGACGACCTGGCGGCGACATCGAGGTCCGGCCTCACCACGCAGATCTGCGGGGATGCCCACCTGTCGAACTTTGGGGTCTTCGCATCCCCGGAGCGGCAGTTGATGTTCGACATCAACGACTTCGACGAGACCCTTCCCGGTCCTTGGGAGTGGGACGTCAAGCGCCTTGCCGCCAGCTTCGAGATCGCGGGTCGCGATCGCGGGTTCGCTGCTGTCGACCGGCGTTCGATCGTGATGGCGGGCGTCGCCGAGTACCGCACGCGGATGTCGCAGTTCGCGGCGGCGCGCAACCTGGACGTCTGGTACGCCAACGTCGAGGTCACCAAGGTGTTCGACGAGCTCAAGGCCCTCACCACGAAGAAGCAACAGGCCAGGGCCCAGGCCAACGCGGCCAAGGCGAGGACCCGGGACAGCATGCAGGCGTTCGCCAAGCTCACCCACGTTGTCGACGGGCAGCGCCGGATCATCTCGGACCCCCCTCTGGTCGTGCCGCTGGAGGAGCTGATTCCCGCCGAGGGGGCTGCTCGAGACTTCGACGCCGAGCTCCGGGCCCTGATCAGGTCGTATCGACGCACTCTCGAGACGGACCGTCGGGAGCTGCTGGAGGAGTTCGAGTACGTCCATGCGGCGCGCAAGGTGGTCGGCGTGGGCAGCGTCGGAACCCGCGCCTGGATCCTGCTGCTGCTCGGGCGCGACGGGCAGGACCCGCTGTTCCTGCAGGCCAAGGAGGCGCAGGAGTCGGTGCTGGAGCGGTACGTCGGGAAGAGCAAGTACCCCAACCACGGGCAGCGAGTTGTGGCGGGGCAGCGCTTGATGCAGGCCGCCAGTGACATCTTCCTGGGGTGGCAACGGGTCACCGGAGTCGACGGCCAGGTGCGTGACTTCTACATCCGTCAGCTGCGCGACTGGAAGGGCTCCGCAGACATCGACACCATGAGCTCGGGCCTGATGACTGCCTACGCCCGAATCTGTGGAGCGACGTTGGCTCGGGCACACGCCCGATCAGGAGACCGGATCGCCATCGCGTCCTACCTGGGCAACAGCGACGTCTTCGACCGCGCCATCGCCGACTTCTCCATGGCCTATGCCGACCAGAACGAGCGCGACTACCAAAGACTCGTCGACGCGGTCGCGACCGGCCGGCTGGAGGCCCAGACCGGCCTGTGAGGCCGGACTCGCCAGGCATCGAGCGAATGCTCGGAGCGAGTCGCGCAGGAGCGTCAGCGAGGCTCTTTCCTGATGGAGCCCCGAGCATCACCCTGTGGAGGGGGTGACCTCTGCCGGTGCATACCTACGGTCGAGGGATGACGACCGCGGGCGACGAGGCAAGGGTCGGTGAGACCTGCTGGCGCTCGGTGGACCGATCTTCCGACCTCCAACGCCATGACGCGGCAGCGTGAAGCGCATACTGGCGATGAGGTCTGCTGGATGGATCACGGGATGAAGAGATCATCATGCGTCTATGGCGGAGGTCCGGCTCGAAGGCCGGCAACCAGGGTGTCGACCCGAACATGTGCGATCACGCTTGGCGGCTTCGGGACGTAAGCCTCGCCCTGCCTGGTCCGTACGTCTGCGAGGTGTGCGACCGTTGCGGCTCCCTGCGGCTTCATGGACCCGAGGCGATCACCGGGCCACCGACCCACGTCGCAGACGATGCAGCGATCCACCTGCAATCCTTGCCGCGGCAATCCTCACAACGAGATGGGCCGCTCCCGCCGGCATCCGACTGAGCACCTGAGCGCAACCGCACCTGATCGGGAATCGTCCTCCGGCGGCTGATGTCGGCGACGGGTTGCATGGTCGGGTTGTTGTGGCCAGCGGGGCCACGTAGACGGGATCGCGGCTCGATGCTCAGGGAAGAGAGAGACCCTCACGCCCGGCCCCTGTAACCCGGCCTCCCCAACCGGTGGTTCCAGCGGCGCAGGCGGCGCCCGTCGGGTTCCACCCGCGGGGCCCGTCACAGCTCCCGGTTGACGCAATCGGCTCCTGCTTCGCACGCTGCTACATCAGCGTTTGCCATGCATGCCCATAAGAGCATATATTCGAGCCGTGGCGAGGGCAGCGACGACGACGGACGCCTTCAACGCGGTGGCCGAGCCCCGACGTCGTCAGATCTTGGACGTCCTCGCCCAGAGTGAAAGGTCGGTCACCTCGCTCGTCGACCACCTCGGCCTGGCGCAGCCACAAGTGTCCAAGCACCTACGGGTCCTGCGAGCAGTGGGGCTGGTAGAGGTGACTGAAGAGGGCCGGCAGCGCCTGTACCGGGTCAACGGGAGGCCGCTTCAGGAGATCCACACCTGGGTCAGCCAGTACCAATCGATGTGGGACGAGCGGCTCGACCGGGTCGAGGCCCTCCTGAACGAGCTCGACGTTTCGAAAGGACGTGAACGAGATGGCTAGCGCAAAAGAGGGCAGCGCCGTGGTGACGCTGCCAAGCCAGACTCAGATACTGATCACCCGGCAGTTCAACGCACCCGCCTCCTTCGTGTACCGAACCTTCACCGAACCGGCGCTGATCCGGCGCTGGTGGGCCGGCCGCCAGGGCACCGTCACAAGCGTCGAGGTGGACCTGCGGGTCGGCGGGCACTGGCGCTACGTGATGGAAACGAACGGGGGTGTCGAGGTCGCCTTCCACGGCGAGTACCTCGAGGTCGTCCCCGATGAACGCCTCGTCACCACGGAGATCTTCGAGGGTGCGCCCGAGGGCGACGCACCCCCACCGCGGTGCACCTACACCTTCACCGAGCGCGCCGGCAGCACGACGCTCACCGTGCTCACCGACGTGCCCGACAAGGACACCCGTGACGCCATCATCAGCTCCGGCATGGAGTCCGGCGTGCAGGAGGGCTACGACCTGGCCGAGCAGATCGCTGTCCAGCTCGCGGCCCGGCCCGGTGTCGGCAGGGGGTCCGGCATCTCTCACCCACCCCTCCAGTAGTGGTGGAGGGTCTCGCCCTCATCGCCGAAGGGTTCCAGTCCGTTCACATCCACTGTTGTCGACGACGGTCTTGGCGTGCGGAGACGTGCATCCATGGCCGTCCTCGTGGAGGGGGGATGCGGACGGTGCCCGCCGGGAGAAGGTCACACCTGGATCAGGAACGACGGCTCGTCGTCGTCGAGCACCCGAACGGTGAGCTCCTCGTGCCGCGCGGCGGCGTTACGGGCCTCGGTCAGCGCCGCCGCCATGGACGAGCGGCGTGACTCGCTGGGGGAGCGCTGCTCCGAGCTGGTGAACCAGAACGTGTACGGACCCGCGCCGGGGGGCCGGGTCTCGGTGATGGTCGCGATCACCGAGGGCTCCGGGTTGTCATGCGCGCCGTCCGCCGAGAAGACGTAGTGGTCAGCGATCACCCGCTCGGCGAACCCCCTGCTGAGGTTGTGGCTCGCGCCGTGGTGCTGGACCTTGAGGACCGTGCAGTGGAAGGGTGCGTCACCGCGGTTCCCGCCCAGCTTCCCGACGGCCGTGAGCCCGTCCACGATCTCCTCCTCAGCGGCGTCGCCCGTCAACAGGACCGAGCGACCGCTCTCCTCGGCCAAGACGGTGATGGATGCCCGGTTGGGCGTCGTCACGTGGCTGGACCCGGCCTTCTCGATGATCTGGGCCGCCTCCTCGAGGGAGCCGGGCGAGCGGCCGCCGAGCGCGAGGCCTGTGCCGGAACCGGCGCCGTCCCCCGCACGACCTCCCGTGGTCGGCGGAGCGCCGTCGCGGTTCGTCGCCAGCCGGATTCCCTTCTTTGCGAACCACTCCCGCCACTCGTCGCGCAGGGCGGCCACGTGCTCCTCGGTCGGACCGAGGACGGTGAGGGTCGTGCTGCCCACTTTCAACCGGTGCGGGCGCTCGCGCAGCAGCACGAGGTGGTTGGGGAAGCCCTTGTTGCGCTCGAGCGGGGTGCGCTCCTCGACGAGGCGGGACAGCGCGACCCCGTCGGCGATGCTCTCTGCGAGACCCGAGAGCTCGGTGAGTGCCCGCTGGGTCGACTCCGGTGCTGCCGCCACGAGCCCCGGGTCGAGCGCCATGGCCTCGGTGACCTGGACGGCCAGCGCGGAGATCGGCCCCTCGAGGTCGTCGACCTGGGCGCGCCACGAGTTGTGCCAGAGCGCTCCGATGTCCGGCGGTCGGGGCGCCTTGGGTTCGGGAAAGTCGGGGTTCGCGCCGTCCGAGCGCTGGTGGTCGAACACCACCCAGTCGCCGACGTCCCTGAGCAGGCGGAGGATGCCCGTGATGTGGTCGGCATCGATGTGGCTGACGAGCACGAGGTCGATCACCTCGCCGGCGCGCCCCAGCTGCTGCAGCCGTGGCGACGTGTTCTCCGCGAAGGTGCCCGCCCGTCCGCCGTCGACGAGGACGTGGTGGCCGTCAGCGGACGTGAGGAGCATGCAGTCCCCGTCCGCCGCATGGAAGACCTCGAGCCTCATGGCGAGCCGTTCACCTCTTTCGTCTGCCGGCCCCGGAAGCCGCTGTGCCGGCTCCGGAGACAGCCTCGAACATCTCGGCGAACTCCACGGTGCGGCTGAGACACGCCGGGGCGTCGATGACGCCGAACCCGGTGTCGTTGCGCCATCCAAAGGTCTGCCCGGGCAAAGGAGACGACGTCGATCGCATGATCCCCTGGATCTGCGCTGACGTGAGCTGCGGCACGACCGCGAGCATCAAAGCCGCGACACCACAGACGTAGGGACTGGCCATGCTGGTTCCGGTCATCTCCACCCAGGGCGACGCCCTGTCGAAGCCGGCAGCAGCGACGACGGCCGTGCCATCCGCCGCGATGTCCGGTTTGCTGCGGCCGTCGCGGGTCGGTCCCCGGCTCGACGTGACGTGGGCGGCGTTGAGTGAGAGGTCGGCGTTGGCCACCGAGAGAAGCCGTTCGGCACAGGCCAGGGAGCCGATCATCCGATCGTTGGTGTACGACCCCTCGCTGAACGTGGACGGGTAGTTCCACATGCCGCCGCCCGGGCCCTGCAGGGCCCGGGCGTCGTCGCGCTCGATCCACGCGTCGAACCGACCGTCGCGCACCACCACCCCGGTCAGCCGCACCCGCCATTCGCCCGACGTGATCGGCCGCTTCTCCGGGGCCTCGCCCTGGCGGTCCCCGTAGAAGGGGGAGAGCAGGATGGAGATCCGGTTCAGGCCGTTCGCCGGGTGGTAGGCCTCGGAGTGGATGCTGAGCACCGTCCCGTCGTCGAGAAAGGTGTGCCGGATCGCCTTGCCGAGGGGCACCGGACCGACCCAGGCGCCGCCGGGCGGCCGCACCTCGACGTCGAAGCGGTCTTGCGGTCCGTACCAGATCTCCATCTCGTTCTCGGAGAAGTCCGAGATACCCTCGCCGCCCACGAGCCAGCCCAGCTCCTGGCGGAGGTTGGTGGCGGCGAGCACCCCACCGGCATGGATCCTCCCGAGGAGCAGCCGACGTGGGGAGTCCGTGCCGGCCGTCACCTGGCCCGCGTTCCCCGCCGCGACGCTCACGCACCGGCCACGCGTGGCCAGGGCATTGTCGATCCACCGAGCCATGGCGCTCGAGGTGTCGTGGGCGTGTCCGTTGGTGCCCAGGCTGATGTTGATCGACAGGGGCAACGGCTTCCCATCACCCAGCCTGTCGGCAAGGCCGATGAGGTACTCGATGGCGTCGGCGATCCGGGTCGAGTCGTAGAAGCTCGACGCTGCGGCGTCGCCGGCGTTCGGGAGGCTCACCAGCACGCCGGCCAGGTGGGCCTTCCGGGCGACCCCGCTGTTGCCGGCGGCGATGGAGGCCACGTGGGTCCCGTGCGACCGCGGCGCCATCGTCGACTGGGGCTCGAGTGCGGTTGCCGCCATCCTCCGTGTCCGAGCAGCGGTGATCGCGGCCTCCATGTGCTCTCGCCGGATCTCGCTGCCGTAGCTCAGCCCGGACGTGGAGCCGGGTCCCTCAGGCGGGGGCCGGGTGGTCCCACCCTGGTCCCAGATCGCCTCCCACCGAGTGGTTCCGTGGGCGATGAAGTCAGGGTGCGCGAAGTCGAACCCCCCTACGTCGATGATGCCGACCAGGACACCCTCACCGTCATGATGCCGGCCGCGTGCCACGGCAACGGAGCGCGCGGTCCGCGGTCGTGGGGCCTGGGTCCGGCCGATCATCGGATGCGGTTCACGGAGCGACTGCCCAGGCTCGATGTAGGCGATGGCGTCCTCGTGGACGAGGTGTGCGACGTCGGCTGCCGCCATCTCCACCGCCGCGGTGTCCAGCTTCCAGCTGACCCGAAGGGCCCTGTCCTCGACGGACTTCTCGACCGCCTTGCGCCGGTCGGGGGCGAGATCCCTGTCGAGCTTGATGAACAGGCTGAGCAGCACGTCGGGGGAGGGTTCGGGGTTCCGTTCGCGCTCGGACACCGCCCGGGCCACCGCGCTGAGAGCCATCTCCTTCACGCTGGCGACGGGTGCAACCCCCTCCGTGGGAAGGCCCGCCTGCTGGATGGCCGCCATGGCCACCTGCGCCGCCTGCGTGGGGTCGCCGACGTCAGGAGGAGCCGCGCCCGCAGCCGCGTCAGGTCCGCCGACGTCCTCCGATGGCACTGCGAGGGAGGGGCTCTGCTCCGCCCGGCTCCGGTTCACGTCTGCCGTTGCGGACAGGTAGACGTCCAATCGCGGCGACATCCGGGGGTTGAGGGGCTCGACCTCGGTGCTCACCGCGACCTCCTCGGGACCGGGCGGACGGACCTCGTCCACGGCCGTGCCTCGGTGGCGTCGCTGACAAAGGCACGGCCCTGGGACGATGATGGACCCAACGGGCCAGCTCGAGCGAGGGGTGCCAGTGAAGAACATCGTTCTCTGCATGGACGGGACCGGGAACCAGGTCCAGGCCAAGGACAGCACCAGCGTCGTGCGACTCTTCACCCTGCTCGACCTGAGTCACCCCGAGGAGCAGATCGCCTACTACGACCCGGGAGTGGGGACGCTCGGCTCGTCGCGGTCGTGGTCGCCGTGGGGGCAGTCACTCACCAAGGTCCTCGGACTGGGCTTCGGCCTGGGCCTGCGCGAGAACCTCGGCGAGGCGTACTCCTACCTCATGAGCACCTACGAGGACGGCGACCGCATCTTCATCTTCGGGTTCAGCCGCGGGGCGTACACCGCTCGGGCACTGTGCGGAATGCTGCTCAAGCTCGGCCTCCTGCGCGACGGTGCACAGAACCTCGTTCCGTATGCCGTGAGCCTGTACACGGGGGACGACGTCGACTGGAAGCAGCTCGGCCGGTTCGGCGGTGCGATGTCACGCCGGGGGGCCGACGGCCGGATGGGCGTTCGGGTCCATTACCTCGGCCTGTGGGACACGGTGAAGGCCGCGGGCCTCCTGCGGGGCGGGCTCACCTGGCCCGACACCCGGCAGCTGCCCAACGTGGACCGGATCAGGCATGCCGTGGCCATCGACGAGAAGCGCCGGCCCTTCGCCGAGTACCTCGTCCACCCCGTGAAGAAGCCACCCAAGAACGCACCCCCCAGAGTGCTCGACGAGGTGTGGTTCGCGGGTGTCCACTCCGATGTGGGTGGCACCTTCCCCGACCACGAGCTCTCCGACATCGTCCTCAAGTGGATGGTCGAGGACGCCGTCGAGCACCACCTGAAGGCGACGTCGACGGCACTGGCAGAGGCCACCTCGGTGGACCCCGCGAGCGCACTCGGCCAGATCCACCGCATGGGTCGGTCGTGGGCCGTCCTGGGCTTCCGCCGCCGGCAGGTTCCCGAGGGCGCGTCGGTCCACAGCAGCGTGCGGACGCGCGTGGAGGCCCAACCCGACTATGCGCGAAGGCTGCCCGCCGACGTCACCTGGGTCGATGACGCCTGGGTCGAGAAGAGGAGCTGAGTGGTTCTTCCGGGTCAGCCCCGGCTCACGCCGCGGTCCGATGGGCCATCGCGGCGGCGACGCTGCGGCAGTGTCCCACGACGGGTGTATTGATAGGGGCATGGACGTCATCCGGGTCCAGGCCATCCACACCTACCCCACGCCCGGCGAGCCGGGGGTCGACCACGATGCCGTCCGCCTCACCGCCGCAGGTCTCGACGGCGACCGACCCAAGAAGGCTGCGGTGTCCCTCGTCGGTGCCGACGCCCCCACGACCCGTGCGAACCTCGTCCTCGACGTCCCCACCACGGCGGTGGAGGCCCTCGACGGCCGCGTCGTGCGCATCGGCGAGGTGCTCCTCGCGGTGCAGGGCACGGGGAACTCATGTCCCGGCCTCTACGCCGCCGTGGGGGAGCCCGGGACGGTGCACGTGGGTGACGCGCTGGAGGCGTTGTGACGTCCGTTCTCGCCGCGGCGCACGAGGCGGGCGTCCAGCGCCTGCTCGAGAGCTACGCCGCCATCCCGGAGGCGGCTCCGGTGAGGCTCGCGAAGCAGACCTCCAACCTGTTCCGAGCCCGCGCAGCAACGACGACGCCTGGGCTCGACACCTCCGGGTTGACCGACGTGATCGAGGTCGACCTTGCAGCCCGCACCGCCGACGTCCAGGGCATGTGCACCTACGAGCGACTCGTCGAGGCGACCCTGGCCCACGGACTCACCCCACGTGTCGTGCCCCAGCTGCGCACGATCACCCTCGGTGGCGCCGTCACCGGTCTGGGCATCGAGTCGGCGTCGTGGCGCAACGGGCTCCCGCACGAGTCGGTCCTGGAGATGGACGTGCTGACCGGGTCGGGCGAGCTCGTGACCGCCGACGGGATCGGCCGGCATCCGGACCTGTTCCGCGGCTTCCCGAACAGCTACGGAACCCTCGGCTACGCCACCCGCCTCCGCATCGAGCTCGAGCCCGTCGGGCGCTCGGTGGGCCTGCGGCACTGCCGGTTCCCCGACATCGACGCGCTCGTGACGACCATGGCCGAGGTGGTGGACCAGGGCTCCTTCGACGGTGAGGTCGTCGACTACGTCGACGGGGTCGTGTTCTCCGCCACCGAGTCCTACCTCGTCCTCGGGCGGCGTACGGACGAGGCAGGGCCGACCAGCGACTACACCGGTCGCGCGATCTACTACCGCTCCCTCCAGCACGACGGCCCGGCCCCCCGACGCGACCGGCTCAGCACCCTGGACTACCTCTGGCGGTGGGACACCGACTGGTTCTGGTGCTCGCGCGCCTTCGGCGCTCAGAACCGCCTCGTCCGTCCGCTGTGGCCTCGCCGGTGGAGGCGCAGCAGCGTCTACTGGAAGCTCGTCGCCGTCGACCGGCGCTTCGACATCGCTGACCGGCTCGAGGCGCGGCGGGGCCGGCCACCGCGGGAGCGGGTGGTCCAGGACGTCGAGGTGCCGATCGGTGCCACCGGGGAGTTCCTCCGGTGGTTCCTGCGCGACGTCCCCATCGAGCCGATCTGGCTGTGCCCGCTTCGGCTCCGAGCCGAGCAGCCGTGGGCGCTCTACCCGCTACGCCCCGGGGAGACGTACGTCAATGTCGGCTTCTGGTCCTCCGTCCCTGCCGACCCCGCGCGGCCCGGCGCCACGAACCGCCGCATCGAACGCGAGGTCACCTCCCTCGGCGGTCACAAGTCGCTGTACTCCGAATCCTTCTACGACGAGGAGGAGTTCGACCGGTTGTACGGCGGCGCGGCGTATGCCGTGCTCAAGCAGCGCTGGGACCCTCGCGGTCGGCTGCCGCGCCTGTACGACAAGGCGGTGCTCGGGGCCTGACTGCCCCCGCCGCGACCGGAGAGAGGAAGACCATGTCCATCGCCGAGATCGTCGAGTCGGTTGTCACCGGCCCGCTGCCGATCCGCCTCGTCGCCTACGACGGGTCCGCCGTCGGGCCACCCGACGCCCCTCGCGTCCTGCGCCTGCGCACCCCGCGGGCCGCGGCATACCTGGGCACCGCGCCCGGGGACCTCGGTCTTGCCCGGGCCTACGTGGCCGGCGACCTCGAGGTCGAGGGTGTCCACCCGGGCGACCCCTACGACCTGCTCGTCGACCTGGCGGGAATCCACTTCCACCGCCCGACGGCGGCGGCGGCGATCGAGGCGGCCCGCACACTCGGGCTTCGGGGACTCGCCCCGCCCCCGCCCCCTGTCCAGGAGAACCTCCCCCGGTGGCGGCGAGCCGCGGTGGGCCTGCGGCACTCCCTGCTGCGCGACGCCGAGGCCATCAGCCACCACTACGACGTCTCGAACCGCTTCTACGAGCTCGTCCTCGGTCCCTCGATGACCTACACCTGTGCCTGCTACCCGGATGCGAGCGCATCGCTGGAAGAGGCCCAGGAGAACAAGTACCGCCTCGTCCTCGAGAAGCTCGGCCTCGGGCGCGGCGACCGTCTGCTCGACGTCGGCTGCGGCTGGGGCGGCATGGTGAGACATGCCGCCCGGCACGGGGTCAGGGTGGTGGGCGTGACACTGTCGCGCGAACAGGCGGAGTGGGCCCGTGCGGCCGTGGCCCGCGAGGGCCTCGCCGACCTTGCTGAGGTGCGGCACGCCGACTACCGCACGATCACCGAGACAGGATTCGACGCGGTGTCGTCGATCGGGCTGACCGAGCACGTGGGCGTCCGCCGGTACCCCGGCTACTTCGGATGGGTCCTCGACCGGCTACGTCCGGGTGGACTGCTGCTCAACCACTGCATCACCCGACCGCACAACCGCCGGCAGGAGACCGGCCCCTTCATCGACCGCTACGTCTTCCCGGACGGCGAGCTCACCGGGTCCGGCCGCATCATCGCGGCCGCGCAGAACACGGGGTTCGAGGTGCTGCACGAGGAGAACCTGCGTGAGCACTACGCGCTGACGCTGGCTCAGTGGTGCCGCAACCTCGTCGAGCACTGGGACGAGTGTGTCGCCGAGGTCGGCGAGGGCACCGCCCGGGTCTGGGGCCTCTACATGGCGGGTTCACGGCTGGGCTTCGAGCGGGGGGACGTCCAGCTCCACCAGGTGCTGGCGCTCCGTCCGCAGCCGGACGGCTCGACGGGTCGGCCCCTGCGTCCGTGGTGGTCCGCCTGAGGGTCAGTGCAGAGCCCTCGCGATGGGCAGCGCGGACAGCCCGTCCCAGGCCAGCGCGGTGAGGTGCTCGGCGAGCTCGTGGCTGGTGGGGCCGCCTGCGGAACCGCCCTCGGCGAGCCAGGCGTCGGCGGTGGCACGGACCATCCCCACGAGGGCGACACCCCACAGGCGTGGGAAGGCGTCCGCGGAGTCCATGCCTTCACCGTCCACCGCGAGACCGGCACCGACCAGCTCCGTGACGTGGCTCGCGATCCGGTGGGTCATCCCGGCGGCCACATCGCCGCTCGGCCGTTCCCGCGGCGGCAGGATCGGAGCGTTGACGATGAAGCGGTAGACCTCCGGATCCTCCTCGACGAGGTGGAGGTAGGCCGCGATGACGGCGCGCACGACGTCACGGGCGCCGACCGGCGCCGCGTCGCCCGCCGCCGCCGGCTCGCCGGTGGGGGCCGGGTCGTCGGCGGCCCGGCTCAGCCCCCGGAGAATCGTGGCGTCCACGCGCTCGGCCACCGCGGTGTAGAGACCCGCCCGGTCGGTGAAGTGCCGGTAGAACACGGTCTTCGACGTGCCGGCCGACGTGGCCACTTCGTCCATACCCACTGCAGCACCGTGCGTGCGGATGGCTCGCAGCGTGGCGTCGACGAGCTCCTCACGGCGAGCGAGACGGTGCCCGTCCCATCGGGACCGGCGCCCGTCCGGTGCCGTCTCGGTCGCTTCCATGGGCCGGACGGTAGCAGGGACCACGAGTACCTGTTACCTTGCGTACCGGATACCGCTCCACCAGGGCGGGCCACGACGCGGGCGCCCGCCCGACGCCACGACCCAGCAAGGAGTCCTCCCGGTGACCACTCCCCGCCGCGCCGCCGTCCTCGGCGGCAACCGGATCCCTTTCGCCCGCCAGTTCGGTGCCTATGCGGAGGCCTCCAACCAGGACATGCTCACCTCCGCCCTCGAGGGCCTCGTCGCTCGCCACGGCCTCGCCGGAGAGCAGGTCGGGGAGGTCGTCGCCGGGGCGGTCATCAGGCACAGCCGCGACTTCAACCTCACCCGGGAGTCCGTGCTCGGCTCCAGCCTCTCGCCGACGACCCCGGCCTACGACATCACCCAGGCGTGTGGGACAGGGCTCGAGGCCGCGATCCTCGTCGCGAACAAGGTCGCGCTCGGCCAGATCGACTCCGGCATCGCCGGTGGCGTCGACAGCGCCTCGGATGCGCCTGTCGTCGTGCCCGAGAAGCTGCGCCGCAAGCTGCTGACGCTCAACCGGGCGAGGACGCCAGCGGATCGTGCCAGGGCCGCGCTGAGGTTCCGGCCCACTGACCTCGGCATCCAGGTACCCGGCAACAGTGAGCCGCGCACGGGCCTCTCCATGGGTGAGCACATGGCCATCACGGCTGCCCGCTGGGGAGTGACCCGGGAGGCCCAGGACGAGCTGGCCCTCGCGAGCCACCAGAACCTCGCAGCGGCGTACGAGCACGGCTTCTTCGACGACCTTCTGACGCCGTACCTCGGGCTGACCCGCGACCAGAACCTCCGTCCCGACTCCACCCTCGAGAAGCTCGGCTCGCTCAAGCCGGTCTTCGGGTCGGGTGACGGTGCGACGATGACGGCCGGCAACTCCACCCCCCTCACCGATGGTGCCTCGGCCGTGCTGCTCGGCTCGCAGGAATGGGCCGCCCAGCACGGCCTCCAGCCGCTGGCGTGGTTCGTCGACGGCCAGACGGCAGCGGTCGACTACGTCTCCGGTGACGAGGGGCTGCTCATGGCACCGGCGTATGCCGTGCCGCGCCTTCTGGCGCGCCACGGCCTGTCACTCCAGGACTTCGACCTGTACGAGATCCACGAGGCGTTCGCGGCGACGGTGCTGTCGACCCTCGCCGCGTGGGACGACGAGGACTTCTGCCGAGAGCGGCTGGGCCTCGAGAAGCCACTGGGCTCCATCGAGCGCAGCCGCCTCAACGTCGCCGGGTCGTCGCTGGCGGCGGGCCACCCGTTCGCCGCGACGGGCGGGCGGATCGTCGCCACCCTCGCCAAGCTGCTCCACGAGAGGGGCGGTGGGTCCCGTGGCCTCGTCTCCATCTGCGCGGCAGGTGGCCAGGGTGTCGTGGCGATCCTCGAGGCGGCCTGAGGTGGCGCACTCGGACGCCTACACCGCCTTCGTCTCGACGGGCGCGGGCACGAGGATCGCCGGCGCCCTCGGGCTTCCGCAGCCGGTGGCGCTGCGTCGCCACGAGGCGGGCCGCTCCCTCGTCGACGGCCCCGTGCTCGTCGGCGGACACGGAGACATGCCGGCCCTTCTGGCTCTGCGAGCCGGTCTGGAGCGGGCCGGCGCGCCCCTCGTCGACGACGTGCCGGCGGAGGACCGGCTCGGCGGCGTCGTCGTCGACATGACGGCGGTGACGACCCCCGCGGACCTCGAGTCACTGCGGGCCACCCTCGGCCCGGCGCTGAGGCGACTCGGACGCTGTGCTCGCGTCGTCGTGGTGGGTCTTGACCCGGCGGGTGCCACCGCGCCGGCCGTGCGTGCCGCCCGCAGGGCCCTCGAGGGCATCACGCGGTCGGTGGCCAAGGAGCTCCGGGGTGGCGCCACCGCGAACCTCGTCCTCCTCACGCCCGGTTCCGAACCTGCTGGTCTGGGCACGGTCGAGTTCCTGCTCTCCGCGCGATCCGCCTACGTCGACGCCCAGGTCTTCCGGGTGGGGGAGGGCGTCCCGACGCTCCCCGCGGACCCGGCCAGGCCGCTGGCCGCCAAGGTGGCTGTCGTCACCGGGGCGGCCCAGGGGATCGGCGCGGAGATCGCCCGCGTCCTCGCGCGCGATGGTGCGACCCTCGTCTGCGTCGACGTCCCCACTGCCGGCTCGGCGCTCGCCGCGGTGGCGAACGAGGTGGTCGGCACGGCGCTCCAGGTCGACGTCACGGCATCCGACGCCGGTCGCCGGATCCTCGACCACGCGAGGACGCGCCACGGCGGACTCGATGTCGTGGTTCACAACGCCGGCATCACGCGCGACAAGCTGCTGGCGAACACTGACGCCGACCGGTGGCACGCGGTCCTCGACGTCAACCTGCTCTCGATCCTGCGGATGAACGAGGCGTTCCTGGACCAGGACGGGGTGCGCGACGGGGGACACCTCGTGCTCGTCTCGTCGATCGCCGGCATCGCCGGGAACCGGGGCCAGAGCAACTACGCCGCCTCCAAGGCCGGCGTTCTCGGGCTGGTCGACGCCTACGCCACAGACGAGCTGCTGCGACGGCGCGGTATCACGGTCAACGCCGTCGCCCCCGGCTTCATCGAGACGGCCATGACTGCCCGGATCCCCCTCGCGACCCGTGAGCTCGGCCGGCGGCTCAACAGCCTGTCGCAGGGCGGGTTGCCGGTGGACGTGGCAGAGACGATCGCCCACTTCGCCTCGGACCGGCAGGCGGCGGTCAGCGGCAACGTCGTCCGCGTGTGCGGCCAGAGCCTCATCGGCGCCTGACATGGTGGTGGAGACGCTTCCCTCGATGCCGTCGACAGCTCCTTCTCTCCTTCGCGGTGCTCTCACCGCTCGGGGTCGTCGCGGCGAGACGGTCCCGGAGCGGACTCTGCGGGTGGAGGAGGTGCGCGTCGACCGAGGCCGGCTCTCGGCATACCAACGCCTGTGCGGGTATGCCGTCGACGACGCGCTCCCGCAGCCGTACCCGTGGGTGCTGGCGTTCCCCGTCCAGATGGCCCTCATGGCCCGACGGGACTTTCCCCTGCCCCTGCCCGGCATGGTCCACCTCGCGAACACGGTCACGACCCATCGCCGGCTCGACGCCGCGGACCCGCTCACCCTGTCCGTCACGGCCGGCGAGGTGCGGCCGCACCGCCGAGGACGGACCCTCGACGTCCGTGTGGAGGCGCGCGTGGGCGACGCCCTGGTGTGGGAGTGCGACAGCGTCTACCTCAGTCGCGGCACGGGCACCGAGGGCGCCCCGCGGGAGGAGGCGCCGCCCATCCCTGCTGCGGGTCCGGCCGTCGGGCGCTGGCGCCTGTCGTCGGACCTTGGGCGTGCGTACGCGTCGGTCTCCGGCGACCTCAACCCGATCCACCTGCACCCCTTGAGCGCCCGCGTCATGGGCTTCCCTCGACACATCGCACACGGAATGTGGAGCTACGCCCGCACGCTCAGTGCACTGGGCCGCAGCTCGCTCGGTCCGTCGAGGAGCCGGGTGTGGTTCACTGCCCCGCTGTTCCTTCCCAGCACGGTGGAGCTGGTCGTCGACCGGACCCAGGGGCAGATCCTCGCCGGCCTGCGCTCGGCCAGGGAACCGAGGAAGACCCACCTGGCCCTCACGATCGACGCCTGAGGGGCCTCGTCGGTCCCTGCATGCATGGCGCCCGGGCTGTCCGGTCCCGACCGCCGTGTGCTCGGGAATGGCCCGTTCGGGCCATGGCCACGGGGTCGCGGCAGCCCTACGGTGATAAGGCTTGGGTCCAGTCGGCTCCGGGCGTTGTGTTGGCCGTGTACTCGATGGCGACGTCGACGCGGCCCGGTGAAGGCCACCACGGCAGGGAACGCAGACGGAGGAACGCGGAATGAGCCAGATCAGACGACGCGTGGCGGTGGCCGCAGCGGCCGCTCTTGCCCTTGGACTCTCCGTCGGGTCCGCGGGCCCGGCGGCAGCTGCTCCCACGGACCCGCCGAGCTACGTGAAGTCGTGGCTTGCGCTCGACACGGGCGCCTCGAACACCGTGCGTCTCGTCAATGCCGACAAGACGCTCTCCGGATCCCCACAGGTCCTCAGTGGTGGCAAGGCGTGCTCGCTGAACGAGGGGGGCGCCGGACTCCTCGACTTCTCGTCGACCCCGGCGTCGCCCGGCGTGGGCTTCTCGGGCGGGGGGATCGGCGTGCGCGAGAAGACCACGTCGTCGGGCACGTCCTGTGCCGCCGTCGACGCGGCGAAGGCGGAGAGTCTGACGCTGACCCTGGGCAACGGGGTCGGCAGCCTGGTTGCCATGTCCGCCTCCCTGGATATCGACCTCAAGCAGAGCGCGCGCATCCTCGCCAGCGCGTCACTCAGCACCGACCCGGCCGGCACCCCGCCTGCCCTCTTCGAGCTCCAGAGTGGCGTCAACATCGGGGCGACTCCCACCGCCGGTGCCACGGTGTTCACCTGCAACAACCCTGCAGACTCCGGTCCGGACAGCGGCGCCAACAACAACTGTCGGTGGGAGATCAGCGCACCGACGTGGACCCGAGTGTCGGCCGACCCCCTCCAGCCCGGCCTGAGCGAGGACGGCGTCCAGTTCGACACCCTGACCCTGACCGCGCTGGCCGGCTCCTTCTCGCTCATGGGCGGGGCGGACGGCCCCGTCGCCGACCCCGCGTTCCCCCTGCCGCAGTACCTGGGGGCCGACCAGGACCCGAACACGAACGACGTGTCCATCGTGGGTGCCTCGATCTTCGAGCTCGTCGAGGGGGAGCTCGACTGCGGCGAGACCGCCACGCTGAGCGGTCCCATCGCGTCGTCCTGGACGCGACTGCAGGACTTCACGGGTGGCGACTGCCAGCCCTTCCCCTACTCCAGCCGTACGGGCACCGATGACGAGGGAGCGTTCGCCGAGTTCACCAAGCCGCTGGACTACCAGACCGCGGCACACGCCCTGTGGACGACGACCTTCGTGGTCGGCGCTGGGAACACGATCCCGCCGATCCGCGTCTACCTGGACCGCGCGGACGGCACCCAGATCGAGTTCAGCCCGCTGGTGGCGTGTCCTGACGAGTACTGGGTCAACGGAGCGTTCGTGGGGCCGTCGGTCCAGCCGACCGCGCCCACGGCGTGCCTTGTCGACGCAGTGCGGGGATCAGGCAAGCTCAACAAGTCCGTGACCTACACGGCATACATCTACGGCGATGCGTTCATGCGCCGCTAGGTTGTCGCGGTGGTGACCTCGTCGTCGGTGTTGCTGACGATCGAGGCGCCCAACGACTGGAGGATCCCCTCCGCGTCGTCCCAGGCGCGTGCGGCGCCGGTGCCGTCACCCTGGTGTCGTCGCACGCGGCTGAGCACGCGCAGGAGGAGCGCCTCGTCGTAGGGCACCGCGGTCTCACGTGCGGCGATGATGCCGGTGCTGATGAGCTCCTCCGCCTCGGCAAAGCGACCCAGAGCGAGCAGTGCCCGGGAGCGCTGGAGGCAGATCCTGGGCATCGCCGAGGCAGCCTCCGTGCTGGCGGCGCGCTCCGCAGCGTCGAGCCTCTCCAGGGCCTCCTGTGGTCGCCCCTCCCGGATCATCGCGTCGGCCTGGACGAGCGACGCGTCCAGGGCGCTCGTCGCCTTGTCCAGCTCCAGGAGACGACGGGCGGTGTCGGCAGCCAGTTCCTCGGCGGCGGAGAGCTCGCCACGGAGCATCAGGACGCGCGCCATCTGGACCTCACCCTGAGCTATGGACGGCGCGGCACCAGATGCACGCAGGGCCCGTAGCGAGTCGGCGAGTACGACCTCCGCTGCGGAGATGTCACCTTGGTTGAGGAGGAGCTCGGCGAGGTTGACACCCGTCTCGGCGGCCCCGAAGTCCTTGCCGACCTCGATCGCGACCTCGCGGGCCGTCCTGTACCACTCGGCGGCCTCGGTCCAGCGGCCAGCGAAGTAGTCCAGCGTCCCCAGATTTCCCCTGACGACCTCCTCGAGCGGCCGGAGGCCTTCGTCGATGCAGATCTGGAGCGCCTCGAGGTGTCGCGCCCCGAGGCCCGGAACGCCCATGAAGACCTCCACGGTGTCGAGGAACACCAACGCGAGGACGAGGTGCTCGGGGTCGCCCGTCGCCCGCGCGCCGGCCGCCGCTCGCTCCGCCCAGACCAACGCCTCCCGTAGGCGCTCCTGATCGACGCGGATGCGCGCGGTGAGGCCGTCCAGGCGGACGAGCGTGGCCCGCCCGTCATCGCCCAGCCCTTCGAGGAGCCGCCGTGCCCGCCCGACGGCCCGCGTGGCCGCCGCGAGCTGCCCGGTCCGGGTGTGGACGGTCGCCCGAAGCTCGAGCACCTTCGACCGGCCGAGGGGGTCCTGTCGCAACAGTCGCTCGGCGCGGCGGTAGGCGTCCACGGACTCCTCGAACATCCCGGCCAGCTCGGCCAGGCCACCGATCCGGGTCCACAGCTGCGCGCGCTCGGTGTCGGTGATCTCCGGCATCCGCCGACTGACGTCGATGGCGTTCCGGAGGTGTCGTGCCGCGTCGGCATTGGCGTACGAGCGCGCAGCGAGGTCCCCGGCCATCTGGGAGTACCGCCACGTCCGGACAGCATCAGCGGCCCGCTCGAAGTGCAGGGCGAGCGTTGGGGAGTCGGCGTCGAGGCTGGTGCTGAGCTGTTCGAGCACCTCTCCGGCCGTGCGGTGGATCCGGCTGCGCACCCGGAAGGCCAACCCTTCGTACGCTGCGTCGCGGACCAGGCTGTTGCGGAACCTCAGTCGATCCGGACCGTCGGGCTCGAGGAACTCGGCCAGCGTGCCGAGCGTCCCGGCGTCCAGTCCCAGCCCGTCGGCCTTGAGCGTCGCGTCGAGGATCTCGCGCCGGAAGCTCCGGCCGAGGACGGCGCAGTATCGCAGGATGCGCCTCACGGTCGGAGGCAGCCGGTCGATCTGCCGGGTCATCGCCGCGTTGACGGACTCCGGCAGGGACTCCAAGGATCCCGCCGCCAAGGTCAGCCGGGTGACCTCTTCGACGAACAGCGGGTTCCCCTCGGCCCTCCTCACCACAGCGGCGATCTCGTGAGAACGCAGCGGAGTCGCCTCAGTGGCCGCGATGACGAGCCGCTCCACGACCTCGGGCGGGAGAGGGTCGAGATGGATCCGCGTCCCCGTCGCCGGGGCGAACCCCCCGCCCTCGCCGCGGTGCACCGCGATGACCGCCCAGGGCCGGCCCGTCGCCGCGACGGCCACCCTGTCGAGGAAATGGGCGGAAGCCCCGTCCGCCCAATGCGCGTCCTCCACGAGCATGACCACCCGCTTGGGCAGCACGCGAGCGGTCAGTTCGATGAGCGCGTCGGCAACACGGTCGGCCCGGAACTGGGGTTCGATGCGGTCCGCCTCCGGTGTCGCTGGAACGTCCACCTGGGCGACGTCCGCAAGCAGGGGGGCAAGGGGCAGCAGGTCAGGCGCGGACTCTTCGAGCGTGTCGAGCAGGGCGCGCCCCATCTCCTCCGGCATGCCACCGGGGATACCGAGCAGCGCCCGGACGGGGTCCCGCAGGACCCGGTAGGCGCTCGACGCACCGTAGGGCTCGGCGCGCAGCACGATCCGGTGGTCGGGTGCAACGGCCTCCAGCACCTCCTGTGCCAGCCGGGACTTGCCCAGGCCGGTGGCCCCCTCGATCGTCAGCACGCCTCCGGCTCCGCTCAGTGCCTCGTCGACGACCTGCCGTGCAGCCGCGAGCTCCTCGTCCCTTCCGAGCATCGGCAGCCGGCCCGTCGCCACCGACTCCCGCGTTCCGATCTCCTCTCCGACGGCGTAGACCGCCAAAGGGACCGACTTGCCCTTCATCGCGAAGGGGCCGGCCGGTGTCACCGCGAACCTCGTGTGCGACTGCTCCAGGACGGTCGGGTGGGCGTGGATGGCACCGAGGGGAGCGGTCGACATGATCCGAGCCGCGGTGTTCGTCGTGTCCCCCATGGCGGAATAGGCGGCACGCTCGTCGATGCCGACCTCGGCAGCGAAGACGTGGCCCCGGTTCACGCCCAGCTGCAGCGGGAGCGGCAGGCCGGCGTCCGCGATGCGACGCAGCGCCCGTAGCATGCGACCCTCGTCGTCCTCGCTCGCGACCGGGACACCCGACCCGAGGAAGAACTTGCCGCCGTTGGAGTCGATGTCCGTGGCCAGCAGGGTGACGCCCTCCACGTTGAGCGCCTGCTCGACGCCGGTGACGAGCTCGTGCAGCGTGTCGCCGAGGGCCTCGTGCCCCTGCTCGTCGAGGATCGCGTCCGTCCCCGAGAAGCGGACGAACGCGATGGTGGCCACCCGGTGTTCGGGGTCCGGAGGGCCGGGGGCGAGGTACTGGCCGAGCTCGACCGGAAAGAGCGTTCGGAGCAGGCGGTCGTCCCCCGGAGGTACCGACGGGTCGGTCGCGGGGCGAGAGTGGACAGCACGGCGACGCAGCAGCAGCTCGCCGTCGGCACGGGGGCGGGTGGACCCGGGTGAGAGACGCGCCGCCGTGGCGGGACTCACGACGATCTCTCCGGCGTTCGCGACCTTCTCCGCCTGCGCGGTGGCCGACGCGGCGGGTCCGAGGATGAGGAGCTCTCGCGTCGGCGACCCGACGAGGAAGAGGGCGACGTCCCCGGAGTGCACCCCGACGGACATGGAGAGGGACAGCCGGCCGACGGACGTCGGGGTTCCGGCAGCCTCCCGCAGGGCCGTTCGCATTTCGACGGCGGCGTCACAGGCCTGCTGGGGATGGTCGTCCCCGCGGAAGAGGAAGAGGAGTGCGTCCCCACCGAACTTCAGCAGCTCACCGCCGCGGGTGGCCGAGATGCGCAGCATCGGTCCGAAGACCCGGTTGAGGGTGTCGACGATCTCCTCGGCCCCGATGCGGCCACGACGCGAGAGGCGCTCGGTCAGCGCCGTGAAGCCCGAGACGTCGGCGAACACGAGCGTTCCGTCGACGACGCGCGACAGCGCACCCGGCACCTCGTCGTCCCAGACGAGCGTGATCGGGGGGACGTGTCGACGCAGGTCGGTCATCGGGTCGGGGTCACCTTGGCCATTTCACGGAGGGGGTGTACCGGGATCTGTAGACTCCCACACGCTCCCGTGTCGGGAAGACGGATCCGCCGTCGTCGGGTGCACTAGGAGGCTCGTGCGCGTCGTCTTCCTCGGTGTCCGCGGCTCTGTGTGCGCCCCAGGTCGCGAGTTCGTCCGGTACGGCGGCAACACGTCGTGTCTCGCCCTGTCCAGCGGCCCGGATGCCGCCCCGACGCTGCTCCTCGACGCCGGCACCGGCATCCGCACCGTGACGGGCATGCTCGGCGGGAAGCCATTCCGGGGCACCATCCTCGTCAGCCACGTCCACTGGGACCACGTGCAGGGGCTGCCCTTCTTCTCCGCGGGGGACCGGGCCGGCGCCAAGGTGGTCTTCCTCGTCCCCGCCCAGGGCGGGAAGTCCGGCCGTGACCTCGTGGCCCAGATGATGTCTCCGCCGGCGTTCCCGATCACTCCCGAAGGGCTCATCGGCGACTGGACGTTCCATGCCGTGCAGCCCGGCCACGTCGTGGTGCCCGACTTCGAGGTCCGCGCGTTCGAGGTCGCCCACAAGGGCGGGCGAACTTTCGGGTACACCGTGCGGCAGGGCGGCGGCTCGATCGGCTACGTGCCCGACCACGCGCCGGAGCTCGGCGTCTCCGCCGACGCCCTCGAAGCGCTGGCCGGCGTCGACGCCCTCATTCACGACGCCCAGTTCCTCGAGCACGAGCGGCCCCGGGCGGTCGACTACGGTCACGCCACCGTCGACGACGCCCTCCGGCTCGCGGACCGCGTGGGTGCCGCCTCGCTCGTCCTGTTCCACCACAGCCCGCACCGCGTCGACGAGGCACTCGACACCATCGGGGCCGACGCGGCAGCGAAGGCCACGATTCCCGTGCTCGTCGCGGCCGAGGGACAGGCCCTGGACCTCGAGGGAGCGCCGCCGATGGACAGGCCCCTTCCTGAGGTCACCAACGCCCTGCCCTAGAGTCGTCCGGGTGCGGATCCTCTCGGTCTCGGACCTGCACTACCGGCTCCCGCACTACGACTGGCTGGTGAAGGCCGCACAGGACCCCGGCATCGACGTCGTCGTGCTGGCAGGTGACCTCGCCGACGTCGTGAGCCCCGTGCCGATCGACGTGCAGGCGGTGGTCCTGGACTCCTACCTGCGGAGGCTGTCCGACCACGCGCTCGTGCTCGCCTCGTCGGGCAACCACGACCTCGACGGTCCCGGAGACAGCGGCGAGCAGGTGGCGGCCTGGCTGCGTCGCGTCGACGCGGACCGGGTGCTGGTGGACGGCGCGTCGACCGATGTCGACGGGGTTCGGTTCACCGTGTGCCCCTGGTGGGACGGTCCCGCCACCCGCGCAGACGTGGACGCCCAGCTGGCGGATGCCGCCGTCGGCCGTCCTGACCTGTGGGTGTGGATCTACCACTCGCCGCCGGCCGGGACCCCGCTCTGCCGCGACGGCCGCCGTGAGTTCCCGGACCACGACCTCGCCGCGTGGATCGACGAGCACCAACCCGACATCGTCATCTGCGGCCACATCCACCAGGCGCCGTGGGCGAAGGGCGGTTCCTGGCACGCCCGGCTGGGCCGAACCCTCGTCCTCAACGCCGGGAAGCAGATCGGTCACGTCCCGCCGCACATCACCATCGACACCGCTGCGCTCACCGCCCACTGGTTCGGCGTCTTCGATTCCGAGACGATCGACCTGCTCCCTGACGTCGAGGCGATCGACCTCGCCGGACAGTGAGACCGGGATGGGCCTGCTCAGTGCACCTCGGGGTCCCGCGCGGACCCGGGACGAGGCCGTGGGGCCTGATGGTGGACCAGTGAGTGCAGGATGCCGTCCACCATCGCCAGGTGGTCGTCGCGTCCGGCGAACTGGTTCTTGACGTCGACGAGGTACTGGGTGAGGCCGTCCAGTCGAGCGGCGGTCATCTCGAGGACGGCGAGCGCCGCGCCCGGCCGCCCACCGAAGAACGCGCCCGGGTCGTCGACGACGCGGACCACGACGTCCGTGCCGGCTCGGGCGGTGGCCGTCGCGGACCTGTCGAGGATCCAGGACATCTCGCCGAAGACCGCGCCCGGGAAGTCCACCCGAGCGAACGGCGTGCCGTCCCGCTCGACGGTGACCATGCCGGAAACGAGGACGAGCATCCGCGAAGGCGCCGCCCCCTCCGAGATGAGGACCGAACCTGCCGGGAACTGCTCGACGGGCAGGTCCGAGGTGAGGGCCAGCATGTCGGTCACGGGTCCATTATGACGACGAAGTCGGCACCCCAGACCACGGCCACGAGGACGGCGAGGGCGACGTCGCGGGCCGGCACCTCCCGATCCTCGCGCGGTCGGCCATGCCCTCGTGGACCGTTTCACGGTCGCGGGACCCGTGCCCGTGGTTCGCTGTGGTCGTGGCACCCGTCGAGGACGCGACGTCCTATGCCGGCCTCGACACCCAGGGCCAGGTCGAGGCCCTCCGTCGCGTGGCGATCGCGGCTGCGGCTGCCTTCGGCCTCAGCGTCCGGAGCCTTGCGCTCGTGCTCCACGCCTACAACACGACGTTCCGCCTGGACACCGACGACGGGCGACGGTTCGCGCTGCGAGTCAACACGAACTCCCACAGCACGTCGGCGAACGTGCTGGCGCAGCAGTCCTGGCTGCACGCCGTGCGCGCCGAGACCGACGTGCTGGTCCCGGACCCGGTGTCCACGCGGGACGGGCGGTGGGCGGTGGAGGTGCCATGTCCGGAGTGGGGTGGACCGCTCCTCGTCACGGTCGCCAGCTGGCTCGATGGCGAGGACGTCGGCGTGTGCGACGAGGAGCAGGCGGCGGCGCTCGGACGGACCATGGCGCGGCTCCACGACCACGCCGAAGGCTTCACGCTCCCGCTCGGCGCCGACCTCCCGGTCTTCGACGAGCCGCTCTTCGGCGACGCGGACCTCCTCACCGGACGGCCGGGGCTCGGCGTGGGGGAGGCCACGGTCCTCACTTCTGCCATCGCCGAAGGCCGCCGCGCCTTCGCAGAGGCGGGAGCGGGGCTCACCCCGATCCTGCTCCACGCGGACCTCCACGGGGGGAACCTCAAGTGGCACGAGGGCCGCCTCGCGGTCTTCGACGTCGACGACTGCGGCCTCGGCGTCCCGGCCCTCGACCTTGCCATCACGGTCTTCTACCTGCGCGACGGCAGCACGGCCACCGAGGAGGCGCTGCGTGAGGGCTATGCCGCCGTGCGCCGGCCCCCGGACCTGAGCGAGTCGGCGTTCGAGGCGCTCGTCGCCTCGCGACAGCTCCTCCTCGCCAACAGCCTGTTCCAGAGCAGCACGGCGGACCTGCGGGCCGAGGCGGACGCGTACCTCGTGGTGACGGTCGAGCGGCTGCGCCGGTGGCAGGAGACCGGCCGGTTCACCCGAGGTGCCTGAGGCACCGGCCTGCGACCTCCGCCTGACCGGCGGGTGCCCACCGCGACGAACTCCTTCGCGCGGGCGTTCACGCGGCGGATAGCATCGGCGGTGCCCCGGTACCCCCTTTCCGGCGCGCCCACTACCCCATCGCCCACAGGGTCCGCCCACGAGGAGAGTCCCGCGTGTCTGCCCAGATCACCGTCCACGTCGCCGGCGAGGATCGTTCCGTCGAGCGCGGAACGACGGCAGGGGACCTCTTCACGGGTGACCGCTCCGTGCTCGTCGCCCGGGTCGACGGGGAGCTGCGCGACCTCGCACACGTCCTCGCCGACGGTGACGTCGTCGAGCCGGTGAGTGCGGCCGAGCAGGACGGCCTCGATGTGCTTCGCCACTCCACGGCACACGTGCTGGCGCAGGCCGTGCAGGAGGTCCACCCGCAGGCCCGCCTGGGGATCGGTCCGCCGATCCGCGACGGCTTCTACTACGACTTCGACGTCGAGACGCCCTTCACACCCGGGGACCTCAAGGCCCTCGAGAAGGTGATGCAGCGCATCGTCAACGAGGGCCAGACGTTCCGACGCCGGGAGGTCTCCGACGAAGAGGCCCTTCGGGAGCTGTCGGCCGAGCCCTACAAGTGCGAGCTGATCGGGCTCAAGGGCGGCGCGTCCCAGGGCGTAGCACGGGCTGACGAGCGTGAAGCCCTCGAGGCCCTGGGGGAGGGCGCCTCGGTGGAGGTCGGCGGGGCGCAGCTGACCATCTACGACAACGTCCGCAAGGACGGGTCGACGGCCTGGGCCGACCTGTGCCGCGGACCGCACGTGCGCACCACCAAGGTTCTCGGCAACGCGTTCAAGCTCATGCGCAGTGCGGCCGCCTACTGGCGTGGATCGGAGAAGAACCCCCAGCTCCAGCGTGTCTACGGCACGGCGTGGCCGACGAAGGCCGACCTCACGGCATACCTCGACCGGTTGGCGGAGGCGGAGAAGCGGGACCACCGCAGGCTCGGCGCCGAGCTCGACCTCTACTCCTTCCCCGACGAGCTGGGCTCCGGGCTGCCGGTGTTCCACCCCAAGGGCGGGGTCATCAAGCGGGAGATGGAGGACTACGCGAGGCGGCGGCACATCGAGGAAGGATTCCAGTACGTCGGGACGCCGCACATCACCAAGGAGGGTCTGTTCCACACCTCCGGTCACCTTCCGTACTACGCGGACACCATGTTCCCCCCGATGGAGTTCGAAGGCAGCAACTACTACCTCAAGGCCATGAACTGCCCGATGCACAACCTCATCTTCCGGAGCCGTGGCCGCTCGTACCGTGAGCTGCCGCTGCGCCTCTTCGAGTTCGGGTCGGTGTACCGCTACGAGAAGTCGGGCGTCGTGCACGGCCTCACCCGCGTTCGTGGGCTGGAGATGGACGACTCCCACTCGTACGTGACGCCCGAGCAGGCCCCGGCCGAGATCACCCACCTCCTCGACTTCGTCCTCTCGCTGTTGCGCGACTTCGGGCTGGACGACTTCTACCTCGAGCTGTCGACGCGGGACGAGGGCGAGGACAAGAACGACAAGTTCATCGGTAGCGACGAGCAGTGGGCCACGGCGACGACGGTCCTCTCGGACGCGGCAGCAGCCTCCGGGCTGGAGCTCGTCCCCGATCCCGGCGGTGCGGCGTTCTACGGCCCGAAGATCTCGGTCCAGGCCCGCGACGCGATCGGGCGCACCTGGCAGATGTCGACGATCCAGTACGACTTCAACCAGCCGGCGGGCTTCGGGCTCGAGTACCAGGCGGCCGACGGGTCCCGGCAGCAACCCGTGATGATCCACTCGGCCAAGTTCGGGTCGATCGAGCGGTTCATGGGCGTCCTCGTGGAGCACTATGCCGGCGCCTTCCCGCCCTGGCTCTCCCCGGTGCAGGTGCTCGGGGTGCCGGTTGCGGAGGAGTTCGTCGACCACCTCACCGACGTGGGGCGGCAGCTGGGCGCCGCTGGTGTGCGGTTCGAGCTCGACGCCTCGGACGACCGCTTCCCGAAGAAGATCCGCAACGCCAGCAAGGCGAAGGTGCCGTTCGTGCTCATCGCCGGCGAGGAGGACCGCTCCGCCGGGGCGGTGTCGTTCCGCTACCGGGACGGTTCGCAGAAGAACGGCGTCCCGATCGCCGACGCGGTCGCCGAGGTGGTCGGTGCGATCGCCGACCGCCGTCAGGTCTGAGCCGTCATCCGTCTCGGTGGTCTCGCTTCGTGAGACGGCGCGAGTTGCCCGTCGACAGCCGTCACGGCAGTCACACGACACGCCGACGACACGCCGGTCCACCACACGTCCCGAAAAGTCGCTGTCGAAACCCCTTGCGGGGCACCGGATCCAGGACTAGACATGGTCTCACTCCACCACCTCGGTGGCGGAGGGATCGAGAGAAGGCCGAGTGCCAGCCCGAGCGGTTCGCCGCACGGAGCCATCCGGTGATGCGGGTGGTGGGTGTTCGGAAGCTCTCTCGTGAGACGCGGAACATCACGCCGAGTCGATCGAGGCCCCGGGAACTCATACTTCCCGGGGCCTCACCCTTTTGCCCGCCCGCCGGACGCCGATTGAGCCACGCTGGGACACTGGGCGTGCTCCACGGAACGGGGGTCCAGCGGCTGCCGAGCGCCCACAGGCCGCCGGACGGGCCGCCGCCCTAGGATCGGGCTATGCCGGCGCACGAGGATCCCGCGGACTTCGCCGGGGAGGGAGACGCGTTCGAACGGCTGTGGACACCCCACCGGATGGTCTACATCGCCGCCGACCGGCCGGACCCGGATGCCGGGGACGGCTGCCCCTTCTGCTCGGCGCCCGAGAAGGACGACGAGGGAGGCCTCGTGGTCCATCGTGGTGACCTCTGCTATGTGGTCATGAACCTCTTCCCGTACAACCCCGGCCACGTGCTGGTGTGCCCGTACCGGCATGTGGCGCTCTACGTCGACCTCACCGCAGAGGAGACCGAGGAGTTCACGCTGCTCACGAAGGCAGCGATCCGCGCGCTCGAGGCGGCGTCGGCGCCGATGGGCTTCAACCTCGGCATGAACCAGGGCGCCGTCGCAGGTGCGGGCGTCGCAGCCCACCTCCACCAGCACGTGGTGCCCCGGTGGGGTGGCGACGCCAACTTCCTGCCGATCGTCGCGCGCACCAAGGCGCTGCCGATGCTGCTCGAGGACGTCCGGGCACGCCTCGTCGAGCACTGGCCGACCTGACCGGACGCGGGCGCGCCGTCAGATGTGGCGGCCTTTTCCGAGGTGGTCCTGCGCCAGCCGTTCCGGGAGGCGCTCGTAGCCCCGCTGCTCCCGGTGGAACGTGCCGGTGCCATGGGCGAGCGAGCGCAGGGTGATCGCATAGTCGAGGAGCTCCAGCTGGGGCACGGCGGCCTCGAGCACGGAACGACCCGGCTCGCCCTCCGCGGGGAAGGACCCGATGATCTGGCCCCGGCGGGTGCCGATGTCGGTCATCACGCCGCCCAGGTACTCGTCGTCCACGGTGACGAGGACGGTGTCGATCGGCTCGAGCAGGCACATCGTGGCCGGCGAGGCCATCTCGCGAAGGGCGATCCCGGCCGCCGTCTGGAACGCCACGTCTGAGGAGTCGACCGAGTGGGCCTTGCCGTCGGTGAGGGTGACCTTGACGTCGACCACCGGCCACCCGGCGAGGAGCCCCTTCTCGAGCTGGGCGTGCACCCCCTTCTCCACACTGCCGATGAACTGCCGCGGGACGGCGCCCCCGACGACGACCTCGGTGAACTCGACGCCCGAGCCGCGTGGCAGCGGCTCCATGACGAGGTGGCACACGGCGAACTGGCCGTGCCCGCCCGACTGCTTGACGTGGCGGCCCTGCGCCTCGGTGCGGTCGACGGCCGTCTCCTTCATGGCGACCTTCACAGGCACCTGTTCGACGGCGACGTTGAAACGGCTCCGCAGGCGCGCGAGCACGAGGTCGAGGTGTGCCGGCCCGGTGGTCCACAGCACCACCTGACCGGTCCTCCCCTCGTGCTCGATGCGCAGCGAGGGGTCCTCGGCCGCGAGCTCGCGAAAGGCGACCGGCATCCGGTCCTCGTCCGCCCGGCTGGTCGCCGCCACCGCGGCCGGAAGCAGGGCTTCGGGCAGCGACCACGGGGTGACGAGAAGCGGGCGCTCCGGTGACGAGATGGTGTCCGACGTCTGCGCAGTGGCGAGCTTGGTGACGACGACGACCTCACCGGCCACGGCCTGGGGCTTGGGCAACAGCTCGCCGTCGAGGGGCGCTGCGAGCGCCCCGGGTCGCACGTCCTCGTCGTGGGCCGCGTGACCCTCCCCGGTGGGCACCCCGAGGAGCTCGAGGTGGCCGGAGACATGCACCGCCCGGTCCCCGCGCAGGGTTCCCGAGAACACGCGCACGAGGGACAGGTGCCCCACGTAGGGGTCGGACTCGGTGTGGACGACCTCAGCGACCAGCGGGCCGGCCGGGTCCGCGGACAGCTCCACCGTGGCACCGCCACCGACCGGTGTGACCGTGGGGACCGGGTGGAGGCCCGGGTGCGGGAATGCCGCCTCGATGACGTGCAGGAGCACGCCGACCCCCGCACCGGTCTCGGAGGACACCGGCAGGACCGGGTGGAACGTCCCATGGGCGACCGCGGTCAGCAGGTCCCGCTCGAGCGTCTCGAAGTCCAGCTCCTCACCCTCGAGGTACCGCTCCATGAGGCCGCTGTCCTCCGACTCCTCGATGATCCCCTCGAGCAGCCCCGGTCGGTAGGTGTCGAAGACCTCCGCGTGCTCGGGGCTCGGCCGGCGCACGGAGCGGGTTCCGTCGGCGTAGTCGTGGACCTCACCGAGGAGGAGGTCCGCGATCGAGCTCACCGCGCCGGCCGAGCCCGCGACCGGCACGCCGAGGGGCTGGATGCCGGAGCCGAAGTGGGCCTGGCAGTCGGCCAGCGTGGCAGCGAAGTCGGCGTCGCGGGCGTCGAGCTGGGTGATCACCACCGCGCGCGGCACACCGACGACGGCGCACTCGTGCCAGAGCGCCCGGCTCTGCGCGTCGGCTCCGTCGGCCGCCGAGACGACGAAGAGGGCGGCATCCGCCGCCCTCAGCCCCGCCCGGACCACCCCGACGAAGTCGGGGTTGCCCGGGGCGTCCAGCAGCGTCAGCACCGCCTTCCCGGTGGTGATCGTCGCCGCCCGCAGGCCCGTCGTGGGCCCGGCCTCCTCGCGGGTGGCGCGCCCCGGCAGGCAGGCGTCGACGACGTGGTCGAACAGCCGGGACTTCCCTGACCCGCTCGGTCCGACGAGCACGACGTTGCGGATGCTCGTCGTTGCGGGGACGGGAGGTGCGGCTGCGGTCGTGGCACTCATGACGGCTACATTTCTCCTGTTGCCCTCCGGACACAAGCGGTCCGCACGAGTGTGACCGGCACCGCTCCGCCGGCCCCACTACGCTGGCCCCACCATGCTCAACCGATACGCCCGCGCCTTCTTCACCAAGCTGCTGACACCCGTGGCGGCACTGCTCATCCGACTCGGCATCAGCCCCGACGTCGTCACCATCATCGGCACTCTCGGCGTCTGTTTCGGTGCCTTGGCGTTCTACCCGCGCGGCGAGCTGCTCATCGGGACGCTCGTCATCACCGTCTTCGTCTTCTCCGACACCGTCGACGGCATCATGGCTCGGCGGATCGGACGGTCCGGGAACTGGGGGGCGTACCTGGACTCCACGCTCGACCGGATCGGCGATGCGGCCATCTTCGGCGGGCTCGTGCTCTGGTTCGCGGGGGACGGTGACGAGGCCTACATGGCGGCGCTGGCCCTGGCCTGCCTCATCCTCGGCAGCGTGGTGTCCTACGCCAAGGCGCGCGCCGAGGGCCTGGGCATGACGGCGAACGTCGGCATCGCCGAGCGCGCCGACCGGCTCGTCGTCGTCCTCATCGCCACGGGGCTCACCGGGCTGCTCGACCTTCCGTGGGTCGTCCTCGGCGTGGTGCTCGGCCTGCTGGCGCTCGCGAGCCTCGTCACCGTCGTGCAACGGATCCTCGAGGTGCGCCGCCAGGCGCTGAGCACGGCGTGAGGCTCGTGCCGGACGACCTCGGGGACCGGCTCACCGTGGCGGGCCACCGCCTCGGGTGGGGCGCGGTCCGGCGGATGCCGGAACGGGCTGCCTACGCCCTCTTCGACCGCGCCGCGGACCTCACGGTCGCCCGTGGTGGCGCCGAGCGCCTCCGGCAGAACTACGCTCGCGTGCGCCCGGAGCTCGACACGACGGAGCTCAGCGCGCTCGTCCGCGACGGCATGCGCTCGTACCTCCGCTACTACTGCGAGGCGTTCCGGCTCCAGGACCTCGGCCCTGACGACGTGGCGTCACGGGTGACGGCCGAGGGTGACGGCGCGGTCAGGGACGTCATCGACTCCGGAGGGTCGGTCGTCGCGTTCCTCGGGCACATGGGGAACTGGGACCTCGCCGGAGCGTGGGGCACCACCCATCTCGGACCGGTGACGACCGTCGCGGAGCGCCTGAGGCCCGAGGAGGTCTTCGAGGAGTTCCTCGCCTTCCGCCAGTCGCTGGGAATGACGATCATCCCCCTGACCGGTGCCGGCAACCCGTTCCCGGCCCTGCGCGAGGCGGCCCGGCGACCGGGCATCATCCCGCTGCTCGCCGACCGGGACCTCAGCTCGAGGGGGGTGGACGTCGACTTCTGCGGGCACCGCGCGAGGATGGCCCCAGGACCCGCCGCGCTGGCCATCGCGGAACAGAGGCCGCTGCACCCGGTGTCCATCCGCCATGAGCGCCGGGGGAGCGGATGGGGCATCGTCATCACGTTCCACCCCTGCGTGACCGACCCCGGCAGCGGTACCACTCGAGAGCGGGCCACCGCCATGACCCAGGCGTGCGCCGACACGCTGGGCGCCGCCGTCCGGGTGCACACCGCCGACTGGCACATGCTCCAGCGGGTGTTCCTCGACGACCTGGACCGCGAGCGGCTGCCCGCCCAGGAGGGGGCTCGATGAGGATCGGGATGGTCTGTCCCTATGCCTGGGACGTGCCCGGTGGGGTGCAGTTCCACGTGCGGGACCTCGCCGAACACTTCCTCGCCCGAGGCCACGAGGTGTCGGTGCTGGCACCGGCGGACGAGGAGGAGGGACTCCCGGCATACTTCACCTCGTCGGGACGGCCGGTGGCGGTGAGGTACAACGGCTCGGTCGCCAGGCTCACCTTCGGTCCGGTGACCTCCGCGCGGGTGACGAGGTGGCTCGAGGCCGGCCACTTCGAGGTGCTCCACCTGCACGAGCCGATGAACCCCTCGGCCGCCCTCATGGCCCTGTGGGCCTCGACCGACGAACCGGTGGTGGCGACGTTCCACTCGTCCGTCGTCAAGTCCCGTGCCCTGCAGGCGGCCCAGCCCCTCCTGCGCCCCTCCCTCGAGAAGATCCGAGGGCGGATCGCCGTGTCCCAGGAGGCGCGCGCCAACATGCGGCGCTACCTGCGCGCCGAGTCGTTCATCATCCCCAACGGCGTGCGGGTGGACCGGTTCAGGGATGCACGGCCGCGGGAGGAGTGGTGCGGCACCGCCGAGGCGCCCACGCTCGCCTTCCTCGGCCGTTGCGACGAGCCCCGCAAGGGTCTCGGGGTCGCCCTTCGGGCCATGCGGGCCGTCCTCGACGAGCACCCGACCGCCCGGCTGCTCGTGGCAGGCCCGGGCGACGCCTCGGTGCTGCTGCGTGACGCCGACCCCCGGGTGGTCAGGTCAACCGAGGTGCTGGGTGTGGTCACCGAGGAGGACAAGGCGTCACTCCTTGCCTCGGTCGACACCTACCTGGCACCGCACCTGGGCGGCGAGAGCTTCGGCATCGTCCTCGTCGAGGCGATGGCAGCGGGGGCGGCGGTCGTCGCCTCGGACCTGCCGGCCTTCACCGACGTGCTGGACGGCGGGCGCACGGGAGTGTTGTTCGAGACCGGGTCCGCCGATGCGCTGGGGCACGCGGTGCTGGGCCTGCTCGCCGACCCGGAGCGACGGGGAACGCTTCGTGCCCTGGGGCAGGACCGCGCGCGCGTCTTCGACTGGGGTGTCGTCGCCGACCGGGTCCTCGCCGTCTACGAGACGGTCATCGCGGGCGCCCACGGCGAGCCGGACCAGCCCACTCCGACCGGGCTGTGGGGCCGGCTGGTGCGCGGCGTCCCGGGCGGTGGCAACTGATGCTCGACCTCGACGTGCTGCAGGCCGTCACCTTCGTCGTCATCGTCCTCATCGCCCTGGCCTGGTACCTCTCCTACTCGGCGGCCCGGCTGGACCGGCTGCACGCCAAGGTGGAGGGGGCGATGTCCGCGCTCGACGCCCAGCTGGTGCGGCGGGCCGAGGCGGCCCTGGAGCTGGCCAACAGCGGAGCGCTCGACCCGGGGAGCGCGCTGCTCATCGCGGACGCAGCCACCGCCTCCCTCGAGCGGACCACCGAGCACCCGTTGACGGAGGACCTCCTCGACGGCCAGCACTTCGGGGGCCGCGAGGGCGTCGAGAGCGACCTCACGGCCGCGCTCCGGGCCGCCCTGCCGGATGACGTCGTCGCGGGCCTGAGGGCGCGCGACGACGAGCTCGTGACCGACTCGCTGGACCGCGTCGCCGCCAGCGGGCTGCGGGTGCGGCTGGCGCGCAACTTCCACAACGACGCCGTGCGAGAGGTGCGCAGGGTCCGCGCCAAGCGCTCGGTGCTGTTCTTCCGGCTCGCGGGCTACGCGGCCCTGCCGGAACCCGTCGACTTCGACGACGAGCTGCCCCTGGCCCTGGCGGCCTGAGCCGCTCCGCGTCCCCACCCGGGGGGTCCGCGTCAGGCAAGCGGCGCGCGAGGTGCCCGTGAAGCAGTGGCGAGGGCCGTCCGGGAGGCGGTGGGAGCCGGGCTCCGACGGACCTAGACTGGGCGCCATGAGCGAGCAGCAGAACGCCCCCACCACCGGCACGACCCGCGTGAAGCGGGGAATGGCCGAGATGCTCAAGGGCGGGGTCATCATGGACGTCGTCAACGCGGAGCAGGCCAGGATCGCCGAGGATGCCGGAGCCGTCGCCGTCATGGCCCTCGAGCGGGTGCCCGCCGACATCCGTGCGCAGGGCGGGGTGTCGCGGATGAGCGACCCGGACATGATCGACGGCATCATCGAGGCGGTCTCGGTCCCCGTCATGGCGAAGGCCCGGATCGGTCACTTCGTCGAGGCCCAGGTGCTCCAGAGCCTGGGTGTCGACTACGTCGACGAGTCCGAGGTGCTCACCCCCGCTGACTACGCCAACCACATCGACAAGTGGGCGTTCACCGTCCCGTTCGTGTGTGGCGCCACCAACCTGGGCGAGGCCCTGCGTCGCATCACCGAGGGGGCGGCGATGATCCGTTCCAAGGGCGAGGCGGGGACGGGCGACGTCTCCAACGCGACCACGCACATGCGCCAGATCCGCCAGCAGATCCGTCGTCTCCAGAACCTCCCCGAGGACGAGCTGTACGTCGCGGCGAAGGAGCTGCAGGCGCCGTACGACCTCGTCAAGGAGGTCGCCGCAGCAGGCAAGCTGCCCGTCGTCCTCTTCACCGCCGGCGGCATCGCCACCCCGGCGGACGCCGCGATGATGATGCAGCTCGGCGCCGAGGGAGTCTTCGTCGGGTCGGGGATCTTCAAGTCGGGGAACCCGGCAGAACGGGCGGAGGCCATCGTCAAGGCCACGACGTTCTACGACGACCCGGACGTCATCGCCAAGGTGTCTCGTGGCCTCGGCGAGGCGATGGTCGGCATCAACGTCGACGAGATCCCGGAGCCGCACCGCCTGGCCGAGCGCGGCTGGTAGCCGGCCACGTCAGGGGCGGAGGTCCGGCTGGGTCTGCTCGTCGCCCCGCCCACGGAAGTCCCGCACCGCGGCGTTGATGGTGGGGTAGTCGTGCAGGGGCCCCTCGGGGTGGAGCAGGCCCACCCGCCGCAGCCGACGCAGGACGTCCTGGTTGGCGCGTGCCACCCCGACGCGGGCCACCTCGGTCGCCGCGAGCTGCTCCAGCAGGTCGGCCAACCCGTCGAGGGCCGAGGCGTCGAGCGCACCGATGCCCTCGAAGTCGAGGACGACCCACTCCTCACGGCCGGGGTTGGCCTCGAGCGCCTCGAGCACCCGGACCCGGAACCGCTCGCTGTTGAGGAAGAAGAGCGGCGCGTCGAAGCGGTAGACCAGGAGCCCGGGCTCCGTTCGGGCGCCGGGGTGCGCGTCGACCTCCACCCACCCGTCGAGCTCCGGCCGGTCCCCGAGGATGGCGTCGTGGGGGAGCGCCATGCGGCCCAGGGCCACGACGATCGACAGGCTCACGGCGAGCAGGACGCCAGTGAGGACGTCGAAGACGATGACCCCGAGAGCGGCTGCGAGCGCGAGGGCTGCCTCCTGCGGGCTGACCTTCCACAGTGCCCGGTAGCCCGGGACGTCGATGATCGAGATGGCCGCCGAGACGATGACCGCCGCCAGTGCGGCCCGTGGGATCTCGTCGAGCACGGGGCTGAGCACGAGCAGCGTGGCGACGACCACGGAGCAGGCGACGAGCGACACCAGCTGCGTGCGACTGCCCAACGAGGCCGGCACGGCCGTGCGGCTGGCGCTCGACGACACCGGGAAGCCCTGGGAGATCCCGGCGGAGAGGTTGGTCAGCCCCAGGGCGAGGAGCTCGCGGTTCGGGTCGATCCGGTAGCCCTGCCGCGCGGCGATCGAGCGAGCGGTGAGCATGTTGTCCGTGAACCCCACGAGCACGATGCCCAGGGCCACGGGCAACAGCTGCACGACGTCGCCCAGGGCCACGCCGGGCAGACCGGGCGTCGGCAGCCCCTCCGGGATCTCGCCGACGACCGGCACGACCGGGTCGTCACCGGGGAGCAGCCAGACGACGAGGGTGGCCAGCACCACCGCGACCAGGGCGCCGGGCACTCGAGGGGCCCGGCGTCGGAGGACCAGGACGATCGCGAGCGACCCGGCCCCCACGGCGAGGGTCGCCGGGTCGACGTCGCCCAGCTCGGTGACGAGCTCCGCGACTCGGGGGAAGAACCGGTCCGCCTCGATGTCGACCCCCGTGAAGGCCGCGATCTGGCTGCTGAGCAGGGTGAGCCCCACGCCGGTGATGTAGCCGACCAGCACCGGCTTGGACAGCACCGAGGCGATGAACCCCAGCCGCGCCAGCGCCGCGAGCACCGCCACGGTACCGACGACCAGCGCCAGGGCCGCCATGAGCGCCACGTACCGTGCCGGGTCACCGCCGGCGATGGCCCCCACGCCGGTGGCCGCGAGGATCGCCGTTCCGGGCTCGGGTCCGACCCCCAGGTGCCGGCTCGTGCCGACCACCGCGTAGACCACGAGCGGCGCCAACACCGCGTAGAAGCCGTACTGCGGCGGCATCCCGGCGAGCTCGGCGTAGGCCATCGACTGCGGGATGAGCATCGCCCCGACGGTGAGGCCCGCGACGAGGTCGACCCGCAGCCACCCCCGCTCGTAGGCGCGGAGCAGGGCCAGCCCCGAGGCGGGACGGGCGAGCCGCTCGGACCTGGGCGGGCTGCTCACGACGCGACCGTATCGGCACCTCAGGTCACGGTGGCGCGGGTCCGGAACTCCTCGCGCTCGAACTCGCCGCCCACAACGACCTCGAGCAGGTGGGTGGCGGCCCGTAGCACGTCGCCGTGTGTCAGGTAGAGCGGTGCGAAGCCGAGCCGGACGATGTCCGGCTCGCGGAAGTCGCCGACCACCCCCCGGGCGATGAGGGCCTGCACGACGGCATACGCCTGCGGATGCCGGACGCTCACCTGCGACCCCCGCCGGCCGGCCTCGCGCGGCGTGGCGACCGGGAGCTGGGGCAGGAGCGAGTCGAGGCACTCCAGGAAGAAGCCGGTGAGCGACAGCGACCGCTCTCGGACCGCGGACACCTCGACCCGGTCGTACGCGGCAAGGGCCGCCTCCAGGGCGAGCATCCCAAGCAGGTGTGGGGTTCCCACCCTGGCCCGGCTGATGCCGGGAGCCGGGACGTAGTCGGGCGCCATCGCGAACGGGGTGGCATGGCCGTTCCACCCCGCGAGCGGCTGGTCGAAGGCGTCCTGGTGCCGGGCGGCGACGTAGAGGAAGCCCGGGGCGCCCGGGCCGCCGTTGAGGTACTTGTAGCCACAGCCCACAGCCAGGTCCGCCCGGTGCTCGTCGAGCCCGATGTCGAGCACCCCGGCGGAGTGGCACAGGTCCCAGCAGGCGAGGCCGCCCACCGCGTGCACGGCCCGGGTGAGCGACGGCAGGTCCCACAGTTCGCCGGTGCGGTAGTCGACCGAGCTGTACGACGCGAGGGCGAGGTCGTCGCCCAGCTCCGCGACGCGCCCGGCTGCCTCCGGCGGGGGAACCCGCTCGACGACGAGGCCGGCATCCCGGGCGGCGGCGTCGGTGATGTACAGGTCGGTCGGGAACGAGTCGGGGTCGGTCAGCACGACCCGCCGGTCCGGCCGCATGCGGGATGCCGCGACGACCGCCTTGTAGAGGTTCACCGTGGTCGAGTCGGTGCACACCACCTGCCCGGGGGCGGCCCCGACCAGCCGGCCGAGGCGGTCACCGACCCGGGTCGGGGCGCCCCACCACCCCGCCTCGTTCCAGCTCGCGATGAGCCGGTTCCCCCACTGCCGGTGGACGACGTCGGCGACCGCCTCCGCAACGCCCACCGGCAGCGCACCCAGCGAGTTCCCGTCGAGGTACACCACACCAGCAGGGAGTCGGAACCGCCCGCGCAGGTCCGTGCCGGCGTGCAGGGTGTCGAGCTCCCTGGCCCGCGAGGTCAGCGTCGAGGACATGGCACGACCGTAGCGCCGCCGAACCGTCGTGCCGTGAGCAGCAGCCGGTCACCGCAGCGGGCGGCCGCGGTGGTGCCCCGGCGCAGAGCGTGCTTCCGGTCCGGGTAGCCGCCAGGGGGCAGGCACGGCAGACCCCGCCACGGGGGGACTGAGCCGACCGGTTCACGGGAGCCGTAGCATCGACGCCCGTGACCGGCATCCCACCACTGATCGGCGTGCTGGCCGTGCAGGGTGACGTCCGCGAGCACCTTGCGGCGCTCGAGGCCGCCGGTGCGCGCACGACGACCGTCCGGCGCCCCGAGGAGGTCGCGGCGGTCGGCGGGCTGGTCATCCCCGGCGGCGAGTCGACGACGATGGACAAGCTCGTCCGCGCCTTCGGACTCCAGGCCCCCCTCCGCGAGCGGATCGCGGCCGGGATGCCGGTCTACGGGTCGTGCGCGGGCATGATCATGCTCGCCGACCGCCTCGCCGACGCGCGGCCGGACCAGGAGACCCTCGGAGGTCTCGACATCACGGTGCGACGCAACGCCTTCGGCCGTCAGGTCGACTCGTTCGAGGAGGACCTGCACATCCGTGAGCTCGGCGGTGAGCCGGTTCGCGCGGTGTTCATCCGCGCCCCGTGGATCGAGGACGCGGGGGAGTCCGTGCAGGTCCTGGCCCGCGTGGAGGAGGGTCCCGCCGCCGGTAGGATCGTCGCCGCGCGTTCGGGCGACCTGCTCGTCACGTCCTTCCACCCGGAGGTGACCGGCGACCACCGGGTCCACCGCCTGTTCGTCGACATCGTGAGGCAACACCAGAGGGAGCGTTCATGAGCGGCCACTCCAAGTGGGCGACCACCAAGCACAAGAAGGCGGCGATCGACGCCAAGCGCGGCAAGCTCTTCGCGAAGCTCATCAAGAACATCGAGGTGGCCGCGCGAACCGGTGGCGGCGACCCGGCGGGCAACCCGACCCTCTACGACGCGATCCAGAAGGCCAAGAAGACGTCGGTCCCGAACACGAACATCGACAACGCCGTCAAGCGCGGCTCCGGAGCCACGGCCGGCGGGGCGAACTGGGAGACCATCACCTACGAGGGCTATGCGCCGGGCGGGGTGGCGGTCCTCATCGAGTGCCTCACCGACAACCGCAACCGCGCGGCCGCCGAGGTCCGCACGGCCCTCACCCGCCACGGTGGCGCGCTCGCCGACCCCGGCTCGGTCTCGTACCTGTTCACCCGCAAGGGCGTCGTCCTCGTTCCCAAGACCAGCGACCGCACCGAGGACGACATCCTCGAGGTCGTCCTCGAGGCCGGCGCGGAGGAGGTCAACGACAACGGCGACAGCTGGGAGGTGGTCTGCGAGGCGTCGGACGTCGTGGCGGTCCGGACCGCCCTGCAGCAGGCCGGCGTCGACTACGACTCGGCCGAGGCGTCGTGGGTGCCGAGCATGCAGGTTCCTCTCGACCTCGAGGGTGCGAAGAGGATGATCCGCGTCATCGAGGCGCTCGAGGACTCCGACGACGTGCAGGACGTGTTCGCCAACGGGGACATCCCCGACGAGGTGCTGGCCGAGCTCGAGTCCGAGTGAAGGTGTCAGCGCACGGTCCGTGTCCGACGACGCGCGTGTTGCTCCGTGAGCGGGCCGCCGGCGGTGTGTAGCGTGGCTGCCGAACAGGTGTTCTAACGAGCAGCCGCCCCAAGGCGGTGCCCCGGCGAGGAAGGCGACACGTGCGCGTGCTCGGAGTCGATCCCGGCCTGACCCGCTGCGGTCTCGGTGTCGTCGACGGCCGGCCGGGGCGAGCCGCCATGGTGGCCGTGGGCGTGGTCAGGACCCCGAGCGACGGCGACCCGGGCGAGCGGCTGGTGTTCCTCGAGCGCGAGCTCGACGTGTGGCTCGCCCGCTTCCAGCCCGAGGTGGTCGCGGTCGAGCGGGTCTTCGCCGACGTCAACGTCGCCACCGTGATGACCACCGCCCACGCGACCGCCGTGGCCCTCCTCGCGGCGGCCAAGCGCGGCATCCCCGTCGTCTTCCACACCCCGACCGAGGTCAAGGCGGCGGTGACCGGCTCCGGGCGGGCCGACAAGTCGCAGGTCACCGCCATGGTCACCCGGATCCTCGGTCTCGAGATGGCTCCGCGCCCGGCCGACGCGGCGGACGCCCTCGCCCTGGCCGTCTGCCATGCCTGGCGCGGGGCGTCGGCGGCCCGGCTGGCCGCGCTGGCGGCGGAGACCCGGCGGTGATCGCCTCCGTCCGCGGGACGGTGGCCCACGTCGGGCTGGACCACGTCGTCGTCGAGGTCGCAGGGGTGGGGATGCTCGTCCACACCACCCCGGCCACCGCGGCGACCTGCCGGCGGGGGAGCGAGGCGTCACTGGCGACCAGCCTCGTCGTCCGTGAGGACTCCCTCACGCTCTTCGGGTTCGGCGCGTCCGCCGAGAGGGACATGTTCCAGACCCTGCAGACGGTCTCCGGGGTCGGCCCGCGGCTCGCGCTCGCCATGCTGTCGGTCATGGGTCCGGACGAGCTCGCGGCGGCGCTCACCACCGGGGACAGCAAGGCGCTCACGACGATCCCGGGCATCGGGACGAAATCGGCCGAGCGGCTCGTCCTCGAGCTACGTGACAAGGTGGGGGCCCTGCGCGGCAGCAGTTCCGGCGCACCGACGCGAACCGGCAGACCCGACTCGGGCGAACCGTGGCGCGGTCAGGTCACCGAGGCCCTCGTCGGGCTCGGCTGGTCGGCGAAGCAGGCGGGGGATGCCGTCGAGCGGGTCGCGCAGAGCGCCCCGCCCGGCGCGGACATCGCCAGCTACCTGCGGCTTGCCCTGCGGGAGCTGCGGCCATGACCGAGGTGCCGTCGCAGCGGGGGTTCGCCAGCGAGATCCGGGAACCGGAGGCCGCCGGGTCGTTCCGGTCCGGCGGGTCGACCGAGCCCGGCGGTTCGTACGAGGCCACCGCTCGCGTCGTCGACGCCGGGGGCACCGACGACGACAGGGTGGTCGAGGCCGCCCTTCGTCCCCGCCGCCTGGCCGAGTTCCCGGGACAGCCACGCGTCCGCGACCAGCTCGGGCTGGTCCTCGAGGCGGCGAGACGTCGGGGCAGCCCGCCGGACCACGTCCTTCTCTCCGGCCCCCCGGGACTCGGCAAGACGACCCTCGCGATGATCGTCGCGGCCGAGCTCGACCGCCCGATCCGGGTGACCAGCGGGCCGGCGATCCAGCACGCGGGCGACCTCGCGGCGGTGCTCTCCTCGCTCGACGAGGGAGAGGTGCTCTTCCTCGACGAGATCCACCGGATGAGCCGCCCGGCCGAGGAGATGCTCTATCTCGCCATGGAGGACTACCGCGTCGACGTCATCGTCGGCAAGGGACCGGGGGCGACGGCCATCCCTCTGGAGCTCCCGGCGTTCACCGTCGTCGGCGCGACGACACGGGCCGGGTTGCTGCCCGCGCCGCTGCGGGACCGCTTCGGCTTCACGGGTCACCTCGACTACTACGACGTCGCCGACCTCGTCACCATCCTCCATCGCTCGGCCCGCCTCCTGGCCGTGGACGCCGACGAGGCGGGCATCAGCGAGATCGCCGGCCGTTCCCGAGGGACGCCGCGCATCGCCAACCGGCTCCTCCGGCGGGTGCGCGACTGGGCGCAGGTGCACGGCGAGGGCCACGTCGACCACCCGGCCGCCCGCGCGGCGCTGGCGTTGTTCGACGTCGACGACGCCGGGCTCGACCGGCTCGACCGGGCCGTGCTCGAGGCGCTGTGCGGCCGATTCGGTGGTGGCCCGGTGGGCCTGTCGACGCTGGCGATCGCCGTCGGGGAGGAGGCCGACACCGTCGAGACGGTTGCCGAGCCGTACCTCGTCCGCGAGGGGTACGTCGTGCGGACGCCCCGTGGCCGGTCCGCCGCGGCCCGCGCCTGGCGCCATCTCGGCCTGACGGCACCGAGCCCCGGCCTCCAGCAGGACGCCCTACCGCTGGAGACCGGCTCCGGGTCAGGACAGGAGCCGGGCACCAGCGGGCGCTTCGGCCGCTGAGCCGCGGGCACTCGCGGCGGGTCGGAGTCGTTGGTGCCCTCGGAAGGACTCGCCTAGACTGCACTCTCGGCCCGGCGCGTCCGGGCCGAACCACTGCCTGCCACGAGCGGGCAACCTGACCCCAAAGGACCGATCTCACCCATGTTCTCCGGCTCCAGCGGCCTCGGCTACCTGCTCATCCTGCTGCTCCCGTTCCTCCTGCTCGTCTTCATCATCGTGAGCCAGCGGCGGCGAGCCCAGCAGATCCAGGCCCTCCAGGGCTCGTTGGCGGTGGGGGAGGAGGTCGTCACGACCTCCGGGCTCTACGGGACGATCGTCGAGCTCGACGCCGCGGTGGTCACGCTCGACGCGGGGAACGGGACCACGCTGCGCTTCGACCGTCGCGCCGTCGGCATGCGCGCGTCCGAGGTCCGCTGAGGATGTCGGCGCAGCAGCAGCGGGTGAACGCCAGACGTGCCCTGACGGCCCTCGCCGTCCTCATCCTCGCTCTCACCGGCCTCCTCGCGGGGGCCTACTACTGGTCGACCGCCCAGCTGAGCCCGAAGCTCGGGCTCGATCTCGAGGGCGGCACCCAGATCATCCTGGAGCCGCAGACCACCGCGGGCCAGAGCGTCTCGGCCGAGCAGCTCAACCAGGCTCGCGACATCATCGTCCAGCGCGTCGACGCCGGTGGCGTCTCCGGCGCCGAGGTGACGACGCAGGGTGACCGCAACATCGTCGTGAGCATCCCGGAGATCCCCACCCAGGAGGTCCGGGACGCCATCAGCCGGTCCTCCCAGCTGCAGTTCCGGCCCGTGCTCGCGGTGACGGCCGGGGCTCCGCAGCCCACGCCGTCGCCGAGCGTTACGTCGACCGGCTCCCCGAGCCCGTCGCCGTCGGCCTCGGCCACCCCGACGACCGCCAGTAGCGCCACCCCGACGAGCAACAGCGCGGTTCCGGGGGCGCTGACCGCGGCGACCCCGTCGCCGAGCACGGCGGAGAGCCCGTCCCCGAGCCCGAACCCCTCACCGACCGCCAGCCCGCCGGCCGGTGCGACCGCGCCGAAGGACCCGACCGACCTCGCGTGGATCACTCCCGAGCTCACCGAGGAGTTCCAGTCCCTGGACTGCTCCGACCCCGCCGCCCTGGAGGGCCTCGTCGACGACCCGACGAAGCCGCTCGTCACGTGCGAGGTCGACGGCAGCGCCAAGTACATCCTCGGTCCCGTCGCCGTGTCCGGCGACAAGATCAGCGACGCGACGTCCGGCTACCGGACCAACCAGCAGGGCGCGGTGACGAGCGAGGTCGAGATCGCGCTCACCCTCGACGGGGAGGGCGCCCGCCAGTACGCGGACATCAGCCGCACGATGGTGGTCCTCCCGGAGCCGCAGAACCAGCTGGCGGCGACCCTCGACTCGCGGGTCATCGTCGCGCCCCGCTTCAACGAGGCCATCCTCGACGGCCGGGCCAGCATCACCGGCGGGTTCACGATCGACCGGGCCCGCGCCCTGTCCGACCAGCTGAAGTTCGGCGCGCTGCCACTGTCCTTCGAGGAGCAGACGAGCGTCGACATCAGCCCCACGCTCGGCAGCGAGCAGCTGCGCTACGGCTTGATCGCCGGCCTCCTCGGGCTCGTCCTCGTCGTGGTCTACTCGTTGATCCAGTACCGCGTGCTCGGGCTCGTCACGGTCGCGTCGATCCTCGTCGCGGCACTCCTGACCTTCCTCGCCATCTCCATCCTGGGCTGGTCGCACAACTACCGCCTCGACATGGCGGGTGTCACGGGCCTCATCGTCGCCATCGGTTTCACCGCGGACTCGTTCATCGTCTACTTCGAACGCATCCGTGACGAGCTGCGCGACGGCCGGTCCCTGGCTGCGGCGGTGGAGACGGGATGGAACCGCGCCAAGCGCACCATCCTCATCGCCGACGGCGTGAACTTCCTCGCGGCGCTGGTCCTGTTCGCGTTGGCGAGCTCGAGCGTGCGGGGCTTCGCGTTCACCCTCGGCCTCACGACACTCATCGACCTGCTCATCGTCTTCTGGTTCACCCATCCGGTCGTGTCGCTCCTCGCGCGCCGCCCGTTCTTCCGCGACGGGCACCCGTGGTCCGGGCTGGACCCACGGAGGCTGGTCACCTCGGGGGTTCCGCGGTATGCCGGTCGTGGCCGGTTCACCTCGCCGGCACCGACGCCAGCCCCGGCTCCGGCACCCGCCTCAGCGGGCGGAGCGCCGGCGTCGTCGTCCGCCGCCCGGCCCGCGCAGACCCCCAGCCCCCTCGCGTCCGAAGGAGGCGTGGCATGAACCTCAACCTCGCCACCCTGGGCAACGACCTCTACACGGGGCGCCGGTCGGTGCCCGTCGTCGCCCAGCGGCGCCGCTTCTACCTCGCGTCCCTGGTCCTCATGACGATCGCCGTGCTCGGCCTCGTGACGCAGGGACTGAACCTCGGACTGGAGTTCCGAGGTGGCTCCGAGTTCCGCGTGGCGACCTCCGGAGCCCCTGCGGCCTACGAGCAGGTGGCACGCGAGGCGGCCCGCGGCGACGACGAGTCCCTCGACGTCAACGTCACCCTCGTGGGCAACGACACGGTCCGTGTCCAGACCGAGCGGCTCTCCGACGACGCGAGCCAGAGCGTGAGGGCCGAGCTCGCCGAGGCGTTCGACGTGCCCGAACAGGACGTCAGCGCGACGTTCATCGGACCGTCGTGGGGTGCGTCGGTCAGCCAGCAGGCGCTCAGAGCCCTCGTCATCTTCCTGCTCTCCGTGGCGCTGGTCATGACGATCTACTTCCGCAACTGGAAGATGGCGGCGGCCGCGCTCATCGCGCTCGCCCACGACATGATCATCACGGTGGGCATCTACTCCCTCAGCGGCTTCGAGGTGTCCCCCGCGTCGATGATCGGCTTCCTCACCGTGCTCGGCTACAGCCTCTACGACACCGTCGTCGTCTTCGACAAGGTGCGGGAGAACACGAACGAGGCGTTCGCCAACGGCCGGCTCACGTTCGCCCAGGCGGCGAACCTCGCGGTCAACCAGACGATGGTGCGCTCCATCAACACGACGGTGATCGGTCTGCTACCGATCGCCGCCGTGCTCGTGGTCGGCGCCCTCTGGCTCGGTCCGGGCGTGCTCCTCGACCTCTCGCTCGTGCTGTTCATCGGCATCCTCATCGGCGCCTACTCCTCGATCTTCATCGCGACGCCGCTCCTCGTCTCGCTGCGTCGCAACGACCCGGCCGTCCTCGAGCTCGACAAGCGGGCCGCGCGGCACCAGGCGCGGCGCGCGAAGGACCTCGCCGCCGAGGAGCGCGCCAGCGCCTCCGAGGAGCCGGTCACGGTGGGCGGCCCGGGTGCGCCGGCTGCGAGCGAGGGGGAGGGCGCGACCATCACCGGTCGAGCCGTCCACAAGTACGCCCAGACCGGCCCGCGCAACCAGCCACGGAGAACACCCAAGTCACGGCGCTGACCCCGCCGGGCGCGACGGGGTTGCGGTCCCAGGCACTGTGGGTGCGGCCGGTGTCGGTCCTTGACCGACGACTACACTCCCGGCATGGCCGAGGACATCACGACGGCTGCACCGGGGACGTCGGCCCCCGGCGTGTCGTCGCGCGCGCGAGCCCGCGCAGCCCTCGCCCTCGTCGGCCGCAACCGCGTCCCGGAGAACCCGGTCCTGGAACCGCTCCTGCAGGTGGTCCGGAGCACTCACCCCAAGGCGGACCTCGCGCTGGTCGGGCGTGCGTATGCCGTGGCGGAGCGGGCACACGACGGCCAGAAGCGCCGCTCCGGCGACGACTACATCACCCACCCGCTGGCGGTGACGACGATCCTCGCCGAGCTCGGGATGACGCCGACCACCCTGGCGGCGGCTCTGCTGCACGACACGGTGGAGGACACGGCATACAGCCTCGAGGCGCTGAGGCGTGACTTCGGCGACGAGATCGCCATGCTCGTCGACGGTGTCACCAAGCTCGACAAGGTGACCTACGGCCAGGCCGCGCAGGCCGAGACGGTGCGCAAGATGGTCGTCGCGATGGCGCGGGACATCCGGGTGCTCGTCATCAAGCTCGCCGACCGGCTGCACAACGCGCGGACGTGGCGGTACGTCTCACAGGAGAGCGCCCAGCGAAAGGCGAAGGAGACCCTCGAGATCTACGCGCCGCTCGCGCACCGACTCGGCATGAACACGATCAAGTGGGAGCTCGAGGACCTGTCGTTCCAGGCGCTGTACCCCAAGGTCTACGACGAGATCGTCCGCCTCGTCGCAGAGCGCGCACCGGCCAGGGAGGAGTACCTCGCGGGCGTCCGCGAAGAGGTCGGGGCCGACCTGCGGGCCGCGAAGATCAAGGCGACGGTGACCGGGCGGCCCAAGCACTACTACTCCGTCTACCAGAAGATGATCGTCGGCGGCCGCGACTTCGAGCAGATCTACGACCTCGTGGCCGTACGCGTGACGGTGGATACCGTCCGCGACTGCTACGCCGCCCTCGGTGCCCTCCATGCGCGGTGGAACCCGGTGCCCGGCCGGTTCAAGGACTACATCGCGATGCCGAAGTTCAACATGTACCAGTCGCTGCACACGACGGTCATCGGGCCCGGCGGGAAGCCCGTCGAGATCCAGATCCGTACGCACACGATGCACCGCCGGGCGGAGTACGGCGTCGCTGCCCACTGGAAGTACAAGGAGGACCCGGCCAAGGGGACCGGTGGCGAGGGCGGGGTACAGGTCCGCGACGGGCAGAACGACCCGGTCAACGACATGGCGTGGCTGCGCCAGCTCCTGGACTGGCAGAAGGAGACCTCCGATCCCGGGGAGTTCCTCGAGTCGCTGCGCTTCGAGATCAACGCCAGCGAGGTCTACGTCTTCACCCCGAAGGGCCAGCTCGTCGGGCTGCCCGCCGGGTCCACCCCCGTCGACTTCGCCTACGCGGTGCACACCGAGGTGGGACACCACTGCATCGGCGCGCGCGTCAACGGACGGCTGGTGCCGCTGGAGAGCCAGCTCGACAACGGTGACGTCGTCGAGGTGCTCACCTCGAAGGCCGACTCCGCCGGCCCGTCCCGCGACTGGCTGTCGTTCGTCCGCTCGGCCCGGGCGCGCAACAAGATCCGCCACTGGTTCACGAAGGAACGCCGCGAGGAGATGATCGACCTCGGGAAGGACTCCCTGGCGAAGGTCATGCGCAAGCAGGGGCTACCGCTCCAGCGGCTCACGTCCCTCGAGTCCCTCACCGGCATCGCCGAAGAGCTGCGGCTCGGCGGTATCGACAGCCTCTACGCCGCCATCGGCGAGGGGAACGTGTCGGCGCAGCACGTCGTCTCGCGCCTCGTCGCCTCGGTCGGCGGCGAGGAAGGGGCGAGCGAGGACATCGCGGAGGCCGCTGTCCCCGTCGCCACCCGACCGAGCGCGCGACGCTCGAACGACCCGGGGGTCGTCGTCAAGGGGATGGCCGACGTCTGGGTCAAGTTGGCCCGGTGCTGTACACCCGTGCCGGGTGACGACATCCTCGGCTTCGTCACGCGGGGCAACGGCGTGTCGGTCCACCGCACGGACTGCACGAACGCGGACTCGCTGCTCTCCCAGGCGGAGAAGATCATCGAGGTCGAGTGGGCGCCGACCGCCGGCAGCATGTTCCTCGTCCAGCTCCAGGTCGAGGCACTCGACCGGTCCCGCCTGCTGTCAGACGTCACGCGGGTCATCTCCGACCACGGCGTCAACATCCTCTCGGCGGCGGTCACGACGTCGCGTGACCGGGTCGCGAAGCTGCACTTCACCTTCGAGATGGGCGACCCCGGGCACCTCGGTCACGTCGTCCGCGCGGTTCAGCGCGTCGACGGCGTCTTCGACGCGCACCGGGTGACCGGAGGCCGGCGCACCGACGACTGACCCGCGCGCAACCGACGACCGACCCGTGGTGGTCAGCCGCCGAACTCGTCGAGGCCGGCGCGGGCCTGGGCGAGCCACTCCTGCTGGGCGCTGAGCCGCTCGCGCGCCGCCTCGGCGGCCGACTCGTCCCCGGTCGCCTCGGCCTGCGCGACCTCGGCCTCGATGGACGCCACCGACGCCTCGAGCTGGTCGACGAGCGAGCGGGCCCGGGCGGCCACCTCCGGGTTGGAGCGGCGCCAGCGCTGCTCGTCGGCCTCGCGGACCGCGGTCTCGACGCGCCGCATCCGCTTCTCGACGCGCTCGAGCTCGGCGCGAGGCACCTTGCCCGCACGCTCCCACCGGTCCTGGATGCCGCGCAGCGCCCCCTTGGCGGCCTCCACGTCGGTGACCGGAAGCAGCGCCTCGGCCTCGGTGAGGAGCTCCTCCTTGACGACGAGGTTGCTGCGGAACTCCTCGTCCTCGGCCGCCGCCACCCTGTCCTTGGCGGCGAAGAAGGAGTCCTGGGCGCTGCGGAACCTCTCCCAGAGGGCGTCGTCCTCGGCCCGCGAGGCACGCCCCGCGGCGCGCCAACGGTCCATCAGCTGCTTGAAGGCGCGGGCCGTCGGTGCCCAGTCCGTGCTCGTGGCGAGCTGCTCCGCCTCGCGGACGAGAGCCTCCTTGGCCGAGCGCGCGTCGGCACGGCTCGACTCGAGGTCGGCGAACCAGGCTCGGCGCGCCTTGTCGAAGGCGTTACGGGCGTGGCTGAACCGCTGCCACAGCGCCGACTCGGTGGTCTTGTCGAGCTTGGGGCCGGTGCGCTGGTGCTGCTTCCACTCCTCGAGCAACGTGCGCATGCGTTCCCCGCTCGTCTTCCACTGCGTGGAGCCGGGCGGCTGAGCGGCGATCTTCTCCGCCTCCGCGACGAGCGCCTCGCGCTGTTCGGCCGCCTGCGCACGGGCCGCGGCGCGCTGCTCCGCCTCGGCCGAGCGCTTGGCCGCCAGTCCGGTCTCGACGCGGTCCATCGTCGCGAGCAGCGCCGGCACGTCACCGACCACGCCGGTGGTCCCCACGTGCTCCTTGAGCGTGGCCAGACCGTCGGCGACCTCCTTGGCCGAGACGTCCGGGTTCGCGAGCCGCGCCTCGAGCAGGTCCGCCGACGCCACGAGCTCGTCGTACTTCCGGGCGAAGTACTGAAGCGCCTCCTCGGGCGTGGCGCCGGGGTAGGACCCGACCTCGCGCTCCTCGTCGCCCACCCTGACGAACACGCGACCCTCGTCGTCGACCCGCCCGAAACGCGCCGACTCCGAGTGCTTCACCGGGGCCGGCGCCGCCACGGGGCGTGCGTGGATCCGTGAGGCGATGGCGGCCGGTGAGGGGATCGCCGGGCGGGGAGTGGGCTTGTCGTCGGACACGGTCAGGCCTTCTTCTCGGTGACAGCAACCCGGAGGATGCTGATCGGCGCGGCAGGGATGCCGTCGTCGGGACTGCCCCCGGCCGCCACGCCGCGGGCGGCGATCCTGTCGACAATATCCAACCCGGACGTGACCGTGCCGAAGACCGTGTACCCGTCCGGGTCGGGCAGGCTCGAGTCCCCGTGGACGAGGAAGAACTGGCCGCCGTTGCCCGTGTCCGGGTCGGCCGTCCGCGCCATCGCCACCGGTGGCAGGGGGAGTTCAGCCAGTAGTTCTGCCGTGCGAGCTGGACGAAGGAGGCCACTGCCTGTGGTGCCTTCTCCCCGTCCAGCGTCAGCTCGATGTCGCCGCAGTTCGTCGTCAGGGTCGCGACGTAGGTCTTCCCCTGGACCGTCGCCTTGTCGGGAAGGCTCAGCTGGGCTCCGGTGCCGAGGGCGGTCGGGGGGATGGAGCAGCCGGTCGCCGTCGTCGCGGGCGGCGCTGCCGGGTCCTCCTCGGAGCCGAAGACGGTCCCGAGCACGGCGGCCAGGCCCACGACGACGGCGACCGTCCCGACCACCGCGGCGATGCGCAGCCGCCGGGCACGCTCCGCCGCACGCCGGGCGATCGCCGCCTGCTGGCGCTCGTAGCGACGGCGCGCCCGCGCTCGCTCCTGCTCCTTGGTCACGGGGATCCCTTCGACTGGTGGCAACGGCGGCCCCATCCTAGGCAGGGGCCGACGGCTACGCTCCCACCGTGCTCGCCGTCGCCTTCCCCGCCGCCGCCTTCGGCACCAACTGCTACGTCCTCGCGTCGGGCCCGGGGGAGGAGTGCCTCGTCGTCGACCCGGGTATCGGCGTCGAGGAGACGCTGCGGGGCGTTCTTTCGGAGCACCGGCTCCGGCCGGCCGCGGTGCTCCTCACGCACGGCCACCTCGACCACGTCTACTCGGTGACCCCGGTGTGCGGGGGTGACACGGCGGCATACATCCACGGCGACGACCGGTACAGGCTGCATGACCCC